>MGYT01000177.1:17943-25800 GCA_001801865.1 Gammaproteobacteria bacterium RIFCSPLOWO2_02_FULL_61_13
CAACCCCAGGTGTTCCCCCGGCGCGAGCGTGAGAGACACGCCTTTGATGATCAGCCGGTCCTGGCCGGGAATGCCAAAGGTGATGCGGTCCACTTCGATGCGGCCGGTAGGCGCGGGCAGCGGCGTGGTCGTTTCCGGCTCAAACTTGGCGGGTGCCAACAATTCGTTCAGGCGCGCATAGCCGCCACGGGCCTCCACAAAACTCTTCCAGGTCTGGATCGCAGACTCGATGGGCGCCAGCGCCCGGGACAGGATCAATGTGCCCGCCATCATCACGCCCGGTGACAGATTTTCCTTGATGACCAGCAATGCCCCCACGCCCAGCATCAGGATCTGCAACGACATGCGGATTAAGCGTGTGATCCCTTTCAGCACCCCGCCCAACCGGTCGGCCCGGGCCTGCGCATCGATAACCCGGTCATTGAGGTGTTTCCAGCGCCCAATGATGCTGGGAATCATCCCCAGCGCCCCGGCCACTTCGGCGTTGCGCATCCCCGAATCGATGTAGCGGCCCGCGCGGCGCGTCTCCTTTTGCATCTCCTCCAGGGGACTGCGCGTCAGTTTTTCGTTCACATAGGCCAGGCAGAACAGCGAGATTGCCCCCAGCGTGGCAATGATCCCCAGCGTCGGGTGGAACATGAAAATCACGCCCAGGTAGATCGGCACCCAGGGGGCGTCAAACAGTGCAAACACCGCCTGGCCGGTCAGGAAGGTACGTACCAGGGCCACGTCGCGCAGGCTGGAAACCGCGGGGTTGCTCCCGGGCCGGGCGCCCACGTTGAGGACGCCGGTGACCACGGCCGGACCGGCCATGCCATCCAGCGCGAGGCCCGCGCCGGAGAGCAGGCGGGAGCGAAACAATTCCAGCAACATGTGGGCAAATAATCCACCGAGGGCCATGATGGAGAGCATCACCAGCGTCTCCACGGATCGGCTGCTGATGACCCGGTCAAAGACCTGCATCATGTAAATGGGCAGGGTCAACATCAGAATATTGGCAAAGAAGGAAAAGATGACCGCGTAGACAAAGTAAACGCGACACCTTCTGAGGAATTTACCCATTGTCCGCCCTTAATTGATCAGCGCCCGCACAGCATATCGTGGGACCTGGATTGAATCCGTCAAAATTATCCACAGGGATAATTTCCATTCAGTATCAGTAGGATACAACATATTCCTTTCAATTGCCATTTAGTGAAATCCACGTTCAGGAGACCATCCGCAGGACACCCATTTTGAACAGCCAGCCAACGGTTCGTTCCAAAACGGGCCGTTCGCCCGGCTGTGCGCCTGCCAGCCATTCACCCAGGGTAAGTCCGTGAGGTCCCGCAGCCGCCAACGCGCCCAGCAACTCGTCTATTCGGCCATCCGGCGCAAACGTGTGGCGCGAGAAACTCTGCAGATTCAATCCCGCCAGACGCTGCCAGGCCGGACCCGAATCCGGGCCGGCAATGGTGATCCGGGTCGCCGCCTCCAGGATCCGGGTGGGATAGTGGCTGAACACGGCAAATGGATCACCGCGCAACGGGACGTGCCCCTGCACAACGCCGCTCGCGGCGGAGGGGCGTGCCGTCCGGCGACGTTCCCCCAATTCCGCCCATAGCTGTTGATAGGCACCAATAATCACACGCCAGTCAAATTCCCGCCGCGCCCGTTGCCGCCCCTGTTCTCCCATGGTCCGGCGGAGTTCCGGGTTGCGGAACAGATCCTCGAATACCCGCGCCGTCGCCCCGGCGTCCACGGCAATACATTGACTGACATGGCCGATGTACTGGTCATAGGTGTCCTGACCCATGAAATAGCGGTGCACCAGATCCGCTCCGGCCCCGGCGCCCGGCATGACGGTCGGAACCAGGAAGCCCGTGACGCCGTGCTCAACGGTCCCACGATAGCCATCCCAGTCCGAGGCCACCACCGGCAAGCCCGCCGCCATGGCCTCCACCGGCGTCAATCCAAAGGTCTCCTGCACGTTGTCGGACAGGGAGCAAAAAATATCCGCCCCCTTCCAGGCCGCCGTGCGCACCTCGGGCTTGCGCCCGTCCAGGAACAGGTTACGCACCGCCGGGCAGATCGCCCGGGCGCCCTGCACAAACGCGCGCTTGATGGCGTCATTGGCAAACCAGCCCACCTGCACCAGCGCCACCTTTTTCCCGGTGCTGACACTGGCAGCCTGTAGCGCCTGATACATGGGCAACGGGTGCGCCTTGGCGTGAAATGACAGCCGGCCCAGGAACAGCACCACGATCTCATCGGCCCCGATGTCATTACGGCGGCGGAACTCCCGCCGCAGCTTGCCGCCCGGATCCTCGCTGCCAATGTGGTCGCAGTCGACACCCAGGGGAATCACCGGGAGTTGCAACTTGGGCTGTACCGCGGCCGCCCCCAGCCGCGCGGATAAATACTCCCCGTATGCGGTGAGCATGTTCTCCGCGCCACGCTTCACGGCGGGCGACGTGCAAATCAGCGCATCCCATTCCTGCAGCGGGGCAATGAGCAAATCGCCGATGGAGTCCATGACACGATCCGAGCAGATCGTATGCGTGATCCCGGTGATGCTCCACGCGGCCGGCGCGTGGAATTGCCGTTGCCACGCATATTCCGACACGCCCGGACCCGGCACATACAACGCCCCCGCCTGTTCGATCCCCTGCGGACGAACCTTGGGGATCCAGGTGAGTTTCTTGCCATTGCAGAGCGGCTGCACCTGCGACCGGAACTGCTCGAATTGCTCGCGTTTGTCGGCGTACGCGTAGATCTCATCCACCCGGGCATGGCGGGCAAAACCTTGCAAAAAACCCTCCCCCGCCGCATGCCGCCCCATGAGCTTGCCGCGCGACGTGTCATAGCCGTCGGGATGATAGAAAATCGCGGCATTGGCGCCGGAACCGGTATCAGGGCTGGATGCAGTCACGGGAATTGGACCATCGCGCCCGCGGCAGGCAAATCGACCGGGCGCGGGCTGGAAACGTTGTATTTAATATAGTGAGTCAGTCATTGAGGCGCGCCAGTTTAACAATATTGCCCCGGGGCTGTCGGGGAAAATCCCGGTGAACCTGCCCTTGGCGCTCGCACCGGACCCCAGTACCATGTCGAACCCATGTCGAGCACTTCACTTTAAGTACTTAAAAAATGGCAAGAATTCTCTTTGCGTGGGAATTGGGAAAGGGCTTCGGTCACCTCGCACCGTATATTGACCTCGTAGACGGGTTGCAGAAACGCGGGCATCAGGTGGTATTCGCCGCCCGCGATGTCGGCAACACCGAGCGCATATTTGGCAGCAAGGGCGTGGTCATCCTGCAGGCCCCGTGCATGATGCACAACGTCGCCAACCCTTACCGGGTCCAGTACAACTTTTCCCACCTGTTGCACAACATTGGTTTCGCGGAAGCGCGCAGCATCTTCGGCCTGGTCAAGGCCTGGCGCCACATTTACAAATACGCCCAGGCCGACATGGTCCTGTTTGACCACAGCCCCACGGCACTGCTGGCCGCCAAGCCGTACAAATTCAAGCGCATCGTGTCCGGATCGGGATTCCTGATCCCGCCCGCCAGCCAACCCCTGCCGTTGATGCGTTACTGGCAGCAGTACGACATGGATCGCCTGGCCAAGGAAGAGGCACAACTGCTGGCGAACATCAATCGTGTTCAGGAGGGATTGAAACTGCCGGCGCTGCCCAGTGTCTCTGCGATCTATGACGCGGATCGGCATTTCCTGCTGTCATTCAAGGAACTGGATCATTATCCGGATCGTCCGGACGGCAATTACGTCGGTATGTTCTCGCCGCCGGGACACGGCGTGCCCCCGGTCTGGCCGGGAAATTCGCCGCGCAAGGTCTTTGCCTATCTACACCCGTTCCGCCAGATTGGTGATTTGCTCGGAACACTGGCCAAGGGTAACTTCTCCACCATTGTGTATGGGCCGGAGATCCCGGAAACGGTCAAGAAAAAGATCGACTCCGACCGCCTGGTTTTTTCCAATCAGCCGCTGGACATCAAACACGTCGCGGCCGAGTGCAATTTCGCGGTGACCAACGGCACCTTCGGCACGACGGCGGCGTTTCTTCTTTATGGCAAGCCGGTGCTGGCGATGCCCACCAATCTGGAGCGCGTGATGGTGGCCCGGCGCCTGGTGGCGGTCGGCGCGGGCCTGGCCGTGCGGCAGGACAAACCGGAAAACCTGCCCAAGGCCATCAACACCATCATGACTTCCGGCAAGTTTGCCGAGGCGGCGAAGAAATTTGGCAGCCGGTATGCCGGGCTGTCCCAGCAATGGCAGACCGAACAGATGCTCGACGCCATGGAGGATCTGCTCGGGGTCGCCGGTCAGGGCACGACACCGCGTTCAGACAATACCAAGGCGAAGACCGCCGCGATCATGGGCGCCGATGCCGAAATTCCCGCTCCGGGCACGCCGCCGCGCAAGGGCCGACGGGCCCGGCACAAATAGGAGCGGGGACAGAATTGAATTCTGTCCCCGGCTATTTACCATGAGTTGGATTTTCGTCGGCGGCAGCCAACGTGGCGGCACCACCCTGCTGCAGACACTCCTGTGCCAGGATGCCGAGGCGAACCCGCTGATCCAGGAAGCAAAGTACCTGCGCCACCTGGTGGCAGCCTATCGCTTCGGCAAATCGCAGTTTCAACTGGAAACAAAGGATTACTTTCGCGACGCGGAAAGCTACCTGGCATTCAACCGCAAGTTGATTCGCGCATTCCTGGACAATACGTTGTCGCTGTTCCCGGGCCGCAAGCACCTGGTGCTGCGGGAACCCCATCTCACCATGCTGTTTCCGGAACTGGCGGAATTGCTGCCGCAGGCGCGCTTCCTGTGCGTCATGCGTGATCCGCGCGACGTGATTGCATCCATGATTGAGGTTGGCAAGAAACTCAAGGCCCAGGGCACCGCCACCGACGCCATGGCCAGACTGTTCATTGGCCGCAATATGGATCAGTTGTCGCAGCACGTGATGTCGTTCTACGAACCCGTGTTCCGCAACCGCGCCTCAGGGCTGCGCGAGCGCATTCACTTTCTGCGCTATGAGGACCTGGTCCAGGAACCTGACCAGCAGATGCAGATCCTGCGCCGCTTCACGGGCCTGAAGCTGGCCGGCATTGACCCGCACGCGGCCCCGGACACGGGCAAGGTGGACCATGATCGCGGGTCGGAATACCAGCGCGCGTGGAAGACCGACAAGGACGGCAAGGCCATTGCTGACGGCAGCATCGGCCGCTACCGCAAGGTATTGGACCGCAAGGAAGTCGCCGCGATTGAAAAGAATTGCCGCCGCCTCATGACCCGCTTCAAGTATCCGACAGCATCATGATGTCGGGGCTCAGAGCATTCGCACTACCCATGGTTGCGATTGTCATTCCGAACGAAGTGAGGAATCTTTGGTTTTTGTACTCGTTCGGGATGACACGCAAGGGAAATTGGTCTGACCCCGGTTCCCGATAAGCGGTTTGCCTTCCTCGGGGGACTGCACCGCAGCGGCACTTCGCTGTTGTTCAAGATCCTGCGCGATCACCCCGACATCAGCGGCTTTCATAACACCGGCGTCAGCGAGGACGAGGGGCAGTTGTTGCAAACGGTGTATCCAGCCGCGCGCAAATACGGCGGGCCGGGCAAGTTCGGATTCAATCCGGACTCTTTTCTGGATGAGAGCTCCGCGCTGGTGAGTCCCGCTAATGCCCTCGCCTTGTTCGACCAGTGGAGCCGACACTGGGACATCAGCAAACCGCTATTGCTGGAAAAATCGCCACCCAACCTGGTGCGTTCACGCTTCCTGCAGGCGCTGTTCCCCAACAGCCACTTCATCATGCAGTTGCGCCACCCGGTGGCGGTGGCCCTGGCAACCCAGAAATGGAGCCGCACACCGCTGCCGGCGCTGATTGAGCACTGGATCGTCTGTCACGAGCGCTTCGCAGACGATCGCCGCTACCTGAACCGCCTGCTGACGCTGACGTACGAGGAACTGGTGGCAACGCCCGACGCCTGCGTGGAGCGGATCCATGGGTTCCTCCAGGTGCCGCACACGCCCAGAGGCCAGCAGGTGGAAACAACGGTGAACAGGAAGTACTTCGAGCGCTGGCGCGAGACGTTGAAGAATCAATCCGGTGCGAAGGTCAAGGAATTCCTGCAACGCATGGAGCCGCGCGTGAATCGCTTCGGCTACAGCCTGCTGGAACTGGATCGGTTGACGCCGCTGGACGCGGACTTTTCACGCCCCGGCTGAACAGCGAAAGCAAGTGGAATGACACCCATTGTCATTCCGACGGAGCGAAGCGACGAGGGATATTTAGGTTCAGAAAAGACAAGATTCCTCGCTGCGCTCGGAATGACAGACGCGGGCGCGGAATGACAAGTTCAATCTGAGGCGCCAGCCTGGTTCGGGCTGAATATCCCGGTGTCCGGATGGGCGGTCGCCCATCCCACCCATTTCTCAATACCGCACGGCAGGAAGGACAGGCTGCGGCCCTGCAACGGGCCGGACCGGGCGCGGCCGTGGTAATCCCACTGGCTACCCGTCTCCTGATCCGTGGCGTGGGTGCCGCCGTCCTTCGGGCTGAAGTTCAACACCTTCCCATCGACGGTTCTGTCATAGGCCATTGCCAGCCACGAGCCTGCTTTCGAAAAGATCACGATGCCGCGTTGCCCGACTCGCTCGTTTAATACCGGGCCGTGCGCCTTGAGACGCCGCAGCGGGTAGGCCATGGGGATTCCGTCCACCATGACCCCCAGCACCAGGGATTGATGCGGCAACCGGTAATCCAGGTGCAGCGCGGTCACCACGGCGAACGGCATGGGGCCGATGGTGCCGGGGTTGGGGAAACAGGCACCGTGCCCGTCGCGGGATTCACCAACTCCATCCGGCACCAGCGTTTGCGGATTGAGCCGCTTCCACTCGTCCCACGTGCACTGATGCAGGGGCAACTGCGTCATCTGCGCGCCGGTTCGCGGCCCATGGGCGGCCTTGCCGTCAAAGGGCGTCCACAGGCTGCCACTTTCCCCGTCCTTGAGAATATGCGTACCGTTGTACTTGCCTTCCACCCGGAAGGTATGCCGAACACCCTCCACGCGGGCGTCGAACGCGGAGGCGCCGGCGCAGGCTTCGCACAGCACCACCATGATCGGCCGCGTCTCGAAACTGAGGTTGGCCACATGGTGATTTTTCATGACCCACCACGGCAGGGCATAGGCCTGGCCGTCTTCGATGAATCCGAGTACGGCGTCGTCGGGGCGCATGTGAGTGTCCTGGCCGGCAGGCAACCAGTTCGGCGCGTCCAGAGGAGCATGGTGGCAATGGGGCTTGCCGTCTTCCCCGCGCTGAACAACCATGCGCGGCAACGGCCCGGCCTTTTCGGGCGGGATGGGGCGATCACGCAGGGCGTTCTTTTTTTTCATTGCATCCAACTCCGGCACAGGCAATTGTGCCCGCCGACATGGAACTCGCTTACTATTCTACTAATAAGCAGCGCCACTGAGTTAATTCCAGCATGAACTTCATATTCGTACACATAAACAAGACCGCCGGCAGCAGTATCGAGGAGGCCCTCGGGCTGCGCTTCCGGCATCGTACGGCGAGGCAGATTATCGAGGAAATCGGCCCCGGGAAATGGCGCGAGTGCTTTACTTTCGCCGTGGTGCGCAATCCGTGGGACAAGGTGGTATCCCATTACAGCTATCGCGTCGAAACCAACCAGACCGGAATGGGTGACGGGAAGATGGGATTCGCGGATTGGGTGCGGGAGAGTTACGGCCGCCGCAACCCGGTGTTCCATGACAAGCCTCTGATGTTCATGCCGCAGGTGGACTGGATCAGCGACGAGAAGGGCCGGATTCTGGTGAATTTTGTCGCGC
>MGYT01000177.1:25809-27833 GCA_001801865.1 Gammaproteobacteria bacterium RIFCSPLOWO2_02_FULL_61_13
CACGGGGATTACCGTGATCTCTATGATGCGGAGACACGCGGCATCATCGGCGACTGGTTCCGCAGGGACATCGAGCAGTTCAACTACACCTTCTGAGAAAACGCTGTCATTCCGAGCGCAGCGAGGAATCCGCCGCAGGCGTCCCGAGTGTAACGAGGGATCACAAGATCCCTCCTCGCTGCGCTCGTTCGAATGACAAACTGGGACTCTACCCGCGATCTTCCGATTTATTAGCGTGCGGGAATGGTACGGGCGGAATTGTTTTGCCCAGAAACGGGCACAGCTTTTCCCAGCCCTCCCCTTCCGTCAGCGCCAGTTCCAGCAAATCGCCCGGGCGGTTCGCAAAATACGCACGCACTTCGCGGTTGTGCCGCTCGTAGCGTTCGACATACACATCTTCATTGCCCAGCGCACAACCCCGCCCGGCGCCGTAGATCCATTCCCGCATGGGTGTACTCTTCCCGCCAAAGTAACGCCGCACGCTTAGGATCCATTTTTCGGTGGGCCGCGTGGTCAAAATGAAACGGCTGCCGGGGTAGCGCGCATCCATTTCACGGTAGAGCAGCGGCCAGGGATTGTCCTGAAACGCATCGAACTGCTCGGCAAGTTCACAGGCGAGATCCAGCGCCCGGCGGGCAATATCCGGATCGTGCACGGCGTTGGACCCGGTGACACGATAGCCGAGCCGCTGCAGCGCCGCTGCCAGCGACTTGGTCCCGGTTTTATGGAACCCGATCCCGAATACCTTTGCGTCATGCGTCACCCGGATCTCCTTTGTGACAAAACTCCGGCATTATAGTAGTTGGGGTCGGAGTAAAATTTCCCGCAGACGACCCAGAGCCGGGAACTTCCACCGGGGAAATTTTACTCCGACCCCGATTCGACGATTTGAATTGCGACTCCATATCTTATTGATTTATAAAGACAACTCCAGATGCCGGACAGCTTGGATTTGATTTATTGGAATCCTAACCAACCACTCGTGCGCCGCCATCCATGAAGCGTGGGAAACAACAAAAACCAAATCTCCTGCATCAGGGCATGTTGCAGCACCGGGCCGGAAATCTGGTGGATGCCGAACGTCTTTACCGCGGCGCGTTGAAACGGGAGCCGGCGTTATGCGATGCCTGGCACAAGCTGGGCGTACTTCACCTTCAGCAGAATGAAAACGATAAGGCATTGGAAGCGTTGTCCCGGGCTGTAGGCTGCAATGACAAGCAAGCTCCGTTCTTCAGTGACCTGGGCGTGGCGCTGAAGCGCGCCGATCGATTGGAGGAGGCGCTGCAGGCCTATGATCAGGCGCTCGCGTTACAACCGGATTACGCCCAGGCGCACAACAACCGCGCCAACATCCTGCGGGAACTGGGCCGGAACCCGGAGGCGAAAAAGGGCTACGAACAGGCCATCGCATTGCAACCGGCGTACGCGGATGCCCATAACAACCTCGGCGTGCTGGCGCAAAAGGTCGGCCGGCTGGAGGAATCGCTGGCGCATTATGATCGCGCCCTGTCGCTGCGCCCGGAATACGCCGAAGCCCACTGTAACCGTGGCAATGTGTTGAAAGAACTGGGACGCATGACCGAGGCGTTGGCCGCTTATGACACCGTGCTGCAATTGCAGCCTTCGCACGGCGGCGCCAGTAACAACCGCGGCAATGTACTGCATCAACAGGGGCGCCAGGCCGAAGCCCTGAAGGCATACCAGCAGGCGCTGCAATCCGACGCCAGCCACGTGGATGCGCTGCTCAATCGCGGCAATGCTTACAAGGATCAAGGCCGCGTTGAAGAGGCGCAGCAGGATCTGCGTGCCGCGATCCGGCTTAAACCCGGCTTCGCGCAGGCGCACTGGGCGCTGACCATGAGTTTCCTGCCGCCGTATTATCCCTCCACGACAGCCGCAGAGAACGCGCACCGGGAATACGCCGCGTCCCTGGAAGAACTCATCAATACATGTCAGACAGATCCCCGAGGGCTTGCATGCTGGGAAGAAGCAGTCGGCGCCAACCAGCCATTCTACCTTCCCTA
>MGYT01000177.1:27866-36947 GCA_001801865.1 Gammaproteobacteria bacterium RIFCSPLOWO2_02_FULL_61_13
TTACGGCGAATTGACCTGTGCGATCATGGCGGCCTGGTTGAAGACGCAGTCATTACCCGAACCGCGGCCGAGCCAGGATGGCCGCATGCGCGTGGGATTCGTTTCCGCGTATATGCATCGCCACTCGGTGTGGGATGTGATCCTGCGCGGCCTGTTGAAACACCTGGACCGCAAACGATTTTCCCCGGCCTGCTACAACACCGGCTGGCGCAGGGATCGGGAAACCGTTCAGGCCGAGCGACTCGTGGATCGGTTTGTGCGCGGGCCCAAGACCCTACCGCAGTGGGTGCAGGAGATTGCAGCAGACGCGCCGGATGTGCTGGTCTATCCGGAAATCGGCATGGACCCGATGACGGTAAAGCTGGCCTCCCTGCGTCTGGCCCCGGTGCAAATGACGGCCTGGGGCCACCCTTTCACGTCGGGGCTGCCCAGCATGGATTACTTCCTGAGCGGCGAACTGCTGGAGCCTCCGGATGCCGCAGACCACTACGCCGAGAAACTGGTACGCCTGCCCAATCTGGGCTGCTATTTCGAACCCCTTGGCATCGAAGCGGATGAAGTGGAACTTTCCGGGATCGGGATCCCTGAGGAGACCGGCGTCCCGCTGCTGGTCAGTTGCCAGCAGGTCTCCAAGTATCACCCCGCCCATGACGAACTGTATGTGCGCATTGCACGGGCCATGGGACGCTGCCGCATCATATTCATCCAGGTGGCGCGCACCCAGGAGGCCAGCCTGCTGTTCCGGGAGCGCCTCGAACGGGCGTTTCGGGCTGCCGGCGTCAACCCCGACGACTACCTGAATTTCGTCCCCACATTGCCACGGCGGAAATTTCTGGGGGTCCTGAAAAAAATGGACGTGTATCTCGATACGCCGGCGTTTTCCGGGTTCACCACCGCCATCCAGGCGCTGGCCTGTGGCGGCTTGCCGGTGGTGACTATTGAGGGCGAGTTTCTGCGCAACCGGCTCGCCGCTGCGATTTTGCGCCGCATTGACGTCACCGAAACCATCGCGGCAGATCTGGACCAGTACGTCGAATTGGTCGCGCGGCTGGCGCACGATCAGGCGTGGCGTGCGGCACTGCGCAGCAGGATCCTCAAGGGCCTGCCACGCGCCTACGATGATGTTTCAGTGATTCGCTTCCTGGAAGAATTCCTGGCGGATTGCGGCACGCGGGAACAGAGTCATTAGCGACACTGTTCACGTAAACATACTATGGCCTATATTGGCGCCTCACGGCGCAGTGCGGCGCATACGGCTGAAAGCGACCATCAATTCAACTGCCAGGAGGAGTCAATGGAAAGGTCCAGATTGGAACGGTTCATCGAGCCGCCATTTGTCATTGAACGTGGAGAATCCCCGGATCTCCTGGTAATCGGATTTGCCGGGTTCGGGGGATGGCTGTCCATGCATCCATTCCATTTTTTCGCCCTGTCGTCGCTGGTCAAATACAGCCGCATCATGCTGCGTGACCCCTCGAAAACATGTTACCTGGACGGGATCCCCGGCGTTGCCGAAGGCTATCGAGCACTGCTCGAACTGTTGCGCGACGCGATCGATCATCTCGCGCCCGGAAAAGTCATGGCCCTTGGAACCTCCGGGGGTGGCACGGCGGCTTTACTGTTCGGGCATGCGCTGAAGGTCGACTATGTCCACGCCTTTTCGCCCTTCACCTATGCGGATGATGCTAACCTGAACCGCTATCAGGACCGGGAAATGCTTGCCCGGCACCGAAGGGTCGTCGCCCGGCTGCATGCTCTCCCGGCTGAGGTTCAAGTACTGCTGGATGTCCAGAAAGCCCTCGCCCATCACAACGGAAAGACGCGGTATTTCGTTCATTATTGCGAGGGCCGGAATTTTGACGTCATCCGGGCAAAACACATCGAAAAATGCCCCGGGGTCAGTTTGCTCGCATACCCCTGTGACGTTCACCAGGTGGCGGAAAGTCTTGCACGGAAGCGGCTCCTCGATGTGGTCCTCAAACTTGAAAATCAGGAGCGCCTGCCGCAGTTAGTTGCAGAAAAACGCAGCAGACGAGCCGGGCCTCAGCAAGCGCGCAAGAAAAAACCGAACCCATGAGAGAACTTTATTTCCGTGCGTCGGCCTGCCGGTGGTGACACTGGAAGGTGAGTTTCTCCGCAACCGGCTTGCCGCTGCGATTTTGCGCCGCATTGACGTCACTGAAACCATCGCGGCAGATCTGGACCAGTACGTCGAATTGGTCGCGCGGCTGGCGCAAGAACCCACATGGCGCGCAGAATTGCGCAGGAGAATCCTGGAACACTTACCCCGCGCCTACGAAGACAAATCCGTCATTCAATTTCTGGAAGACTTCCTCGGGGAGTTTCGGTAGTGCCTCAGTTTGAATTTTTCATTCCGAGCGCAGCGAGGAATCCGCCGTAGGCGTCCCGAATGAAGTGAGGGATCCTCTCCGTACAGCAGGATCCCTCCTCGCTTCGCTCGTTCGGGATGACAAAAACGGAAATCTATGCACCACAGCCTTGCGAACGTCGCGGTACGCGGCCGGATAGATGAGCGGAGTTGCAGCAAGCCGATCAATAACCTGCGAAACCTCGTCGTGGAATCCAGCGCCAAGACCTTCGCGCTGTGTCTCGTACCAGATTTGCGCCTCAGCGATGTCGATCTCCGCGGCGCGACGGACCCGTACCGCGTAACTCAACGAAAAAGCCGTTCAAGTCTAACCTTCACATCAGACCATGGGCTCTCGTCGTTGGGATTCTCCTCCGCGTCAGCCAACCTCACGTCCAGCAAGGTTTTCTCCGCGTCCGTGACTGGGAGATCGTTATGGGGAAGCGTGTCCCACACCGCGCCAATCAATTCCAATCTATCCGCGGGGCTAAGGCTGATAACTTTGGCCATGAGAGATTCATCGATCATGCGGCTAGGATAGCGCATTCCTGGCCTTACGTGGCAGTTCGACGAAAACGAAACACGCCCCGGGATACAAATAATCTTCCCCGGATTCATCGACGATTCGGAGATAACCCTCCTTTCTCGCCTTCACGTCCGGCAGGACCGGATAGATCTTTCCTCGTTCGAGATCCTCGCAATCCTTGTCTTCGACGCAAACTGCAAATCGCGCGTTTGAGTTGGTTTGTGCCATTTCCGCGCAATCCGTATGAGTTTGTAACTTATTGTATTTAAGAGAAAATATCATCAGATGGGGCGGGCTTGATTTCATTCAACCGGAATTCATCCTGGCCGTGGATCAGCAGGCAGGGTTGTAAATCACCGGCGACGATGCGGTCATCCCGGAAACCGTAGTCACGACATTGAAAATCCGGCCGGCAGTAACGGGCGACACAGGCCATGCGCGGTCGTTGCGTGCGGTTCTTGCCGACACCATGCCACAGTCCGCCCCAGGTATAAAAATACTGCCCGGCGCGTAATTCCATATTGCGAATCGAATGCGGCGCATTCCACGGTGCGCTTTCATCCGCGAGACGCAGGATGCTGTCCGCATCCCGCCGGTCCAGGCCTTTTGACTGTTCGTAGGCCCACAGACTGGTGCGATACAGGTGACTGCCAGGGACAAAAGAAAGGCAGCCGTTGTCCAGCGTCATATCCGTCAACGCGATAGAGGCGTGAATACCGCGGATGTACTGGTTGATGGCGTCGGAGTGCCACGCCTGTCCCCCGGACCCGGGCACACGGGAGAGTATGTGCGCCACCCACAGCAGCACGTTGTCACCCAGCATGGTGCGCACGTGGTCCAGGATCGGCGGCGCAGTGGCCAGCCCGACCAAAGACGCGGAATAAAGATGCTGATTGCGCTCCTGTTCCTTCGTCAGCGTCCCGCCATGCAACACCTGGTGCACCTGCTTCAGACGTTCGGGCTGGAGCCAGTGCTCCCGCTGCGGTGCGGGCAGTTCGAACGGCCCGAGATATCCGTCCCGGGCAAATGCGTGCATTTCATCTGTGGATAGCATTCAGGTTCCTCGCTCAATAACCCGACGTCGCCGTTCTTGTGGGGCCGGGTTTATCCCGGCCGCCGGATCATGGCCGGCGTAAAGCCGGCCCCACAATGCCGCCCCACAATGCCGGCCCCACATGGAACGCCGCACTAAATTGATATGGGTCCGAACAGCGCCGAGTCCAACCGGGTCTGCGGGACGAACCGCGTCTCCAGGTTCTGCGCGCAACCCGTCCGCGCGGCGTCATAGGCACGCATCATCTGTTCGGTCACATGGGCCGCCTGTTCGATATTGGCGCGGGGTTTCGTTCCGGTACGGATGCAACGCAGGAAGTGCTCGACGATGTTCTCGGATTCCTTGCCCACTGGAATGGCCTCCGGCTGTGCGCGTCCTCCACCGGGGTTACCGCGCGGCGGATCCAAAGTGATCCCCGCCAGCGTCATGGACAGCCGCCGGCGCGTACCCTGGATGGTGAGCCGCCGTTCCCGACCGGGATAGGCCCAGCAGGACCGCACCGTCGCCAACTGGCCCGTGGCGAATTCCAGAGTCATGACCACGTTATCCTCGATATCCGATTTCACCTTGCGCCCGTCCGGCAAATGCCGCTCCAGCAACAGCGTATTCGCATGCGCCGTGACGCGTTGTGCCGGCCCCATGATGCCGGCGATGAGGTCCAGCGCATAGACTGCGTGGGCGACGAGGACGCCGCCGCCGGACTCCGCCAGGGAGTATTTCCATTCACTGCCGGGAGGGGCGCCGCTGCCGCTGAAATCCGCATCAATGGCGACGATCCGGCCGAGAATATCCGGTTTGAGACAGTTGAGCATCGCATCCAACTGGGCCACGTGCTCGTAGGGCAATATCATGGCCACGCACGGGCTGCCGGCGGCTGCGTCAATCAATTCCCTGGCCTCCTGCCAGTTCGTCGCCATAGGTTTTTCCACCAGTACATGCTTTCCGGCCCGCAATACCGCGGCTGCCTGCCGGGCATGGTATTTATGCGGCGACGAGACGATGACTGCCTGCACGTTCGGGTTGGCTGCCAGCGCCGATACCTCCGTTGTCCATGCCACATCCGCGCTGAGTTTGGCGGCCGCCTCCCGGGCTGATTCCGCGTGCGCCGTGCATACCGCAGCTATCCGCACACCCTTTTGCTGGCGCAACTGCGGCAGGTAGCGCTGCCGCGCGATCTGGCCGCAACCGATCAATCCGATGCCGAGGGTATCCATGGCAAGCATGATATCAGGTGCCGTGCGGACGACTTTAGCCGGCAGAACTTCGGCGGGCTAAAGCCCGCCCTACAACAGCCCGTCCACAACATTGTCATGTCCCCTGCAGGTCATGGGGATTTCCTTGTAGGGCCGGATTTATCCGGCCGCGAATTCCGGCGCCAGTGCACCGATGCGTTCGGCGATGCGTTCCGCGGCGCGGCCGTCGGTGAGGTTGCCAAACAGGAGTTCCCGATACTGGGCGCGCTGCGCCGCGTGGCGGCCGGGATCTGCCAGTGCCCGCGCCACGGCGCCCGGCAAATCCCTAATCTCCGTGACTTCCTCGGCCAGATCGCGCCATCGCCACTCGAGGCCTTCGGGGTTATAGCCCGGATCCTGTTCCCGGCGCGGATGGTTCACGAGCACGATGGGGCGGTTCAGCGCCAGGTAGGCCAGGGTTACACTGCTGGCGTCAGAGACCAGCACATCGGCAGCGGCGAGATAGGGCGTCACGTCCGCCGCCGGGTCTTCCACCAGCCACGCATTAGCACGGCCGCCCACCGACTGCTGGAACGCGGCATACCAATCCGGGTTGTAACGAATCGTATGTGGATGCGGCTTGATGATCACGTTGATATCCTCACGCGCGCCGCGCAACAGTTCCACGGTCCGTTCCCGGCTCAGGTCCGCGGCTGACATGTGCCGGTTCCACGTAGGCGCGAACAGGATGGTCTTCAGGTCTCGATTCAACGGGAAAGGCAGCGGCAAGCGTGCGCCGCGAAACAGCGGGTCCAGCGGAACATAGCCGGTGATCCAGATCTGCCCAGGTTGGAATCCGTGCGTGCGCACCATCAGGTCCGCGACATAGGCGCTGGTCACGTTGGTGCAATAATCGCTGGTCGCGGCGACTTGCGACAGGTGGTTCTTGCTGACCATCCCGTGGCGTATGTACACGAATTTGGCCTGCGGCAACATGGGGCGCAGCCCCACACTCTGGATATCGGCGACGACCACGACCTGCGGGTCAAATGAGCTGAGCAGCGCGGGCTCCCCCGTCAGGCGCACCGGATGGCTGGGACGCAGCGCGGCAAAAATGGGTTGCAGGAAGGGGAAGTGGAACGGCTTGTTCATATGCAAGCCGACGCGCAGTGTTCCATCTCCCTTTGAATACAGTGCCTCGGCTTCTGACTCCGCCTCCAGGCTCATTCTGGCGCCCTGGTAGAAGACATTGCCCGGCTCCAACCGTGACGCGGCCTGGCACAACTTCAGCGCCTCCCCGTTGCGATGCTGCATCCATCGCAGCAGTCCCAGTTCGTGCATCGCGTCCGCAGATTCCGGTTGAAGCCGAAGGGCTTGTTCGGCCGCATGCTCGGCCCCCTTTTCGTCCCCGTTCCGCCTCAGCATTCGCGCCAGGTGGCCCCACAGACCAACCTGATCGGGCCGAAGCGCCAGTGCACGCTGATAGCACTGCGCGGCAATCCTGTGTTCGCGCAGCCGGTCGAGATAACGCCCCACCTGGGCCTGGAGTTGCCAGTCATCCGGGGCGAGACGCGCAGCCTGGAGCAGGGCATTTTCGCCCTCTTTGCGCACATTGGACAGGATCAGGATGCGGCCCAGTTCGGCGTGAAGCCTGCCATCCCGCGGCGATCCGGCAATGGCCTGACGCAGAATTTCGGCAGCGGCATCGAGCTTTCCGGCCGTCGCGGCGGCACGGGCCTCGGTAAGGACGGCGTCAGTCATCCGCACGCGACCTGGGATCAAACGCGTCAAACTCCAATGATTTGATCCAATCCGAAGACGAGTACCGCTGGAGTGGCGACGAATCGCCGGCGAGTAACGACTTTGAGATTATCTTTGGGAGCCGTGATGGGACGAAGTGGCCTCAAGGACGACCAAGCCGAGGGCAACCAGAACGACCACCAAGGCAAGTACTACAATCCACTCCATCTATAATTCCTCGAGCCCTTCAATTCGCCGATAGGCCACCAGATTCACCCAAACTATAGCACTCGAAACGCCAATTGTCGCCAGTAGACCGGCAATCGATAGGACGCTGTTCGCGTCCGAATAGTTCTCTGCCAACCAACTCAGCATCGAGACATCAATCGCAACAAGTACGCCGAAGACAAGCTTGAGCCAGCCGATCTCTTCCCTGATACGGTCAATTCTCATCGTCAGCCTTCCATGCTGGTGTGATTCCTCCTGACCGACATTACTGCCTTCCGCTCGCGAAAACATCGGCTGGCCGGAGCAAGGTCAACATCACCAATCGGGATAGGGGGCGAGGGGCACGCCAAGTTGGTCGAAGTAGGCCTTGGGCAGAGCGACGTGCAGCAGCAGGGCGCTGTTGTGCCACCAGCAGCACCGGGCACCGGCAGCGATTTTCGCGGCACCAATCACCGACATGCCGCGCGCACGGGAAATACGTATTTCATTTCAGAAATCCGCCTCAAAAAAGGGGCTGGTTGAAATACGTATACTTTCCCCGCATTTCCGCCCATTTCGCTGTCCCCGCATTACCAAGAAAAAAGGGGGCGGAAATCCGCCCCCTTTGAAGTCATGTTGCAGTTTATGGGTCAGTGCATCACGGGCCCATATCCACGACCAGGAAGTCGGCCGCTGTCAATGTCGGCGGCGGTTCTCCCGCGACTCCACTGGACACGTTGGTAATGAACGTCGTACCGCCTCCGCCAATGCCATCCGCGTCGTAGTACAGATCCCCGGTCAAGGTATTGTAGATGATGCGATCATCCGCTTCGTCCGCCGTGCCCGTGTCGTTGGCCTTGAACTCCGTGCTCAACAACGTGTTGCCTGTGGTTGTCGTCAGCGCGGTGAACAGGTCCAGATCCAGCTGGATGCTGTCATTCTGTCCAGCGTTCGAGAAATCCATTATGACGTCGCGGTCATCCCCGAAACTGCCACTGAACACGAAAATGTCATCTCCTGTTCCGCCGGATAGCTGGTCATTGCCATCTCCGCCGGCGATGGTGTCATTGCCTGCGCCTCCATCGATGACATTCTCTGCCGACGAACCAAACAGCATGTCCCCACCGGTTCCGCCGATCACACCTTCGAAGCCGCTGATGGTGTCGATGGCATCTCCGCCGGACATGGTGTCGTTTTCCAGGTCGATATTGACTGCAACGACCTGCTCGGAGTAATCGAGGATGTCGGTATTGCCGTCACCGCCATCGAGCAGGTCGCTACCCAGCCCACCCTGGATGTGATCGTTGCCTCCCAGTCCGTCGATTATGTCGTTGCCGGCGCCGCCAAAGAACTCATCGGCGCCTGCCAGAACATCCAAGTCAACATCGAATTCATCGCCGTAGACCCAGGACATGTTTGCCGGCCCGCCAGCATCCTCGCCAGACAGCGTGTCGTTGCCAGCGCCACCGATTACACCTTCGAAATCACTGATGCTGTCAGAATCCACGTTAGTGGAATTTGTCGAGAGTGCGACATCGACGTTACCTGACTGATCCGAGTAATCCAGCAGGTCGCTGTTGCCATCGCCACCGTCCATGGAGTCATTGCCCGCGCCACCCTGGATGACATCATCGCCGTAGCCGCCATACAGCATGTCATTGCCGGCGCCACCGAACAAAGTGTCGTCAAAGTCGGAACCATACGCACCTTCGATACCGGACAGAGTATCGCTGCCCTGCCCAGTTGCTGTCCCGGCCGCCAGATTGACAGTCACGGCCGCGTCCGCATCCTCGTAACTGACAAAGTCACCATAGCCAGCCTGCCCCGCGAAGGCGCCAAAGTCATTGCCACCGTTCAGCGTGTCGTCGCCGGCGCCGCCAAACAGCGTGTCATTGCCGTCGCCGCCGTTGAGGATGTCATTCCCGGCGCCGCCATACAGGCGGTTATCGTCTTGGCCAGCACCAGTGGCGTGCGTAGAACTGCCGGTCAGCGTGTCGTTACCAGCGCCGCCGAT
>MGYT01000178.1:0-2499 GCA_001801865.1 Gammaproteobacteria bacterium RIFCSPLOWO2_02_FULL_61_13
AGCGAAAAGCCGATGCGGCTGCAGCAGGAAACCGGTCTCACCCGCGCCGATGTCCTTGCGCGGGATATCATGACGCCGCGCGACTCGCTTGAGGTTCTCAAGCTCGAAGATGTCAGGCGCGCCCGCGTTGGAGACATTGTTGCAACCCTGAAAAACATGGGACGGCAGCACGCCATCGTGGTGGATGCGGCAGGCGGCGGGATGCGTGTATGCGGCCTGTTTTCCACCACGCGCATCGGCCGCCAGCTGGGGGTGGTGCTGGAAGTAGCCGAGACCGCCCGGACCTTCTCCGAGATTGAGGCCGCTTTGCGCTGAATCACCCCTCTGCGTCCCCCGGACACGGAATCTGTTGACTAGCGGGTGGCAATTGTCGAATGTTGTGCGCCATGGCGCGTCCCCGCTCTCGCCGGCCTTATTGGGCCACCTGGAACGACAATGATCTGCTGGATCTGCGCTTTTGCGATCTGGGCCTGCGCCTGGAGCGCAGCATTGTCGCAGAGCGCATGGAACGCCTGTATGCGGAGTTGAGTCTGGCCAAGCTGCGATTCCGCCCCCATTACTGGTTATCCGAGGAGTGGTTTTCTCCCGATGGTGTGCCGGGAATAGCGATTCCTTTCTACCTGGCTCATCCACGCCTGGCCCGGCTGGAAGCGCGGCAGATGTTCGAGGTCGAGGGCGGCAGCGAGGAATGGTGCATGCAACTGCTGCGTCATGAGGCCGGGCATGCCATAGATTCCGCCTACAAGCTGCATCGCCGGCACACCTGGCGCCGTACCTTCGGCCGCTACGGCCGCCCCTATCCCGAAACCTATGTGCCGAATACACGCAGCAAGAATTTTGTGCTGCACCTGGACTGGTGGTATGCACAAAGCCATCCGGCGGAAGACTTCGCCGAGACCTTCGCGGTCTGGCTGAGACCCGGGTCGCAATGGTGGAAGCATTACGCCGGCTGGCCGGTGCTGCGCAAACTGGAATATCTGGACACGCTGATGCATTCCATCACCGGGCGCCGGCCGGTGGTTCATTCGCGCCGCCATGTGGAGCCCCTGAAACACAACCGGCGTACCCTGCGGGAGCACTATGCCCAGAAGCGGCGGCACTACTCCATCAATGTGCCGGAGGTGTATGACAGCGAATTGCGCCGGTTGTTTCCGGAGGGGGCTCCGGGCGAAGGACGCAAACCGTCCGCGGCGGTCTTCCTGCGCGGCAACCAGGTGGAATTATGCGAGCTCTGCTCGCGCGGCACCGGTGAACATCCGTATGTGTTTGCGCAACTCGTGCAGGAGATGATCCTGCGCTGTCGTGCGATGAAGCTCTATCTGACCCGTCCGGTCGACGACACGCGCGTGGATGTCGCCATTTTTCTCACCACGCATATCCTGACGTACATGCACAAGGTGCGGCACCGGGTGGCCGTATGAAACCGCTGCGCATACTGGTCCTCATGCATGTGGATCTGGTTCCGCCGGCATCCCTGAAGGGTTATTCGGACAAGCAGATCGGCGAATGGAAGACGGAGTACGACGTGGTTTCGACGCTGCGGGAAATGGGTCACGAAGTGCAGCCGCTGGGACTTTATGACGATATGGGCGTCATCCGCCGCGCCATCGAGGAATGGAAGCCGGATCTTGCCTTTAATCTGCTGGAGGAATTCCACGGCAATTCGTTGTTCGATCATCATGTCGCCAGCTACCTGGAATTGATGCAGGTGCCGTACACAGGCTGCAATCCGCGCGGCCTGATGCTCGCCCATGATAAGGCGCTGGCCAAAAAGATCCTTTCCTTCCATCGCATTCGCACACCCAACTTCGTGGTGTTCCCGCGCGGCCGGCGGGTGCACGTCCCGAAACGCCTGCGCTTCCCGTTGTTTGTCAAATCGCTGGTGGAGGAGGGGTCGTACGGCATTGCCCAGGCTTCCATTGTCCCCACCGAGGAGAAACTGCGCGAGCGCGTGGACTTTCTGCACAACCGTCTCGATACGCCGGTGATTGCCGAGGAATACATCGAGGGAAGGGAGTTCTACATGGCGCTCATCGGCAACGTCCGTGTCGAGGCGCTCTCGGTCCTGGAGCTGGTGTTTGAAAACCTGCCTGAGGATGTGCCGCGTATTGCCACGCGCAAGGTCAAGTGGGACTGGCAATACCAGAAGCAATACGGCATCGACGTGAAGCCGGCCAGGGATCTTTCCGCCGCGGAACAGGACACACTGCGCAAACTGGGCAAGCGCATGTACCGGCTGCTGGATATGAGCGGCTATGCGCGCATCGATGTGCGCGTCACCGCGGCGGGCGAGATCTACGTACTCGAGGCGAATGCCAACCCGGATATCAGTTTTGGCGGGGAGATGTGCATTGCCGCCGAGGCGGTGGGTATCAAATACCCGGCGCTGCTCGAACGCATCCTGCGCCTGGGACTCAGCTACGACCCGTTGATGCGGCGGTGAGGGAAGGAGATCGGGGGTCAGGTCTTGCAATCATGCACGCATGTTGAAAGCTGTCG
>MGYT01000178.1:2516-6457 GCA_001801865.1 Gammaproteobacteria bacterium RIFCSPLOWO2_02_FULL_61_13
TCCACGACCTCCACGTACTGGTCCGACTCAAAACCGTTGAAGCGGGTGGCGGTGGCTGAACCGTAGGCGCCAATGAGGCCGAACTCCACCCAGTCGCCCTCGCCGATCTGCCCGGGCAGCGGCACCGTGAGCGGCAGGCGATCCGTGGAGTCACAGGTCGGGCCAAACACCTCGAACTCCGCGCTGGCGCCATCCAGCGCATTGCCGTCGCGGTACGCGCGCACTGGCGTGGAGATCTTGAACACCAGGTGCTCCAGCAATCCACCATAAATTCCATCGTTCAGATACACGGTTCTGCCGGCGCGCCGGTGTTTTACCCGCGTCAGCAGCGATACGGAATCCGCCACCATGCTGCGGCCGGGTTCGCACAGCAGTTCGGCGGAGGAGCCCGGGAAATGCTGGCGCCAGGCGTTTTCCACCGCGCGGAAATATTCCAGCAGGGGCGGCACGCGGGCATTGCAATAGGGAACGGGGAAACCACCCCCCACGTTCAGCATGCTGAGTTGCACGCCCGCGGCGGAGACGACCGACGCGGCGCCGACGATGTATTCGTCATAGGCCATGGGGTCGGTGCACTGGGAGCCCGGGTGAAATGTGAGCGCCGGCCGGTAACCCATGGCCACCACCTGACGCAACAGGTTTGCGGCCACTTCCATGGTGGCGCCAAATTTACTGCTCAGATCCTGCGCCGGCATCACCTTGGGCAGTTTGAAGCGCACATTCAACTGCACGGATGCGTCGCGCCCGACCAGGTCGGCAATCTTCTGCAGCTCAATGGTGTCATCCAGCGCAAAACTGCGCACGCCGAAGTCCCGATAGGCGCGACCGATCTCGTCCCGTGATTTCACCGGGTTGTCGTAAAGGAGGATCGCATCGGGTACGAGGTTGCGCACCAGCGCCACTTCGTTCATCGAGGCGACGTCAAAATGGCGCAGGCCGGTTTCGGCAAGGGTCGCTACGACGAGCGGTTGCGCATTGGCCTTCACTGCATAGGCAATTTGCCCCGGAAAGCCCTCCTGGAAACGTCTCGCCTGGGCCCGCAACTGACTCCGGCAGAAACAATACAATGGGTAATCCGGTGCTACGGCAGTGATGACATGGGCGGTGTCGCGGAACCGGCGCACACTTGGGCCGGTACGGGCGGGTTCACGCGCCAGGGGAATCACCTTGTCGGCGGTTCTGCCGCCAGAGTATTTGCCGGTCATATCCAGGTTCCTAAGTGCTTGTTTGGCCAAGTTAGAGTCTGAAGCAGCGATTGTCGCTGGTTTGCCTGCCGAATTCGACATTGAAGGTGGTTTTTTTGATAGGCATAATTAGTTATTATAACAGCTTCATGCTTCAATATGACGGTGAGAGGTATGAGAAAAGCCCCAACTGAACGCGATATGGCCCTGCTGAGACTGTTGCAGGAAAACGCGCGCGAACCGGTCTCCGGCCTGGCACGAACGCTGGGTGTGTCGCGAACTGCGGTGCAGGAACGTATAAATCGTCTCATGCGCGACGGCGTCATCGAGGGATTCACGGTGCGCATTGGCGCTGAATGGGGCCAGGGCCGCGTCACCGCCATGGTTTCGCTCGTCGTGGATCCGAAACACACGGCCGATGTCATTCGCGCGCTGGAAAAAATGCCGGCCATCACCGCGCTCTGGACCGTCAGTGGTCGCAGTGACCTGGTGGCCATGGCGCGGACCGGTTCCACTGCGGAGATTGATCAGGTGCTGGATGAAGTGGGATCGCAACGTGGCGTAACACGCACGGAATCGTCGATCATCCTGTCGACGAAATTCGATCGACGCTAGTGTGCTGCCGTGCGCAAAAATCGCATGAGTTCCCGTAGGGCCGGCTTCAGCTGGCCATCAAATCGCGGCGGCGGGCTAAAGCCCGCCCTACAGGAATTATCTACCAGCTAGATGCCTGACGTGGATCAATCTGTCGGTACATTGCAGACGGCTCTGGATAACGCCGCGCGACTGTTGCAGTCAAATCCGGCGCTCGCGGTCGAGCAGGCGACCGAAATCCTGCATGCAGTGCCTAACCATCCCCCGGCAATGCTGTTGCTCGGCCAGGCGCAGCTTGCCACCGGCGATGTGTCGGGCGCCGTGTCGGGGCTACAGCAGTTGTGCGCGCAGCAGCCGCGCTGGGCTGCGGCCCACGTGGAACTGGCGCACGCATTCGGTCGTGCCCGGCGCAGCGAGGAAGCGATCATGCCGTTGCGCCGCGCCGTGCAACTGAAACCCGATCTGCCGGATGCGTGGCGCGCGCTCGGCGATCACCTGACCATCATTGGTGATGCGCGTGGTGCCGATGATGCGTACGCGCAATCCATCAAGACCTCGGTCCGCGATCCGCGATTAATGCAGGCCGCCATTCATCTGTGCGAGAACCGCCTCGCGCCGGCGGAGACCCTGCTGCGTGAGCACCTGATGCAGTATCCCACCGATGTCGCGGCCATCCGCATGCTGGCCGAGGTGGCGGCGCGGCTGAAGCGCTACGGCGATGCCGAATCCCTGCTCGAAAGGTGCCTGGAGCTGGCGCCAAGTTTTTCCGCCGCGCGGCAGAATCTTGCATTGGTGCTGCATCGCCTGTACAAGCCGGAGGCGGCGCTGCGCGTGGTAGATCAACTGCTGGCCGCCGAGCCCCGAAGCCCGAATAGCCGCAATCTCAAGGCAGCCATCCTCAGTCGCATCGGGGAATATGGCGACTCGATCCTGCTGTATCGGGAAATACTGGACGAATACCCCCGTCAGCCAGGCGTCTGGCTGAGTTATGGACACGCACTCAAGACCAAGGGTGATGAACCGGAATCCATCCAGGCGTATCGCCGATGTATCGAACTCCGGCCGGCATTCGGGGAGGCGTGGTGGAGTCTCGCGAACCTGAAAACCTTCCGATTCACGGACGGAGACGTGCGCACCATGCTGGCGCAGTTATCCGGTGGTGACCTCAAGCCGGAAGACAGGTTTCACCTGCACTTCTCGCTTGGCAAGGCGCTGGAAGACGCCGGTCAGTACCAGGGGTCTTTCGAGCACTACGCAGAGGGAAACCGCCTGCGGCGCTCGGGGATTCATTACGATGCGGATGAGAATGCGAGCCATGTACTGCGATCGAAGACGCTGTTTACCGGTGAATTCCTCCTGGCGCGCAAGGATTATGGCTGCAGGGTTGCGGACCCGATATTCATCGTTGGGCTGCCACGATCGGGGTCAACATTATTGGAGCAGATTCTCGCCAGTCATTCGCAGGTGGAAGGAACCATGGAATTGCCGGACATCATCAGCATTGTGCGCGAGTTGGGCGGGCGGAAGCGTCGCGAAGACGAGTCCCGTTACCCGGAGATACTTGCGTCGCTGTCCGAAGCCGATATCCGTGCCCTGGGTGAGCGCTATCTCAGGCAGACCCGCATTCAGCGCAAGACCGACAAGCCTTACTTCATCGACAAGATGCCGAACAATTTTGCACATGTGGGCCTCATTCACCTGATCCTGCCCAATGCGAAAATCATCGACGCCCGCCGCCATCCGCTGGGGTGCTGCTTTTCCGGGTTCAAGCAGCACTTCGCCCGTGGACAGAAATTCACTTACAGCCTGGAGGAAATCGGGCGCTATTACCGGGATTATGTCGAACTGATGGCGTATTTCGACAAGGTTCTGCCCGGCCGCGTCTGCCGGGTGTTCTACGAAGATGTCGTCGCGGATCTGGAGCGGGAGGTGCGCCGGGTGCTGGAATATTGCGGCCTGCCGTTTGAGGAGCGGTGCCTCGAGTTTCACCGGACCGAACGCGCGGTACGCACCGCCAGTTCCCAGCAGGTGCGCACTCCCATTTACCGCGAGGGTGTTGACCAGTGGCGTAAATACGACGCATGGCTCGGACCCCTGAAATCCGCACTTGGACCGGTTCTGGATGCCTATCCAGCAATTCCGGCGTTTTAATCGCCCAACAGG
>MGYT01000178.1:6535-13824 GCA_001801865.1 Gammaproteobacteria bacterium RIFCSPLOWO2_02_FULL_61_13
CGCCGCCAATACCGGAAAGACCGTCTTTCGTACGTTGCCGTTGGCGTCGGCTGTTTTGGCCGCCATTCCCGTCGCATTTGCCCAGGCCCAGGATTTTGTCGGCCTGGAAGAAATCATCGTTACGGCCCAGAAACGCTCAGAATCGCTGCAGGACGTGCCGGTCAGCGTCCTGGCGTTCGACACGCAGAAACTCGAGGAACTCGGCGTCAGTGACATGGACGACTACCTCAAATTTCTGCCCAGCGTTTCCTACCAGACATTCGGCCCGGGCTTCGCCGGGGTATACATGCGCGGCGTCGCCAGCGGCGAGAACCGCAATCACTCCGGTCCCCTGCCCAGCGTCGGCATGTACCTGGACGAGCAGCCCATCACGACCATCCAGGGGCCGCTGGATATCCACATGTTCGACATCCAGCGCGTCGAGGCGCTCGCCGGTCCGCAGGGCACGCTGTTCGGTGCCAGTTCGCAGTCCGGCACCATCCGCATCATCTCCAATAAGCCCGATCCCACGGGCTTCTCCGCGGCGTACAACCTTTCCGGCAATATGGTTGAGTATGGCGACGAAGGGTACATGGCCGAGGGCTATGTCAATGTCCCGGTAACCGACAACATCGCCGTCCGCATCGTGGGCTGGGGCCGTCACGATGGAGGGTATATCGACAACGAGCCGGGGACGCAAAGTTATTTCCCCCCGAATTCCTTTGTTGATGACAATTTCGACCGCGCCAAGGACGACTTCAACGATCTCGATACCTACGGCGGCCGCGCTGCACTGAAGATCGACCTCAACGATCGCTGGACCGTCACCGGCACCGTCATGGGCCAGGTACAGGAATCAGACGGAACATTCGCGGAACAGGAATCGCGGGGCGATCTGAATGTCGTGCATTTCTTCGGGGATAACGCAAAGGATGAATGGATCCAGGGGGCGATGACCATTGAGGGCAAGATCAGCAACCTGGACCTGGTGTATTCGGTGTCGTACCTGGATCGCGACAACACCGGCGAGACGGACTACACCGATTACACGTATTTCTACGACGTCGCTTACTACGACCTGTACGGGTCCGGCCTGTCTGCGTACCTGTACGACGATGCCGGCAACTTCATCAATCCGGGACAGTTCTTCCAGAGCGAGGATCTCTATAGCAAGCACAGCCAGGAATTGCGGTTGTCTTCGCCGTCCGACTGGCGCTTCCGGTTCGTGACCGGCCTGTATTTCCAGCGCCAGACTCACAGCATCGAACAGCGCTACAAGATCGGCGGTGATCTGACCTCCATATTTGAAGTTACCGGCTGGCCGGATACCATCTGGCTGACGGAGCAGAATCGTATCGATCGCGACTATGCCATCTTCGGCGAAATGTCCTACGACCTCCAGGACAACCTGACGCTGACCGCGGGTTTGCGCGTATTCAAGGCCAAGAACTCCCTGAAGGGCTTCTTCGGCTACAGCGCGGGCTACAGTTCGCGCACCGGCGAGGCGGCCTGTTTCGACCAGACCGATTTCGACGGCGCGCCCTGCGTCAACCTGGACAAGGTGATCAAGGAGTACGGTTCCACGCCCAAGATCAGCCTGTCCTGGAAGATCGACGAGGACAGGATGGTGTACGGCACCATCTCGCGCGGCTACCGTCCCGGTGGTGTGAACCGCCGCGGCACGTTCCCGCCGTATGTGTCGGACTTCCTCACCAACTTCGAACTGGGCTGGAAGACCGAATGGCTGGACAACACCCTGCGTTTGAACGGCGCGTTCTTCTACGAGCGCTGGGAGGATTTCCAGTTCTCGTTCCTGGGTGAAAACGGTCTGACCAACATCACCAACGCCGGCGCGGCGGACATGATGGGTGTCGAGGCGGACTTCCTCTGGGTGCCCACAGACCAATTGACGCTGGCGGGAGGCTTCTCGCTCATTGACGCCGACCTGACCGAGGATTTCTGTGTCAGCCTGGATGCCGACGGCCAGCCGTTGTCCGAGGCGCTGTGCCCGCCGTCGGAATTCGCGCCCAGCGGCACGCGCCTGCCGGTGACCCCTTCATTCAAGTCGAACCTGACGGCGCGTTACGAGTTTAATGCCTATGAGCTGCCGGCCTTCCTGCAGGGCTCGGTGGTCTACAACAGCAGCATACGTCCGGAATTGCTGCCGGCAGATACCGATCTCGTCGGCAAGCAGGACGATTACGTGACGGTGGATTTCTCGGCCGGGGTCGAATTCGGCAATGCGGCGCTGGAAGTGTTCCTGGAAAATGCCTTTGACGAGCGTTACGAGGTCAACCGCTTCGTCCAATGCGTGATTTGCACCGGGACTTACGCGGTGGTGGGCCAGCCGCGCATGCTGGGTATCAAGTTCGGGCAAAAGTTCTGATACTGGGTACGGCCGGGAAAAGAGGCGCCGCAAGGCGCCTTTTTTCTGTGCCGGATAAGAAGGTAGAAGGTAGAAGGTAGAATGTAGGGAAAGCCGACCACGACGTCCGATGAATTTCCCTACCTTCTACCTCCTGCCTACTACCTTCCTGCTTAGCCTTTCTGCAGCGGTACTCGCCGACACCAGTGCCGTTCAGCTTGCCGGGCAATCTTACTCCCCCGACTCCGGCACGCTGGCCGTGCATTGTGGGCGTCTGATCGACGGTATCGCGGAGGTGCCGCTGCAGGACGCGGTGGTCGTCATTGAATCCGGCCGGGTCACCTATGCAGGCCCTGCCGCGGGCGCGCCGGTGGTTCAGCCGTTACTCGAACTTGGAACGTATACATGCCTGCCCGGCCTCATCGACATGCATGACCATATCGCCGACAGCGCCGGCGGCAGCGGGGATCTGAAGGGTTATCTCTCCACGAGCGCGGCGGAACAGGCGGAGATTTCCCGATCAAACGCTGAAGAGACGTTGCACGCGGGTTTCACCGTGGTGCGCAGCGTGGGTTCGTACGTTGCGTGGGCGGAAAATGAAATCCGTGATCGGGTGAATCGAGGCGAGGTGCCCGGACCACGAATCCAGGCCGCGGGTATTTACCTCACCATTCCCGGCGGCGGCGGTGATTTGCTGATTCCCGATGTGGATGAGAACGACATACCGCCCCATTTGCGCATGGGAGTGGCGCGCGGGGCAGAGGCATTTGCGCAAAAAGCGCGGCTCGCTGTCGACCACGGCGCCGACCTCATCAAAATCATTGCCTCCGGTGCGGTGCTGGCCTATGGCGGTGTGCCTGCAGCGCCGGAAATGACTGCAGACGAAATTGCAGCGGCCGTCAAAATCGCCCATGACGCGGGTTTGAAGGTAGCGGCGCATGCACACGGCGCGCAGTCCATCAAGGAGGCAATCCTCGCCGGCGCCGATACCATTGAGCATGCCTCGTTGGCGGATGACGAGGCCATCGCGCTCGCGGCCAGTCACCAGGTGGCATTCTCCATGGACATCTACAATGGCGATTACATTGCCATCGTGGGGCGGGAAAAAGGCTGGCCGGAGGAATTCATCCGCAAGAATGACCAAACCACGGAGGCCCAACGGCAGGTATTCGCCAAGGCGTACTACGCCGGCGTACCGCTGGTGTACGGTACCGATGCCGCGGTCTATCCACATGGCTGGAATGCGCGGCAGTTGCGCTACATGGTCAAACACGGCATGTCACCCATGGACGCCATCAAGTCCGCCACGTCGGCGGCAGCGCGGTTCATGGACTGGGACGACCGGGTAGGTGCGCTGGCGCCGGGCAGGTTCGGTGATCTGATCGCGGTGCCCGGTGATCCGCTCCAGGACATCACAATCCTGGAAAACGTGCCGGTTGTCATTAAAGGCGGCTTGATATTCAAATACACCATCCAGTAATCGGTGGTAACTCGGATGGAATTTTTCATTCCGAGTGCTCCTGTCAGTTTGAGTGCTTCTGTCATTTCGAGCGCAGCGAGAAATCTTGAGCTTCTGAAACATTAGGATTCCTCCCTGCGGTCGGAATGACAAATTTGCAAATTAATCAGCAACGGAGGGAATCCAATATGCGCCCGGGAATTAAACCTGTTTTGTTTGCGTTACTGCTCAGTGCCCGATTAGTTGCCGCGGAGACCGTCCTGTTGCAGGCTGATCAGATGCTTGACGTGGATTCAGGAAAGCTGATTGTTCCCGCCAACGTTGTCGTGGAGGGAAATCACATTGTCGCGATCAATCCGGAGACGGCACCCAGCGTGGATCGCACAATCGTGCTTCCCGGTATGACGCTGCTGCCCGGCTTCATGGACCTGCACACCCATATCACGGATGACCTGGAAGGCAACTGGGTCTATCGCAACGTGGAGGAAGGCCCCATAGACGATGCCCTGCTGGGCGTGAAATATGCGCGCATGACCCTGTTGACCGGGTTTACCACGATACGTGACGTGGGTGCCTCGGGTTTTGCCGACGTGGCGTTGATGCGCGCCATCGACAAGGGCATCGTTGACGGCCCGCGCATCATTCCCGCCGCCCATGCCATCGGCACCACCGGCGGGCATTGCGATGTCACCGGTTATGCTCCCGGGATCCTGACCATGGGCATTGAAGAAGGTGTCGCCGACGGTCCCGATGAGATCGTGAAGGCGATACGGTATCAGACCAAATACGGCGCCAAGACCATCAAGATCTGCGCCACGGCCGGCGTCCTCAGTTATGAAGACAGCGTGGGCGCCCAGCAGTACTCCGACCTGGAATTGCGTGCCGCGGTGGCGGAGGCGCGTTTGCAGGGCATGAAAATCGCAGCCCACGCCCACGGCACGGAAGGCATCATTGCCGCGTCCAACGCCGGGGTGGACTCCATTGAGCACGGCTCACTGTTGACCGATGAGGCCGTTGCGGTGCTCAGGAAGAACGGCACATTTCTCGTTCCCACCCTGTACCAGTGGTTCGTGCCCGTCGAACTCCCGCCGGTGCTGCACGAAAAGAACGAATACATCAAGGAACGCATCAGTGAAAGTGTGCGACGCGCGATCAAGGCCGGGGTGAAGTTTGCCTTCGGCACCGATGCCGGCGCCGGACCCCACGGCCGCAGCGGCGAAGAATTCACGGCGCTGGTGGGACATGGCATGTCGCCACTGGACGCCATTCGCACTGCCACCGTCAATGCCGCCGACTTGATGGATATTGAAGATCGCGGCCGCATCAAGATCGGCCTGCTGGCCGACATCGTCGCAGTGGCGGGCAATCCGCTGGAGAATATCCGCCTGCTGGAGGACGTGAAATTCGTAATGAAGGACGGGAAGATCTACAAGGCGCCGGATTAATTGGTATTGGCTCAGTTTGCCGTTCCAAGTCGCGGAGCCATTTTGTCATCCCGAGCGAGCGTAGCGAGGAGAGATCCTGCTTTAAGATCAAGATCCCCCACTGCTTGTTTCCCGATTGACCCGCTCAATCCGGGTCACATCCAATCATTTCCGTCGATACAGTCCGTCGAAAATGACCTCCCATTGTTTTTTGTCGGCGCTTTGCTGCCACAGTTGCCGCACCGTGCCATCCTCGTTCAGCGTGTAGGACATCCGGAAATGCAGCGTGCCTTCGGCCGTAGTCTGGCTGCCGCTCATATCCATGACATTGTCCTTGCGCTGGCCGGAAAAATGGATCGTGCTGCCGCCGGTGTCCACCCAGACCTGATTCCAGGTGTCGGTCACCGGGTCATAGGTGTTGAAACTCTTGCCGGCAAATGGGCTGGATGCGCTTTTCCAGTTTTCAATCACCACGCAGCCGGCGAGGATCCTTTCGATATGATTGGTTCCCGCGGTTTTCCCGTCGGGCAGGCTCACGTCCCAGTCGCCGACCCAGAAATCGAAATCCCCATGGGCGGGGGTGGCGCAGGCCGGTGGCGGCGGATCGGCGGGGAGGACTGCAGCGGAGTTGAGCAGCAGGGGCAAAAATACTGCCGTCAATATTGGCATGGCGCGAAATGAAATGGTCATTGATGCGGCCTTGGTGGTGGTTCGAATGTGGAACTATGATGCCTGTATCCTGTTCCGGTCCCCAAACTGTCACCGAGGTCATTGCGATGAAGCGACTTGATTCCGCGTCGTATCGAGTACCCGCCGCGACGTTGCTGCTTGCATCGGCGCTCCTTGCCGGTTGCCTGCCGCAGGCTGATACCCGCAGCGGCATCACCCCGCCCGTGGCCGCGGTTCGTCCCCATGTCGTCGACATCCAGGGCAGAAAGCGCACTGACCCCTATTACTGGATGCGGGATGACTCCCGCACCAATCCGGACGTATTGGGATACCTGAACGCCGAGAATACTTACCTCGATGCGGCGCTGACCCACACCCGGCCGCTGCAGGCGCAATTGCTGACGGAAATGTCGGCGCGCATTGATCCTGATGAGGTGGGAGTTCCCTTCCGGGAAGGAAAGTATTGGTACCTGGAACGCTACCGTGCCGGCCAGGAGTATCCGGTCATCACGCAGCGCCCAGGCGTTCCCCATGCCCCCGAAACGGTTATCCTTGATGCCAATGAGCGCGCCGGCAAGGGCGGGTTCTACGCCATCGGCGCGTGGACCGTCAGCCGCGACGGAAATTTCCTGGCCTTTACCGAGGATCGCACCGGGCGCGAGTTGCATGACCTGCATATTCGCGATTTGCGCAGTGGCGACATGCTCCCGGATACCATCCGCGGCATCGCGGCGGAAGTGGCGTGGGCCAATGACAATCGCACCCTTTATTACCTGGGCCTCGATGAGGCGTTGCGCGCGTTCCAGGTGCGCCGGCACGTGCTGGGCACACCCGTGGCTGCGGACGTGGTGGTGTACGAGGAAAAGGACATCACCTTCGCCATGTCCCTGTATCGATCCCGGGATGGCAACTTCATCCTCGTGCCGCTGGTGTCGACGCTGTCCACGGAAACACGGCTCATCGATGCGAATACCGCTTCCAGTGCCAGTCATGCTTTCCTGCCCCGTGAGCCCAACCACCAATACCTCGTGGACCTGGACGGCACCGAGGCCTACGTGCTGAGCGATCGCAACGCACCCAATTTTCGTCTCTTGCGCACCACGCTGGCGGATGCGGGCGATGTGACTCGCTGGCAGGAGGTGCTGACCGAGCGCCCGGACGTGGCGCTGTTCGACATGCAGGTATTCCGCAATTTTATCGCGGTGAACGAGGTGCATGCGGGAACGATGAAGTTGCGCATACTGGGTCGCGATGGGAAGACGGACTTTTACGCACCTGGACGCGAGGCTGCTTATTCCGCGACCCTGGGGAAGAACCCCGAGGTGGATACGGAGACGGCGCGCTACGAGTACACGTCACTGGCGACGCCGCGGGAAATTCATGAATGGTGGCC
>MGYT01000178.1:13836-16063 GCA_001801865.1 Gammaproteobacteria bacterium RIFCSPLOWO2_02_FULL_61_13
CGTGGCCCGGGACGGCACACCCGTGCCGGTGACGTTGCTGTATGCCGCGGGGAAGGGGCCGGATGGCAGGAACCCGCTATTCCTGCACGGATATGGCGCCTATGGCAGCGTGTTCAATCCGGAGTTCACGCGCGAGATTCTTTCGCTGGTGGATCGGGGTTTTATCTATGCCATCGCGCAGATCCGCGGCGGCGGGGAAAATGGGCGGGCCTGGTATGACGCCGGGCGCGTGTTCAACAAGAAAAAAACCTTCACAGATTTTGTCGACGTGGCGCGTGGCCTGGTGCAACTGGGCTGGGCCGCACCGGATCGCGTGGTCGGCTATGGCCGCAGCGCCGGCGGCCTGCTCATCGGTGCCGCGGCCAATGAACATCCGAACCCGTTTGCCATCCTGGTCACGGAAGTACCGTTCGTGGACGTGGTCACGACGATGGCGGATGAGACCATACCTTTGACGTCGTACGAATGGGATGAATGGGGCGACCCGCGCAAACCCGATCAATATGACTACATGCTGTCCTATTCGCCCTACGACCAGGTGCGGGCGCACAATTATCCGCACCTGTTCGTGACTGCCGGGCTGTGGGACGCGCGCGTGCAATACTGGGAGCCGGCGAAGTGGGTGGCAAAATTGCGCGCCACGAAGACAGGCAACTCGAAGCTCTATTTCTCCATCGACATGGGCGCCGGTCATGCCGGGCTTGCAGGGCGCTACCAGCGCCTCAAGGAGACGGCGATGGAATATGCCTTCGTGCTCGATATGCTGGGTATCACCGAGTAGACGTTCGTACGATGGATCGCGTCTTCTTTCTCCTCGGCAGCCTGTCAGGATTTATTGCCGTGGCATTAGGCGCGTTCGGCGCCCACGGACTCAAAGGTCGCATCGGTCCGGAGCTGCTGGCGATCTTCGAAATCGGTGTGCGCTACCAGATGTACCACGCACTGGCATTGCTCGCCGTGGCGTGGGCGCACACACGCTGGCCGGGAACGGCGCTGACGGCGGGCGGCTGGTTATTCGTAGCCGGCACCGTGATTTTCTCCGGCAGTCTCTATTTGTTGAGCCTGACCGGCATATGCTGGCTCGGCGCCATTACGCCGCTGGGCGGTGTCGCCTTCATGGCGGGCTGGTTGTGCCTCGCATGGGCGGCCTGGGTGGGGCGGTAGGTCGTTGTCCTTCTCCCACCCCTGCACCAACGAAGTTCCGAAGCAAGCACGCGAGGGCATCATCATGACCAGGGGCATTGCGGTGGATAAGGAAGTGGCAGCGGAGCTGAAGGCGCTGCGCCGTGTGAAGAAGGAATACGAGCGTCTGAAGCTCGAACATGAACTTTTAAAAAAGCCATCGCGTTCACTTCCAGAGCAAGAGCGACAGCTTCGCCTTCATCCAGCATCAGCAGGCGAAATTCCCGGTGAGGGTTCTGTGCCGGCTGCACGGTGTCAGTGCCAGTGGTTACTATGCGTGGCGGGGTCGTGCTGCCAGTGACCGTGCCATTGAGGACGCACGTTTGCTGAAAAAGATAAAGCACGTGCATGCGGCGCACCGCCAGACCTATGGTAGCCCACGCATACATCAAGCGTTGAAACGGACTGGGGAGGGGGTGGGTCGCCGCCGGATTGAGCGTGTCATGCGGGAGCATGGCATGCAGGCCTGCTCGGCGACGTTGTACCGGCGCATCCCCGGATTGGGACGATTCTTCTCCAGTGTCGGCAATGGCGCGCATGCCCTGCAGGTGACGCGGCCGGATCAAATCTGGGTGGCGGACGTGACCTATCTGAAGGTCAGGGGCGAATGGCGCTACCTGGCCACGGTCATGGACCGGCATTCGCGCCGTTTGCTGGGTTGGGCACTGGGGCTGGAAAAGACGGCGGCACTGACCCGGCGCGCGCTCCAGCAGGCACTGCGGACACGGCGCCCGGTTGCCGGCACCCTGTTTCACAGCGACCGCGGGGTGGAATACCTGGCGGGTGAGATTAAATCGGCGCTGCAGCGCGCCGGATTCGTGCAGAGCATGAACCGCCCGCGCCGGATGACGGATAACGCGCACATGGAATCGTGGCACAAGTCCATGAAGTCGGACAGGTACCATAGGCAGGTATTCACGAGTGACTCCACGCTCCGCAATGCCATCCGCTCCTATGTCGACTTTTACAATCGTGTGAGACTACACTCTTCGTTGGGATATCCATCCCCCATCGAGTTCGAACGGGCATGCAACTAACCAATGGG
>MGYT01000179.1:0-721 GCA_001801865.1 Gammaproteobacteria bacterium RIFCSPLOWO2_02_FULL_61_13
ATAGATCACCATCTCATGGATACAGGCGGCATGGATTGATTAATCCGCCATGAGTTCTGCTTCCGGCCGGCCTAAGCGACGAGCCGGATATCCGATCCCATTCCCATGACCGACCCGCTGCATCAAATGAACATCAGTTATGTCGCCACGGAAGACCGTCTGCTGCTGCGCGCTTCCACCCGTGGCGGCGATGAATACCGGATCTGGCTTACGCGCCGTTTCTGCTCATTGCTGTCGGGCATCGTGCAGACACAGATGGAGAAATTCGGTGGTGCGCCGGTGCTGGCCGCCAGCAACGAGGCCAGGCAACTCTTCAAGCAGGGGGCCATGGAAAAGAAGTTTGCAGCAGAGAACAACACGAATTTCCCCCTCGGTCCGTCCGGGATCCTCGCACACCGGATAAATTCCAAGATAAACGAGGATGGCACGCTGGCGCTGCAATTATTGCCTGGCTCCGGCGAGGGCATCACGCTGAATCTGAATCAGACCCTCCTGTATATGTTCTACAACCTGCTGGCGCAGGGGATGGAGCAGGCGGAGTGGCATTTGGGGCAGGCCAATCCGGACGCGAAGGTGCATTAAGGTAGGTCTGAATAGGCCCTTACAACGTCATACCGGCGAAAGCCGGTATCCAGACGCAGCATGTTTGCAATGCGTCCGGATTGCCGGGAATCCGCTCCGCTCAATCTCGCCGTACATCGTGTACGGCTCGAATCGGGTT
>MGYT01000179.1:745-37120 GCA_001801865.1 Gammaproteobacteria bacterium RIFCSPLOWO2_02_FULL_61_13
GGTAACACTCATTCGCGGGGTTGCTCATAACACTTGGTGACAACTGGTCCCGCCGATCGTTTCAGCAACTCTGGCCCGATGATCTAGCCAGATAGCACGACCCAAATGATTGATCCTGGGAAAAAGAAAAAACAAATAGCATGAAAATCAATTGAATCGAGAAATGTACCGTCTGCAACTGGGACAATACCTTGCCGAGTGACCGAATGATATCCACGATCGTTCCTCTTCATTCAAAACCGGGAGACTCAGGCTTGCCGAAGTGACAGGGATTCGGCGACGCTGCCAATTGATCATCACGCCGCCAGTTGCCGCAGCACGTAGTGCAGGATGCCGCCGTTGGTGTAGTACTCCCATTCCTTCGGTGTATCCACGCGCACCCTGGCCTGTAGACGTTTGCTCTTGCCGGAGTCATCGGTGGCTACGACGGTGACTTCAGTGGCGCCTTCCTTCAGTCCTTCGATGGTATAGACCTCGGTGCCGGCCAGTCCCAGTGACTCGGCGTTTTCGCCGTCGCGGTAGGTGAGCGGCAGCACGCCCATGCCCACGAGATTGGAGCGATGGATGCGTTCAAAGCTCTCCGCCAGCACCGCGCGCACGCCCAGCAGCAGCGTGCCCTTGGCGGCCCAGTCGCGGGACGAGCCGGTGCCATATTCCTTGCCGGCCAGGATCACCAGCGGCACGTTATCCTTTTGATAGCGCATGGAGGCGTCATAGATGGACAACTGTTCGCCGGAGGGCATGTGCTTCGTCATGCCGCCTTCAACGCCGGTAAGCAGGAGATTGCGCAAGCGGATGTTCGCGAATGTGCCGCGCATCATGACCTCGTGGTTGCCGCGGCGTGAGCCGTAGGAATTGAAGTCCGCGGGCGCGACGCCGTGTTCCACCAGGTAACGGCCGGCCGGGCTGTCTTTCTTGATGTTCCCGGCAGGGGAAATATGGTCAGTGGTGATACTGTCGCCCAGTTTCGCCAGCACGCGCGCGCCTTTTATTTGCTTGATCCCGGGTGGTGCCTTGCTCATGCCGACGAAGTACGGGGGGTTTTGCACGTAGGTGGAGTCGCCGCGCCATTCGTAACGATTGGTGCTTGGCACCTTGAGGCCGGACCAGCGCGCATCGCCCTGGTACACGTTGCCATAGCTCTTGCGGAACATGCCGGAATTGATGGCCGCCGCCATGGCGTCGTTGATTTCCTTCTGGGTCGGCCAGATGTCGCGCAGGTACACAGGCTTGCCGGCGGCATCGTTGCCCAGGGAATCGTTTTGCAGATCCACATTCATGTTGCCGGCAATGGCGTAGGCCACCACCAGCGGCGGCGACGCCAGGTAATTCATCTTCACTTCCGCGTGTATGCGACCTTCGAAGTTCCGGTTGCCGGACAGCACGGCGCTGACCACCAGGTCCTCCTTCCTGATGCCTTCGCTGATGGCCTCCGGCAGTGGCCCGGAATTACCGATGCAGGTGGTGCAGCCATAGCCGACGATGTTGAATCCCATTTGATCCAGGTAAGGCGTCAATCCGGCCTTGTCCAGGTAATCCCGCACCACCAGCGAGCCCGGGGCGAGGCTGGTCTTGACCCAGGGCTTCGCGGTCAGCCCGCGTTCCCGCGCCTTTTTCGCCAACAGGCCGGCGCCGACCATGACGGACGGATTGGACGTGTTGGTGCAGGAGGTGATCGCCGCAATTACCACCGCGCCATCCTTGACCTCAAAGGATTTGCCGCCGTGATTGACGCTGGCGCTGCGATCCCCGGCGCCGCCTTTGCGCGCCGCCTGCATTTCACCCATTCTGTCCTGGGACACCTTGCGCACGTCCCGCAGCGTCACGCGGTCCTGCGGACGCTTCGGCCCCGCCAGGCAGGGTTCAATGCTGCCCATGTCCAGGGTCATGGTGTCGGTGTAGCGTGCCACCGGCGCGGCCGGGTCACGCCACATACCCTGTTCCTTCGCATAGGCCTCAACCAGCGCGATCTGTTGATCCTCGCGGCCGGATAGCCGCAGGTAGCGCAGGGTCTCCTCGTCAATGGGGAAGATGCCGCAGGTGGCGCCATACTCTGGGGCCATATTTGCGATCGTGGCGCGATCCGCGAGCGGCAGTGTCGCCAGGCCGGAACCAAAAAATTCCACGAACTTGCCCACCACGCCCTTCTTTCGCAGCATTTGTGTCACCGTCAACACCAGGTCGGTGGCGGTGGCGCCTTCCGGCAGGCGGCCGGTGAGTTCAAAGCCAATGACCTGGGGGATCAGCATGGTGATCGGTTGCCCGAGCATCGCGGCCTCGGCCTCGATGCCGCCCACACCCCAACCCAGCACACCGAGGCCATTGATCATGGTCGTGTGCGAATCGGTGCCGACGACGGTGTCCGGGAAGGCTTCGAGCACGCCGTTCTTTTCCTGCGCAAAAATCGTGCGCGCCAGGAACTCAAGATTGACCTGGTGCACGATGCCGGTGTCCGGCGGCACGACTTTGAAATTCGAGAACGCCTGCTGGCCCCAGCGCAGGAACTCGTAGCGCTCCTGATTGCGCTCAAATTCAATCTCGGCATTGCGCTCGGCGGCATTCGCGCTGCCGAATACGTCCACCTGCACCGAGTGATCGATGACCAGTTCGGCGGGGGAGAGCGGGTTGATCCGGGCCGGGTCGCCGCCGAGACGGGCCATGGCGTCGCGCATGGCGGCCAGGTCCACCACCGCCGGGACACCGGTGAAGTCCTGCATCAGCACGCGCGCCGGGGTAAAGGCGATCTCCTTGTCCGGTTCGGCCTTCGGATCCCACTTGGCCAGCGCCTCGATGTCCCCGGCCTCGATGTTGATGCCGTCTTCGAATCGCAGCAGGTTCTCGAGCAGGATCTTCAATGAATAGGGCAGGGTGGCCACGGGAAACCGCGCTTCCAGTACCCGCAGGGAGCAGATTTGGTAGGTCTTGCCGCTGACGGCGAGATTCTTCCTGGCCTTGAAGCTGTCGGACATGGAGGACTCCGTGATTTCTGTGGTTGGTCTGGGGCGAAAAGCGGGTGTCATTATAACTGATGGCCGGGATAAACCCGGCCCCACAGGTGCGCTGGGCCGCCGCTGACAAGTGGGCCGGCTTTGTGGGGCCGGCTTTACGCCGGCCACATTCAATAGCCGGGATAAACCCGGCCCCACAATGAGAGTCAGCTTTCGGCGCCGGTGATCATCGCGCCGCCGAGGCAGGTTTCGCCTAGGTAAAACACTGCATACTGGCCCGGCGCCACCGCTCTTTGCGGAGTGGCGAAATGCACCAACAGGGTGCCATCGGATTCCGGTTCGATGGTGCATTCCTGATCGGGTTGCCGGTAGCGGGTCTTGGCTGCCAGCGTGAGTTCCTGCGCAGGCGGCTGTCCCGCAATCCAGCTTGCGGGAGCGGTACGCAGGGAGCGGCTGAACAAAAGGGGATGATTCCCCTGCACTGCGATCAACGTGTTGGTTGCCGGATCCTTGGCAGCCACGTACCAGGGTGCGTCCGGCCGCCCGGCGATACCGCCTATACCCAGACCGCTGCGCTGCCCGATGGTGTAAAAATGTACGCCTTCATGTTCGCCGATGACGTGCCCGTCGGTGTCCAGGATTTCACCGGGCGAAACCGGCAGGAACTGGGCCAGGAATTCGCGGAATGGGCGCTCGCCCACAAAACAGATCCCGGTGCTGTCTTTTTTTGCATGGGTGCCGAGTCCGGCCCTGGCTGCGAGCTTGCGTACGTCACTTTTCAGCATCGCCCCGACCGGGAACAAGGTGCCTTCCAACTGCCGTTGGGTCAGCATGCACAGGAAATAACTCTGGTCCTTATTGGGATCCAGGCCGCGCTGCAGCATCCAGCCGGAATCGGATTTCGTGCAGCGGGCGTAATGTCCGGTGGCCAGGTGCGAAGCGCCCAGTTCCACCACGTGATCGCGGAAGGCCTTGAACTTCACTTCCTGGTTGCAGACGATGTCCGGGTTGGGAGTCAGTCCATTTCGATACTCCTCCAGGAAGTGCGCAAAGACCCCATCCCAGTAGGCGCGGGACAGATCAATGGTGTTCAGGGGGATGCCCAGGGTGTCGCAAACCTGCATGGCGTCCTCGACGTCCTGTTCCCAGAGGCATTCGCCCCCGGGCGTGGTCTCCACCCAGTTCTTCATGAACACGGCGCGTACGTCATAGCCTTGTTCAAGCAGCAGCAATGCCGTGACCGATGAGTCCACTCCGCCGGAGAGACCCACGACAACACTATTATTCATGCGGTTGGTTCAGAGTTGGCGCAACAAGTGCAGCGGAAAAGTCTGACCGGACTCGAAATCCTGGACGCAGCGCAGCACCATGGGACTGCGCAGCCGGTCCTTCTGCTCTTCAATTTCGGCGCGGGTGAGCCAGAGCACACGAATGATCCCGGAATCCAGTGGATGCTCCGGGTCATGGTTGCCAACCTCGCCGGTGAAGCAGAATCTGAGGTAGGTCGTTTTACTGCCCGCATTGTGCCAGTAGTACATTCCCACCAGTGCGCGCGGCGCAAACTCCCAGCCGGTCTCCTCAAACACCTCGCGGCGCACAGCTGCGACAATGCCTTCCTTTTCCTCCACGTGTCCGGCAGGTTGATTCAGGACCTTGGAGCCGTCGTCCTTTTCCTCCACCAACAGGAAACGATCGCCGCGTTTGACGACGGCGGCTACCGTGACATTGGGTTTCCACTGCGGCGGCGACTTTTCAGCCATTGCCTTTGTCTTTGCCATCGATCTTTTCAATTACCGGATTGTCCCAGCTCCCGGTGACCGTGTACTGGTAACGCAGCAGGTCACCGATTCCCTCGGTGAGAGAATCGAATATCTCGCCGGCCAGGTAAATAACCGTACCCACGCCGATCCCCACCGGGCCGAACAGCGCCCCAGCCACGGGCAGACTCCCTGTCACTTGCGGGGTGACCGTGACGACCTGATCGTAATCCTGTACCGCCAGACCGGTTCTGCCCGCGATCGCAACGTCAGCGGAGGGTCCGCGCAGGTTCAAATCGTTGGTAAATGCATTGCCGCCGGTAATGTCAAACGTGCCTTCGATGCGATCAAAGGCCATCCCCTTGCCGAACAGGTCGGTGAAATCCAGTGACAGGCGGCGCGGCAGACTCTGGAAGCTCAATAATCCGAATAAACGGCCGGCCTTGGGCTCGATATCCAGCAATTGACCCTTGTGAACCTGCATATGCAAGGTTCCGTTGAGATTGGCCCAGGAAAACGCCATGGGTGTTCCCACCCAGCCGGCGTCGATATCCAGCTCGGTCTTTCCCTTGCGCACGGCGGCGACGTTGTAACCGAATGTCTGCAGCATGTCGTCCATGGCGTCGGCATTCACCTTGATAACAAAGTGCGACTGGTCATCCTCACCCTGCCGGAGCCAGGTACCGGAACCACTGATTGCAAGCCCGGGTTGGCTGAACTCCACGCTATCTATTTGCATGCCGTCAGCAACGCGGCTTGAGGTGAGTGTCATTGCGCCCAAAGCGTGGCCGTGAAAATCCAGATCTACCACGGACACCTGCAATGGCAATTGCGCGCGCGGGTCCGGCGTGCGCCCGGTATCCTGTCCGGTGCCCCGGGCGATCTTCAGCCGTTCCAGATCCGCACGGATTGGCTGCGTTTCATCCACTGCGCCGGGGATGGAAATTCGCCCGTCAATCTCGGCACCGCGAAGTTGGAAGTTCCATGCCGTGTCGGCCCGCGTCGCGTCGACCTGCACGTCGTGGAATTCCTGACCCAAAAGTTGCAACTGACGTACCTGCCCTGAGGCGCTGATGTCCAACGGCGTCAGCGCTCCGCGCCGCGCCTGGGCGTCGCGAACCTCGCGCAATACGTCCCACCATTCCGTCACAGGCAGGATATCCATCGTGCCCTCGATGCGGATCCCGGCGGCGCTATGCGGGGCGGCTTCCGGATCGCCAAACTGGACCGCCACCGCGGGCATTTGATCCGGCGCGGAACGCGGGCTGAATCCGGCTACCAGCCGCCCCCCGTACCGTACTTCCACATCGCCGGGTTGCGGTGTGTCAATGATGCGGGTGAGGGCGAAGTCAATCGCTTCAGCGGCCGCCTTGCCCAACGGCGCGGGCAAGTTCACCTCCAGGCCCGTCAGGTCGGAGTGCATGGTGACACGGCGATTGAGTTTGCCATCGGCATCCGTATCCAGAAAACTTACCGCCATGTCCCAGTCAGTGGTGCCACGCAGCCGGCCGAACAATTCCGGCTGGCCTTCCGTCAGGCCCGGGAAAAATTCCTCCAACCGCTCGCGGATAAACGTGTCATCGCCGGTTCCCCGTATTTCAAGGCGCGGCGGCTCCGTTGGTTGGGCGCGGTCGCCAAATACGGCCAGTTCCACCGGTTGCCCGTGGAATTGCGCCTGGATGCCGGAACCGTTGGCGCTGTTGCGGGTGAAATCGACCGCACCCGTGACCTTTTGCAGCGCCAGATTGGGCAAGCCGGAATCCAGCCGGGCATTGCTTATTTGCAGCGTGCCATTTATCTCCGTCGGCGCGCCTCCGCCACCCAATGGCATTGACATGTCCAGTCCCAGGTCCATCTCCCCGTCCACGAGGCTGTTTTTGATCCGGGTAAGTATGGGATCGGTGTTGAGCGGGCTCTGCTCGATGAAAAGTCCCAGATCATGCATGTTTCCGGAGACTTTGCCGTCAATCAGCAGCCGTTTTTCCGCCGCGCGAATGTCGGGAACGCGCGCCGTGGCGTCCGCAAAGGCGGCGTCAAATATCTGTCCCCCCGTGGTCCGCAGCACCATTTCCGGGCCGTCGAATTCAACTTCGCCGCTGAGGCCGTCGATGGGCGGCCACTTTTCCGAGTAATCCAGCGTCACATCCTCGGCGTTGACCAACGCAGCGAATCTGCCCTCGCGGCGTCGAAACGGGAAATCGGCGAGATGCCCGCGCAGAAGCAGATCGGCGGACAACATCGTTCCGGATACCACTGAACGCGAGAGCCATTGGCGCAGGCGGCTGTCCTCGCGCAAGGGCAGATAACCGAGGGCGGCCGTGAGATCGGCGGAACCGGCGTGGGCACTGATGTCAAAGAACGGTCCCTGATCGGTGCCTGACTCGTGGACGATGCGCCCGGAGACGTGGGCACTCGCATCCGGGCTGTGCAACGCCAGCAAGTCAGTGGCAATCTGCCAGCCCGCTGCGTTCCTTTCCCACGCCAGCGTGCCCTGCAGCCCGCTCAAGGCCAGCGCTGCCGATTCCGCCCCGGACATGCGCAGCGTCAGGGCGTCATCCTGGAATTGCACCCGCGCCTGGGTCAGATTTCCGCGCAGCCTGCCGGAGGCGTCTTCAATTACAGGCAGTGCCTCCGCGCCGGTGACACCGAGGCCACGAAATCCGAAGTTGTAGGTCAGGTTCCCGCCGCCAAAGGAGATCAGGCCATTCTGCAACTCACCGCGGACTTTAACCTGGCGCAGGCGTTCATCGTCGGCGCCTTCCGCGCGCGGCAGTGCCAATACCAATGGGGCAACATCCGCAAGCTTCAGGTAATTAAATGTCGCCGTATGCCGCGCGCTGTCGGCGCCGGCGGGTGCTCCAGCCTCAATCCTGATGTCCGACTCGGGCCATGCGCCGTTTTCCGTCTCCAATTTGTGTATGCGCAGCCCGAGTTGCCATTGCTTTTCCCCGGCCACCGTGGCGCTGAAGCTTCCCGCCAGTTGATCCACGCGCAGCCTGGCCTTGTCCACGTGCGCCACGAAATCGCGATAGGCCAGTTGTCCCTGCAGTGACACCAGCCTGGCGTCCGCCCAACGCGACCAGATGCGGAGGTCGGCACTGCCGCCATCGATACTGATATCACTGGGCCGGTAATTCCGATACCAATTGTCGGGGTTGATGTCGTTGGCTGACAGGTAAAACTCGCCGGCCCAACGGGAGGTAACCAGATCGCCGCGCGCGTCGAATGCAAAGTCCATGTTCTTGCCATAGGCAGGTGGCAGGCTGGTGGAGCCCTCCACCTGCAGGCGCGACCCATCCGAGCGCAGGGTCAGGGTGACGTTGGTCAACAGGATGGGTTCCTGGGCGTGCAGGTTGTCGGTCCATTTGATCATGCCCCGCTCGATGCGGATGCGTTTCTGCCTGAACAGCCAGTCGGCAAGCTCGCTCCGATCCGTGTCGGCACCCGGGTCAGTCCCCATGTTGATTTCCTGGATAAAAATGGCGCCGTTTTTCCTGCGCACGATGGAGACATCGAAGCCGGACACAACCAGTTGTTTCGGCACGATGTGACGGGCTAGGAGGGTGGCAATCGGATCGATGGCGATCTGGGCCAATTCAAAATGCGTAATGGCCTTGGTGCCGGCGCTGTTTAAAACATCGATGTTGGTAAGGCTGAGATACGGGACCCAGCCTTGCCAGCTGGCATCCAGTGATCGTATGGCGACCGGATAGCCCATGTAGTTTCCGACCCAGGCCTCCACCTCGGTGCGATAGATGCCGATATCGGGCAATACCATGCGCACTGCCGTCACCAGCACGGCCGCCACCAGCACACCGGCACCGATGACGTAAACGGCAAAGTGGGAGATGAGCTTCAGTATTCGCGCAGACATGGGCACTTGCGAAAGCGGACAGGGTTCTGCGGGAACACGGTGGGATCAAACACGTATTCAGAGGAACACAATGTCGTACTGCTCCTGCTGGTACGTGGGTTCCACCTGAATCCGGATTGGCCTGCGAATGAATTCCTCCAGTTCGGCAACACTGCTGGATTCATCATCGAGCATCACGTCCACGATGGACTGGGAGGCCACCACCAGCGGTTTGCCGGTATCGAACTGGCGTACCTCGCGCAGGATCTCGCGGAAAATCTCGTAGCAGATGGTTTCCTTGGTCTTGACGGTGCCGCGCCCGCTACAGGTTGGACAAGGCTCGCACAGCGTATGTTCCAGGCTCTCGCGGGTTCGTTTACGGGTCATTTGCACCAGACCGAGCGACGTCAGTTCGCTGACCGCGACCTTCGCATGATCGCGCTCGACGTGTTTTTCAAGGGAACGCAACACCTGGCGGGCATGCTCCGCCACCTGCATGTCAATGAAATCGACGATTATGATGCCACCCAGGTTGCGCAGGCGCAGTTGGCGGGCAATGGCTTGCGCCGCTTCAAGATTGGTCTTGAAGATGGTCTCTTCCAGATTGCGATGGCCGACGAATGCCCCGGTATTCACGTCAATGGTGGTCATCGCCTCGGTCTGGTCCAGTACCAGATGGCCGCCGGATTTGAGCTGCACCTTGCGGTTCAGGGATTTCTGGATTTCATCCTCCACACCATACAAATCCAGGATTGGCCGTTCACCCGGGTAGTATTCAATACGCGACACGAATTCCGGGATGAACTGGCGCGCAAACTCGGTCACTTTCTGAAATGTCTCGCGAGAATCGATGCGGACCTTTTCAATCTGTGAGCGCACCAGATCGCGCATGGTGCGCATGACCAGGGGGAGATCCTCATACACCAGTGTCAGCGCCGGGCTTGTCTTCGCGCGCTGACAAATGGATTCCCAGAGTCGCTGCAGGAATTCCATTTCCCGGTACAGATCCTCGGCCGCGGCGCCCTCCGCCACAGTTCGCACGATAAACCCGCCCCGGGCACCAGGGAGGGAACCGGTCAACGGGGCGAGCGCGACCACATTGCTTGCGCCGGCTGCGAGTCTTGACTCCGCCATGTTGCAGGATTGCATGATGCCGCGCAGTCGCTCGCGTTCCGCTTCGTCTTCGATGCGCTGGGATACACCGAGTGTCGCCTGCCCGGGAACGAACACGAGATAGCGGGAGGGGATGGAAACCCTGGTCGTCAACCGGGCTCCCTTCGTGCCGATGGGGTCCTTCAGTACCTGCACCAGGATTTCCTGGCCTTCGCGCAGCAGGGATTCGATGGTTACGGTATTGGCGGCGGCAGTTCGTTCCCCGGTATCGACTTCATCCATGCCCGAATCCAGGTCCGAGACATGCAAAAACGCGGTGCGGGACAAACCGATGTCGATAAAAGCGGCCTGCATGCCGGGCAGAACCCGGGAGACGCGGCCGTTGTAGATGTTTCCGACCAGGCCCCGGCGCCGGGAGCGCTCCACATAGACCTCCTGGAGCACACCGTTTTCCACTATGGCCACTCGGGTTTCCTGGGGCGTAACGTTGATCAGAATCTCTTCGCTCATGGGCACGGTCCAGCCATAAATGGCCTCAGGAATTGAGCCTAATTATGTTAATTATATGCCAATCTGCCGGCCATCAGGGGACAGGAGTGCGGCGTGGGGCCGCCGTGGTTTCGGGTTTACGTCGGCACCGGGAAGGTCGCGCGGGACCAGATCCCGGGGGATGGGGGTTACTCGATCTTCAATTCCGATTCGGAATCAGGGTCCTCATCAAAGATGTCTTCGTAGCCTTCTGAGGGGGGGTTGCCGTCGTAAATGAGGTATTCGCGGCGCTGCAGATAGGCCTCACGCGTGAAGGAATAAGGGTCGACCGCCGCTTCATCGCGGATGCGCGTTTCATCCAACAGGTTGGCGCGCAGGCTGATGACTCGCAGCGCCTGGATCGGCAGCAAAATGCCGCCGCTGATATAGGTCAGCGGGTTGAGCAGCGCGCTGGTGAGCATATCCGGAAGATCGCGCCCGGAATTGGGCCCCTTTATGGGCAGATACACATACGGTCCCGGATTGAATCCCCAGGTGGCAAGGGTCTGGCCAAAGTCCTCATTGTGCAAGGGCAGTCCCATGCCCGAGGCGACATCAAACAGCCCGCCGATGCCCAGCGTGGAGTTCACCACGAAGCGCACCGTATCTGAAACGCCCTGATCAGATTTTCCCTGCAGGAAGGAATTCACAATCACGTTCAAATAAAAAAGATTGTCGAAAAAATTCGTGACGGCAGTTCGCGCAAACCGCGGCGTGATCTTTTCATACACCTCGGCGACGGGTTTCACCAGACCCCGATCCAGCCCCTCGTTCAGACCATAGAACGCGCGATTGGCCGGTTCCAGTGGATCGGGATTGGCGTCGGATTTCGACTGCGGCCCGGCGCAACCCGCCGCAGCGGCAAGCAGCGCTATCAAGACCAGGGTCGAAATGGAGCCATGCACACGATTAACTTCCATAGGAATCAACGCCTTCGCTGTGAACTTGGTTGGGAAGGGCCGAATATTGACATACTCGTTAAAACGGCACAATCACGCCGAACCGGCTACGACTCCTTGCCGGATTCCATGTCCTGGATTTTCCTGCGGATATCTTCCAGAAGCCCCGGGAAACCACGATCCTTGATGACTGCGGCATACTCGGCCCGCTTCAGGGACAGGTCATTTACGCCATTGGCGATGACGCTGATGATGCGCCACTCTCCTTGTTCATTCTGATGCATCAGGTAGTCCAGTTTTACCGGTGGTTCATCCGGGCGCCGCAATTCCGTCTTGATCAGGAGGCGTCCGGCCTTCAATTGTTCGCGTCCGGTCTCGACAAACTCCTGCCCGCTGAAGGAATCGAAGCGCGCGGCGTAGGTGGCCGCGCTCAATTGGTGAAAGACCTGGATGAATTCAGTTTTTTCAGCGTCGTTCAGGCCGTTCCAGTGCCGGCTCAAAATGACCTTCACGATCAACGGTGTGTCGAATCGCTGCCTGACAACCGGGTCTATCAACTGGAATCTGCCCGGGTATCCAAGCGCATCCGCATTTTTCATGATTTCACCCAGGACTCCGTGCAATTCCATCACGATGCCGGCGGCCTCCTCGAAATCCGGCGCAGGCTCCTGGGCCAGGGCACTGCCGAAATTGAACAGCAGTGACAGGGACACAATGCACTGGATCAACAGGTAACGTGCGCGCCCAATTGTGACTGCGCTTGGCGCCGGAATGCGAATGGGATTAGACATGGGGTTCCAATTTTGAGTAGCTGCGTTCCTTCCAACGGGCGCCGGCGCCAACCCATTGTCGCCAGGCCGAGGTCCAGGTCATAAGCAGATACAACACGCCGGCCAGCGGCAGGGTCAGGCTCCAGATTAACGGGATGTCATAATAGCGCAGAGTAGGTATGTAGCTCATCGCCATCAATGCCAGTGTGACCACGCCCACGATTTGCGTTGTGCCGGATTGACCAAGCGCCGACACCGGCAACACGAATGCGGCCAGCATAATAACGGTGCAGAACAGCAACAGCAGGGCGGAATGCCGCAGTTGCGTAAACGCAGTTCTCGCCACCATCTCCCAGACGCTGCCCAATTCCCGGTAGGGACGGTGGCTGATGGCAGAGTGCGTGAGCCCCACCCACGTGCGATGACCCAATTTTTTCACCATGCGTGCAAGTGTGCAGTCATCGATCAACTCGCCCTTGAGCGCGCCAAACCCGCCCATCTCTCGCAGGATATCCGTACGAATGAGGATACAACCGCCCGCGGCGGCGGCCACCAGCCTGGAGCGCGAATTGGACAATTTGAACGGATACAGCAGCCGGAAAAAATATACGAATGCCGGCATCAACGCGCGCTCCCATGGGCCGTCCATGGACAATCTGGCCATTAAGGACACCAGGCCCAGATTCCCGCTCTCCATCAGCTCGCGCAGTCCGGCGATGGTGCCGGGGAGCAGTTCGATGTCGGCATCCAGTTGCAGCACCAATCTGCTTTCGATATGGCGCAAACCTTGTTCCTGCGCCCACAGCTTGCCGGTCCAACCCGGAGGCAGGGCGTCACCGCTGATGATGCTGAGGCCGGGAAGTCCGCACTGTCGCGCGGCCTCCGCCGTGCCATCCGTGGATTGGTCGTCCACCAGGACAATGCGCAAATTCTGACCCTGGTTGGCCAGAGATCGCAGGGTTTTCCCGATTCCCGCTTGCTCATTGCGGGCGGGGATCAGGACAGTTACATCGCGCAGATCAGGGGCCGCTGGCGGCACCTGCGCGTCAAAGGAGGGTTGAGTTGACCAGGGGCGCCACGGAAGCAGCAGGATCGCAGACCAGATCGCGCACCCCGGCACAACCAGCCAGAGTGGATCCATTACGCGACGTGCTTGTTGCTCTTGCAGGCGCCGGCAGCGACCGGCTTGATTTCGGCAACCAACCTCGGCCTGGGTTGCGGTTCGTCCTGGTACAGCACCGGTAGTTCGGGCGCCATGGGGCCTTCGGTACGCGGTCCAAAAAGCGCAACCTTCATGGCCTTGGCCGGATTTCCGAAGATATCGTTGACGGCCGTGGCTTCGTAACCACAGTGCACCATGCAATTTGCACATTTCGGATTGCGGCCGGTACCGTAATTGTCCCACTCGGTTTCTTCGATGAGTTCCCGGTAGCTGCGCGCATAGCCTTCACCGACGAGCAGATAGCATGGTTTTTGCCAGCCAAAGATGTTGCGCGTGGGATTGCCCCAGGGCGTGCACTGATAGGTCTGGTTTCCGGCCAGGAAATCCAGATACAGGGAAGATTGATTGAAGCGCCAGCCATGACCGTCGCCAAGCTTGAATATGTCACGGAACAGCTGTTTGCTCTCGCGACGCTTCAGGAACACATCCTGGCGTGGCGCACGCTCGTAGTTATAGCCGGGCGAAATGGTCACACCCTCAACGCCCAATTCCATGGCCAGGTCCATGAACTCCGCCACTTCCGGCGCCGTCTCGCCCTGGAATAAAGTGCAATTGATGGTGACACGGAAACCGCGTGCGCGCGCCGTCCGGATCACATCGACGCATTTGTCGAAAACACCTTCCCGGCAAACCGAGGCGTCATGACGATCACGATTGCCGTCCAGGTGAATTGAAAACGTCAGGTAGGGCGAGGGCTGATAATCATCCATGCGCCGCTCCAGCAGCAGAGCGTTGGTGCACAAGTAGACAAATTTCTTGCGCTCGATAAAGCCCTTGATGATGCGCGGCATGTCCGTATGGATAAGCGGTTCGCCGCCGGCCACCGAAACTATGGGTGCGCCACATTCGTCGATGGCCGTCATGCAGTCATCGAAACTGAGACGCTTGTTCAGGATTTCGTCCGGGTAATCGATCTTTCCACAGCCGGAGCAGGCGAGGTTGCAGCGGAACAGGGGTTCCAGCATGAGGACCAGCGGGTAACGGGCCTCACGCCGGATCTTTTTGCCCAGGATGTACTTGGCAACTCGAAATTGTTGGATTAAAGGGACACCCATTTAATCTGCTCCGTAGTTTACGAGGGGGGCCCCGCCAGGCGGGGCGCATACAGAAAAGACCCAGAAAATTAGAGGGATAATTTAACAGGGGTGCATTGTACAGGCAAGGTTTCACGGCACAAAGTTCCCGGCGCATGTTGCAGTTCTGCATCAAAAATGCTGCCCAGTCATTGAAAGGCCAGATACGGAAACGCATAATGCCCTCCCCTTACAGGTTGATGCAAAACTATTGCGCTTGCCATGACTGCGTTGCTCGCCCCCTCAAAATCCTCATGTACTGTCGTGTACACTCGGCTTGGGTTCCCGACGCCGCCCTCGGTCTCTGCTCCCGGCTCGACTCTACCGGGTACATCCATGTACCCGTACCGCCTCCATCCATGGAGGCGTCCGGATTTTCGGGGACTCGCGCTTTATCTGACCTCCATGGACGACCGCCAGGGACGGCGGAAGTGCGAAAAACGCCGGGAGCAGTTTTCCGCCGACCGCCAGGGACGGCGGAAGTGCGAAAAACGCATGGAGCAGTTTTTCGCCGGAGGAAATGCAATGGATTGTCGGGAACAATCCATGCCTGGCTGCGCTCATTACGTTTTGCATCAAACTGTTAATTCTCATAGGTAGACTCCCGTGCCAAGCAGCAGCTCCATATTGGAAAGCATTCTGTCGCCCTCGGATCTGCGCCGCCTGCCCGAGTCGCAGCTTGAGCCCCTGGCCGCAGAAGTACGCCAGTTCCTGCTGGACTCCCTGAGCAAATGCGGTGGCCATTTCGCCGCCAGCCTGGGGGCGGTGGAACTCACGATCGCGCTGCATTATGTGTTCAACACGCCCGAAGATCGGCTGGTATGGGACGTTGGCCACCAGGCCTACGTACACAAGATACTCACCGGACGGCGCGAGCGCCTGACCACCATCCGCCAATGGCAGGGTTTGGCGCCGTTTCCGCGCCGCGATGAAAGTGAGTACGACGCCTTCGGCGTTGGACATTCCAGCACCTCCATCAGCGCGGCACTGGGTATGGCCATTGCCGCGAATCGGCTCGGTGAAAAGCGCCGTGCTGTTGCCGTCATTGGCGATGGCGGGCTGACGGCAGGGCTGGCATTTGAGGCACTGAATCATGCCGGCGATCTGGATGTGGATCTGCTCGTCATCCTGAACGACAACAACATGTCCATTTCCCCAAACGTGGGCGCGCTGGCAAATCGCTTTGCGCAGATACTGTCCGGAAAGCTTTACACCAGTGTCCGCGCCACCGGCAAGAAGGTGCTTTCGAAAATGCCGCCCGTGTGGGAACTGGCGCGCCGCGCCGAGGAACATCTCAAGGGACTGATCGTCCCGGGCACGCTGTTCGAGGAATTCGGCTTCAACTATATCGGACCCGTGGATGGGCATCACATGCCCACGCTCATTGAAACGCTGCGTAACATCCGCCAGTTGAGCGGGCCGCAATTTCTGCATGTCATTACACGCAAGGGCAAGGGTTATGCCCCGGCGGAGGAAGACCCGGTCAAGTACCACGCCGTGACGCCATTTGATCCATCCAAGGGCATGGTCGGCGGCAAGAAACCGGGCAAGCCAAAGTACAGCGATGTGTTCAGCGACTGGGCCTGCGACATGGCTGCGCGGGACCGGCGCCTGGTGGCCATCACCCCGGCGATGCGCGAAGGGTCCGGGCTGGTGCGCTTCGAAAAGGAGTATCCGGACAGGTATTTCGATGTGGCGATCGCAGAGCAGCACAGTGTCACGGTCGCTGCCGGCATGGCCTGCGACGGGCTCAAGCCGGTGGTGGCCATCTACTCGACGTTCCTGCAACGCGGTTATGACCAGTTGATTCATGACGTGGTGGTGCAGGACCTGCCGGTGTTGTTCGCCATCGATCGTGCCGGGCTCGTGGGCGGCGACGGGCCGACACACAATGGCTGCTTTGATCTGACTTATCTACGCTGCCTGCCGGGGATGGTGGTCATGGCGCCCGCCGATGAGAATGAATGCCGGCAGATGTTGTACACCGGGTTCCTGTTGGACAAACCTGCTGCCGTGCGTTACCCGCGCGGCACCGGGCCGGGTGTCGATGTACAGCAGGAGATGACCTCGCTGCCGCTGGGTAAGGGCGTCGTCGCCCGTCGCGGGCGCAGGATTGCATTGCTTGCCTTTGGTTCCATGGTCGCGCCCGCAATGACGGTGGCCGAGCAAATGGATGCCACGGTGGTGAATATGCGTTTTATCAAACCCATGGACGAACAACTCATCCTGGAGATGGCGCGCAGCCATGAGTTCCTGTTTACCGTGGAGGAAAACACCATCCTGGGTGGCGCGGGGAGCGCCGTGAACGAAGTGCTTGCCGCCCATGGCACCGGGCACACAGCTTTTAATTTTGGCATTCCCGATCGGCTGATTCAGCACGGCGAACGGGAGGACATGTTGCGTGATGCGGGCTTGACGCCGGAAGGCATCGGCGCATTTGTGCGCCTGCACGTGGAAGACAATCAGCGGGCAGGCACGGCGAAACGCGCGTAACCGGCTCGGTCAGTCAGTCAAGGTTTCGACCCGATATGCGCCATCAACCGGCGCGCCACCTGCTCCGGTGTCACCTTCGGACGCGGCAAGTCGGGCAGTGTCCCGGTCCTGATTTTCAGGTGTCCAAGGATTGGGCCGCTGCTTACGGTGCGCCGATCCAGCAGCCGATCCAGCATGGCGATGTCCGTTCCCCCCACAGTCTCACGGTACCCGCAGGCTGCGGCAATGCGCGCAAAATCCACATTGGGGGTCACGGTCGCCTGGGCCCCGGTGGAGTCATGGGCCTCATTGTCCAGGATCAGATGCACGAGATTGCCTCCGCCATAGGTGCCGATGGTTGAGAAAATTCCCATGCGCATAAGCGCCGCGCCGTCCCCGTCGATGATGACAATGCGCAGATCCGGGCGCGCCAACGATAATCCCAGTCCCAGGGCCGAGGCGCAGCCCATGGAGCCGACCATGAACAACTGGTTGGGCTGATCACACAGGGCGTGCAGTTCCCGCCCCGTATACCCGGTGGTGGCGATGAGCACGTCCCCGTGCAGCGAGGTTTTGGCGGCAATGTGGCGCAACACATCGGCCCGCGGCGGGATTGATTCACTCCGTTCCACCGCAGCCGCCGAAGGCGCGATGCTGTACTCCCGCTGCGGGATGCTGCGGCGGCGCAGTGCATGCGGGGCAACGGTGCCCTTTTTCATGATGAAGGCAAAGGGGCGTCGCTCCGCGGCCATCCAGGTGGTTGCCCGTTCCAGGGCCGGTTCAATGTCCCCGGCGTCGGCGGGGAACACCTCCCACGGGATCTGCATCGCATCCAGCATGGGCTCGGTGATACTGCCCATCAGTTCGTGTTGGGGTTCGTCGCTCAGCCCCGGCGCACCGCGGTGGGTGATGATCAGCAATACCGGGATGCGAAACACCCACGTCAGCGAGGTCAGCGGGCTGACAGCGTTGCCGAGTCCGGAATTCTGCATCAATACTACCGCGGGCTGACCGCCCAACGCCGCACCTGCGCCGATGGCGACGGCATCGCCCTCATTTGCCGCCGAAAGGTAGGCCAGGGTTTCGTCGTTAATGACATAGTTGATAAATGGCGTGAGGAACGAACACGGGACGCCCACATAACGGCGGAATCCCCGTGTTCGCGCGGCCTCAATAAAAGTCCCCGCCTCAATCATGCACAGGAAGTCCTGGGTGCAGGTTGATGCAAAGCGCTATGAGCGCAGCCATGGCCGGCGCAACCGCTTTGCATCAGCCTGTCAGGAGTGACTTTGGGCAAAATCCCAGGCCCGATCCAGGTCATCCAGTTGATTGACGTCCAGCCAGTGACCATGAATGTAATGTACCTGGATCTCCCGTCCGGTACCGATCAGGTGATTGATAAGATCCGGGAGGGTGAGTTGCGCGAGCCCGCCGTTGCTGTGCAATTCGGCCAATGCCTGCGCAATCCACTGCCGGCCCTGGGCACGCGCGCGCAACATGCCGATCCAGTGTCCGGAAGGTTTCTCTCCGGCCGATGAGCTGGATTTCTCTTCGATGCGCAGCAGGCGCACGGGTTCGCGGAACAATGATCGATCATCCGCGCGCGAGCAAAACGCGAGGTCCGGCGTACCCGATTTGTGACTTCCTTCCAGGGCCGAGTCGACCACGACCACCAGCTCACCCGGGCTGTCGAGCAGATCCCGAAGTATGTAACTGCGGAACAGCAGGTCCCCGTACAGGATCACCATGTCATCTTCAAATCTGCTCGTGGCGCATTCCAGCGAAGTGAGTTCGCCGGTGTTGGCATAGTCGGGATTTTGCACCACCTCCACGCCGCCGACGTCGATGGTCTCGGCCTTGTAGCCTGCCACCACCACGACCCGCCCGATGGCCTGTCGCTTGAACTCCTCGGCCAAACGCTGCAGCAGCGACTTGCCGCCCACGGAGATCATTACCTTGGGTCGATCCTCGGTCAGTTCACGCAAGGCGTTGCCGCGCGACGCGGCCAGCACGATGGCCTGGGTGCGTGATGCCGGTTTCAGATAGCGATCCTGTGCGGCGCTCAATTCGGCGGCACCCTGCAATTCAAAAATATGATTTACCGTGGCGACCCTGTGCTCCACGTCGGCCACGGTTTCCTGTGCCTTGATGTGAGCGCTGACTTGTTCCATGGATTCCACGGCGGCGCGCAGCATGTGGTTGGCCCAGATGGCGACGCTGATGCGGGCACTCCGAAACACCTCGGTTGGCGTACTGAAATACTTGGTCGGCACGATGATGAGCGGCGCGCGTTCGGCCCATTCCTGGGCAAACTCCAGGATTTCATCGGGACGTGACAGCTTGCTGTGGATCAGAATCCCGTCCGCACCCGCGGCACGGTAGGCCTCCGCGCGCCGCAACGCCTCGGCCATGCTCCAACCCGCGATCAACGCCTCGACACGGGCAATGACGCAAAAATCCGTGTCGGTTTGCACGTCTTTCCCGGCCTTGATCTTGCCGCAAAACTCGTCCACATCAGCCAGTGGTTGCTTTTCACCGTCGATGAAACTGTTGGTTTTCGGAAACTGTTTGTCCTCGATGCAGACGCCCGCCACCTGGCGCTGTTCCAGTTTGCGCACCAGCCGCCGCATGTTGTTGAAGTTGCCGTACCCAGTGTCGCCGTCGAGGAGGATCGGAATGCGGGTGACGTCACTCATGAATTCAAGGACGTCGACCACCTGGGTCCAACTCGCTTCATTGCTGTCACGCACGCCAAACTGCGCCGAGATGGCGAGCCCGCTGGCCCAGATGCCGCGAAATCCCGCCTGCTCGACAATGCGCGCGGAGATGCCGTTGTGCGCCTCCAGAAGAAACTCCAGTTGCGGCGAATGCAGCAGCTGGCGCAATTGCGCGCAACGTGTTGGCTGGTTTGTCATCAGGGTCTAGGCGCTTATGCGCGGCAGGATCTCATCCCGGGCCCGCGCCACATCTCCGGGGAAATCTATCTCAATCCATGGCAATCCGGTGATGTCCTCATAGCCGAACTCCGCCGGTGCGCCCAGCACGAGATCCCGGATCGCCTCCTCATAGGGTTCGCGCACCAGTCCCTGTGACACATATTCCTCGCATCGCGCCGCCAGCGCGGCCGCCATTGCGGGGGCGAAACGAAAAAATCCGACGGATTCGCCCTGCAGGTCGCATTCCAGGCCGGCGGCGAGCTGTTTCCGAAATTCCACAATTTGTCCGTCCCTGACGCACAGCTTGACGGGTTCGTCGCCAGGATCAAAATCCCGATCCAGCAGGAAGCAGTTGGCCACGGACGTTCCGGCCAGCCTGGCCAGGATGCGCGTGTCGCAGAGCACGTCCGCGTCCATCAGAATCACCGGCTCACCGCTGCGCAGCACGTCCCGCGCCGTCCACAGACTGATGACGCTGCCAAGCCGGAAATCTTTATTGATCATGCGGTGGATCCGAGCAGGGTCGGGGAGGGTGGCGATTTCTGCGTCAATGAGGTCAGCGCTGAATCCGGTCACCACATGAATCATGTCAATGCCGAGCGCGCGTAGCGCGCGGCAATGCCGTAGCAGCAGACTGGTGTCACCCATTTCCAGCAACGACTTGGGTTTCCCCGCGGTTGCCGCACCGAGGCGCTCGCCCACGCCGGCTGCCAGTATGATTGCTTGCATTGACTCCCTCTCCCGAATGCGCATTGCGGCTGAAAAAGCGCGCCAGTATAGCGGATGACTTCCGCCTGCTCCCCGGCAGGCTGTCTGCGTGGCTCGCTAGGATGCGCCTGCTTCTTGCAGTACCATACCTTATAACTGATTGATTTTCTCCGGGTTACAACCCAATTCCGCGAACAGTTGCCGCCTGCATGTCCCAATCCATTCCTGAAAAGCTGGGCAAGTATGAGATCGAAGGACAGGTCGGTCGCGGCAGCATGGGCATCGTTTACCAGGCCTATGACCCCTTCGAGGATCGCAAGGTTGCAGTGAAGGTCGCGTTGGCCGATTCACTGCGCGACAAGGAATCCGGCGCCCGTTACCGCAAGATGTTTTTCAACGAGGCGCACACGGCAGGCATGCTGCGCCATCCCAATATTCTCGAGATACTGGATGCCGGCGCCGATGGCGAAGAATGCTATATCGTCATGGAACTGGTGGGGAACGGGGATACGCTGAAGTCATACTGCCGCCCGGACAACCTGCTGGATATCCGCCACGTGGTCGAGATTATTTTCAAATGCGCCAAGGCGCTGGATTATGCCCACCGCCAGGGGGTGATCCATCGAGACATCAAACCGACGAATATTCTGCTGACGGCCGACATGGACGTGAAGATTGGCGATTTCAGCATTGCCCATCTGGTGAAGGCCGACACCACGCAGACCATGCCCATGGGTTTTGTCGGTTCGCCCCGCTACATGTCTCCGGAGCAGGTGCAAGAGGACACCATCACGAACCAGACTGATTTGTTCTCGCTCGGAATAGTCATGTACGAGTTGCTCACCGGCAAGCACCCGTTCAGCGCTGACAGTTTTTCACGCTTGATCCACAAGATCATCAATGAGCGCCCGCCGCTGCTGAGCAGCTACCGCGCCGACATCCCCGATATCCTGGAAAAGATTGTGCACCATGCCATGCAGAAGCAACCGGACAAACGCTATCGCATGGGATTGAACATGGCGGCAGACCTCAGCCTGGCCTTTGACTTTCTCGAAAAGCCGGAGCTGGAGATCGACGCCGAGGAGCGTTTCAATGCCGTCAAACCATTGCACTTCTTTCAGGAATTCAATGATGCCGAAATCTGGGAGATTGTGCGCGCGTGCGGCTGGCAGGAGTTCGAGCCGAGCGCCGAGATCATCACCGAGGGCGAAGTCGACGACAGCTTCTTCATCATCATCAGCGGCGTGGTGGAAGTGCGGAAGGGCGCCCATGTCGTGGGTCTGCTGGGCGCGGGGGATTGTTTTGGCGAGATGGGTTACCTGTCGAAGACCGAGCGCAGCGCGACGATTGTGGCGCAGGAAGCGGTGCGCCTGATGAAGATCAATTCCACGCTGATTGATCAGGTCTCCGTGGAATGTCAGTTGCATTTCAGTCGTGTATTCCTGCGCACGCTGGTCAAGCGACTGGCGGCGACGACCGCCATGCTGGCCGTGCAGAACAACTGACCTGGAGTACTGCCCCGCGAGTACCCTCATTAATTCCAAGGGCAGTGTTTTTGTAGGGCGGGATTTATCCCGCCGCGATGCCTGGTGGCCGGCCGCACGGGGAAATATGCAAGAAAGTCTGCGGCCGGCTGAAGCCGCCCCTACGGGTACTTATGCAAGTCCGGCGGAAACGGCAGGCAGTGATCCAGCAACTGGCGCGTAATCGCATCTTCGTGAGCAGGCGTGCCCTGTTCCATGCCCCGGACAATTTCGCGGGCCGTCTCCTTGCCCAGTTCCACGCCCCATTGATCGAACGCGTTTATATCCAGCAGTGCTGCGTAAACGAAGGTCCTGTGCTCGTAGAGCGCCAACAGCATCCCCAGTACCTCCGGTGTGAGGTCGGGGTAGATGATAGTTGTGCTGGGCTGATTTCCATGGGTGCTGCGATGCGGTTGCGCTGCATACGTGCTGCCTTGCATCAGCGCCTGACCTTGTGCCATGCACGCGGCCAGCAGGCGCCGGTGGTGGCTTGCATCGTGACGCGGGTGCGCGGCAATAAGAAATTCAACGGGCACGGTGTGTGTGCCCTGGTGCAACAACTGGAAAAAGGCATGTTGTGCGTCGGTTCCGACCCCGCCCCAGATGATGGGTGACGTTGGGGTTTGCACCGGCCGGCCGTGACTGTCCACGGACTTGCCGTTGCTCTCCATGATTAGCTGGCTGAGATACGCCGGCAGCAGTTGCAGGCGCTGATCATAAGGAATGATGGCGGACGTGGGCGTGCCGAGGAAGGCGCCGTTCCAAAGATCAATCAAGCCCAGCAGCACTGGCAGGTTCTCGTGCAGCGGGGCACTGGAGAAATGTTCATCCACCCGGTGCGCGCCACGCAGGAATTCCAGGAAGGCGGTCTCGCCCAGGCTGGCCGCGACCGGCAGCCCGACGCTGGACCAGATGGAATAGCGGCCGCCGACCCAATCCCAAAGTCTGAAAATGCGATCCGGGCGGATGCCAAATTCAACTGCCGCCGCCACATTCGCCGTGACCGCAGCAAACTGTGCCGGCGCGTCGTTACATCCGTGTTGCTCCAGCCAGCGGCGCGCGGATACTGCGTTCGTCAGTGTCTCCACCGTGGTAAAGGACTTGCTGGCAACAATAAACAGCGTTCTCGCCGGATCAAGACCGGCCAGACATTTGAACAGTGCCTGACCGTCAAGATTGGACACGAACTCCACGCGCAACCCCGGGCGGCGCTTTTCGTAAAGCGCATCGGTTGCCAGTCGTGGACCCAGGTCAGAGCCGCCGATGCCGATATTGACAATGGTGTCGATGGATTTGCCGCCGCCTGACACGCGTCCCGCAGCAAGAGCAGAGGCAAAGTCGAGCATGCGCCGTCGTTCGGAATGAACTTCACTGGTCACGCCGGCCGGCTGGCCTTCGGTACCGTATGGCTTCCGCAATGTCGTGTGCAGCGCCGCCCGGCCCTCGGTTACATTGACCGCGTCCCCGGCAAGCAATCCGCCAATCCGACCATGCAGGTTGCGCTCCTCACACAGGTGCAGCAGGAGTTGCATGGTCCGGTCGGCCAGTCGCTGTCTGGCATAGCTGACGAATAGCGGACCGAATCGCAGCGACAGGTCCTGTGGAGCCAGGGTTCGACTGGCTGCGAGTTCGCGCAAATGGACCGCACCGACCCGGGTTGCGTGCGCCACCAACGACTGCCAGGCCGGGGTTTCCGTGGGTGGTTTGGCGGATTCAGTGGGCATCGAGTAATTGTTGCACAGTTCATGCCGCGCGTTGGTAGGGCAGGTATCGGAATAGGCCCCGCGCTATTAAAACCGCGTCGATTAAAGTACCATTCAACGGCACCCCGCGCGTCATTACCCGCCACTGTCGGCACACTGAACGGGGGGCATCCCGCCATGTCCACGACGATTCCAGACAAGCTCGGCAAATACGAAGTCAGAACCGAGATCAGTCGCGGCAGCATGGGCATCGTCTACCAGGGATATGACCCCTTTGTTGACCGCCCCGTAGCCATCAAGGTCGCCCTGTCCGAGTCCCTGAGCGATCCGGAATCCGGTCCCCGTTATCGCAAGATGTTTTTCAACGAAGCGCATACGGCGGGAATGCTTACGCATCCCAATATCATCCATATTTTCGATGCCGGCGTTGATGCTGAGACCTGCTATATCGTCATGGAGTTGATCGAGGGCGGGGAGACGTTGAAGACCTATACCCGGCCGGAGAGCCTCTTGCCGGTGGAAAAGGTTATTGAAATTGTTTTCAAGTGTGCAAAGGCCCTGGACTACGCGCATCGTTCCGGGGTCGTGCATCGCGACATCAAGCCGGCCAATATCCTGGTAACGAAGGATATGGACGTCAAGATTGGCGACTTCAGCATCGCGCACATCAACAAGCCTGACTCCACCGCCACCCAGCACTCGGGCATGATGGGTTCCCCAAAATACATGTCACCGGAGCAGTTGCGCGAGGAATCGGTCGGCAGCCAGACCGATTTATTTTCGCTCGGCCTGGTGATGTTCGAATTGTTGACCGGCAAGCATCCGTTCGCCGCGGACAATTTTTCCCGGCTGGTGAACCGGTTACTGAATGACCCGTTGCCGCCACTGCGCGATTTCAGATCCGACCTTCCCGAGGCGCTTGAACACATCGTACAGAAGGCCGTTGCCAAGGATCTTGCCGACCGGTACCAGATGGGGCTGGATCTGGCGACCGACCTGGCCAAGGCGTTTGACTCCCTGGAAGGTCCGGTGCGGGAGATTTCCATTGAGGAGCGGTTCAATTCGGTCAAGAAGCTGGAGTTCTTTCAGGGGTTCCCGGACGCTGAGATCTGGGAGATCCTGCGCGCCGCCACCTGGCAGGACTACCGGGCCGGGCAGGACATCATCGTTGAAGGTGAATTGGATGACTGTTTCTACATCATCATCAGTGGCAAGGTCCAGGTAAGGAAGAAAAAGAAGGTCATCCGTTCGCTGGATGGCGGCGACTGCTTTGGCGAAATGGGTTATCTGGCCAAGACGAAACGCACGGCGACCATTGTCGCGGACACGGAAACGTCCCTGCTGAAAGTGAATTCTACTGTGATATCCCAGGTCTCACTCAATTGCCAGGTGCGCTTCCTGAAGGTATTCCTGCGTACCTTGATCCACAGGCTTTCGGCGACGACGGAGACGATGTCGCAGGATGTCTAGGATAGGGACAAGTTAAAAGGTAAAAGTACAAAGTGAAAAGCGGGAAACCGCGAACACCGCATTTGTAGGTTGTAACTCTTTTTCCACTTTGTACTTTTCACTTTTAACTTGTGGCTGGCTAAAAGCGGTAAGCCGCCTCCACTCCCCACGTCTGCGGCGTGCCAAGTACGCAACGTTGCATCCCCCCCAGTGACACCGGATCAATCAGACCCAATGTGGTGCCGATGGGTTGATTGAAGATGGTCTGGCAATATTCCTGATTGAAGGCATTGCGCACAAATGCCGACAGCTCCCAGCGTGATTCGTCACCGCGCAGCCCGACGCGGGCATTGAACAGGTCGTAGGCGCGCTGGATGCTTTGCGGGTTGCCATTGGTTTCCGCGCCGACATTCTGATCATCGACAAACTGATATTCGCCGCGAATAAACCAGGTCATGGTCGTGTTCGGCAGCGCATCGGCCCATTCCGCCGAAAGCGACAACTGCCATTCGGGTGAGAAGTGATTGCGTTCCCCCTCCAGGTCCCGCGGCGGCACCGGCAGTGGCAGCAGCCCGGCAGCCAGCCGGGCCCGGTTCATGGCCTGCGTGGCCGCAACGATGGCCGGCAGATTGGTGGCGTTGGGATATTCGTCAAATTCCGAATCCAGATAGCTGACGCCAAGCAACAGTGTCAGTGGCTCCAGCGGGCGCGCCTGCACGTCCAGTTCAATGCCTTGCTGGGTCAGTTCACCGGCGTTCTGGACGATGAAATTGACCCCGTCAAACAACCGATCCTGGAAATCCGAAATCTCCGTGTGGTACCACGTGAGATTGGCGACCACACGCTGGTCAAACCAGGCGGATTTGACGCCCAGTTCCCAGTTATCCACCGTCTCGGAACCGAACACACGCTCATTGACGGTCAGCGGCCGGTTCGCGCCCTCGGAATTGAAGCCGCCGGATTTGTAGCCGGTGGAGTAGGAGCCGAACAGCATGATGTCATCGGTGGCGAACCAGCTGACGTTGACCATCCAGGTTAATTCATTGTCGTCAAACTCGAGATCCGGCGAGCTTTCCGCGGCGCGCAATTGCAGGCCGAAGGGATTGGCCGGTGAGGGAGGGGCGACAATGGGATTGTTGATGACCGACTCAAAACTTCCGTCCTTCTCGTCGCTGGTCCAGCGCAGTCCACCCGTGAGCCGCAACTGGTCGGTGACGTGCAACGTCAATTGGCCAAACAGGGCGAGGCTGCTGACATCCTGCCGGAATTCACCGTCCACGGCGGCAGTCTGTGGTCCGGCGGCACATCCTGCGGCCGCCGCCCCGCCAATTGCCGCAGCGGGTGGCGCTGAGGCCAGCAAAATCGGCGCCAATGGCGCCGGTACGCCCAGTGCCACCAGTTGCGCCGGTGTGGTCAGTGCGCCGACGACGATGCCGGAGGCCACGGCCTGGGCCAGGCCGGCGCCGATCAGTGGTGTGAACGCAGCGGTCAGCGCCGGGATTAATGCTGCCGCGGCGGTGGCCGTTACCAGGTTGCCAACCGCAGGGGAGCAAAAATCCGCGCCCAGGTCGAAATTCTGGTCAATGCGATAGTCCTCGTCGTAGTAGTAAAGTCCGGCAACGTACTGGAAGCGGCCACTGCCCGGGGACAGCAGTTGCAACTCCTGGGAGACCGTCTCCGCGTCGTAATTGCTGACTCGATTGAACAAATCGCCGGGCAGGCGCAGGGCGGATTCGAAGGATTCATTATTCCAGTCGCGAAACGCGGTGATGGAACGGACCGTGTGCGAGCCAATGTCCCAGGAAATATCGGCGGAAATCCCGTATTGCTCGTCATCCGCGTCGTCGCGATGATCCTGATTGATCTCGTAGTCGTCAGCGTCAATCATCTCGGTAACCGGGCCGGTGGGCAGGAAGGGGCCGGTGGGAGAGAGCACGGCGCTGATTATCGGCGCGTAGCCGGGCAGCACAGTGTCATCCTTGACCTCGATCACATTGCCCTCATTTTCGACACTGGAATAGTCCAGCGTGACGGTGGCGCTGAGTTCCGCGCTGGGCTCGAAATACAACTTGCCGCGCACGGTCAGGTCCTCCCAGTCACCAAACTCGTCCTTGCTCCCGGAGTCCAGAAAGGTATTGTCGCCATAGCCGTCGCGATTGGCGTGATGTAACGAAAGCCGCCCGGACAGCATGTCGCTCAATGGACCACTGACGAAGCCGTCCACACGCAAGGCGTCGTAATTACCATAACTGCCGCGCACTTCGCCTTCGAATTCCTCGCTCGGCGCCCGGGTGCGGATATTCAATGCACCCATGGAGGCGTTGCGCCCGAACAGCGTGCCTTGCGGGCCGCGCAGCACTTCCACCAGTGCAATATCGGTGAGCGACCCCACCAACGCGGAGGTGCGCGGGTAATACACACCATCGATGAATACCGCCACGCTGGGTTCAAGGGCATTGTCCCCCACGGAACCCACGCCGCGCATGATGATGCGGTTGTTGACTACGTTGCTTGATGTACTCAGGGTAAGGTTGGGTGTGTAGTCGCCAAGATCCTGCAGCGTGTCAATTCCGGCCTGGTCGAGAAATTCCCCGGAATAGGTGGAAATGGAGATGGGCACCTCCTGTACGTTTTCCTCGCGCTTTTGCGCGGTGACCACCACCTCTTCGATCTGTTGCGCGTACGTCGGCACCATCGTGCCCGCGGCCAGAACAATTGCGGTCAGGACAATCAGGATTGTGGAACGCATCTCCCTGCCTCCCGTTAAATATTCTCTGAATAAGCCCATGCGTGACTTGCGAGGGGCTACCCAAGTCTAATCCAGTTTGACGGGTGGCGTAATTGCCCGATTCCGGGTATGCAATGCCGTCCCAAAACTGCGGGTTTGGTATTTCCAGGCGCGAATGGTGGCTGACCAGTGATCCTGTGAAAGGCCGGCCTTCTGCCGCAGCCGCGCCAGGAATCGCGCCGGGTCGCTGATTTCGGACCAGACTTTTGGAAGGAACGTTGCGCGGTGGCCCTGGTCTTCAATAGTCAGCCCGTCAGTACCCGGCAACAGCTGTTCAAGAAGGTCGCCGGCGCTCTTGAAATGCAGTTCGGTGGGTGCGGTCAGGATCGCAATTTCCATATGCAGGTCGGCAACTTCGTCACGGCGAATGGGTGGGAAGCGGGCATCCTTCCCTGCCGTGCTATGGCTCCGTTCCACCAAGTCCAGCACCAGAGGTCGAAATGCCCGCAGACTGCCGAGACAGGCACGCAGCCGTCCGCCCTTGGTGAGTGTGACAAAGGTGGCGCCTGGTCGCTGCAGTGCAGCAGCAAAGGTACCCACTGCGACTCGAGGAACGGGTTTTCCCGCCACCGCACAGGCAATCGATTTGCGGGCAAGTTCCAGCAGCTGTGTTTCATCCGCTTCGGTTATCCCCTTGTCCACCGTGACGGCGTCAGCAGAAAATGTCCAGGCTCCATATCCAACCACGCGATCACGCCGACCCGTGGTATCGCCGGAACTGAGTACGTTCAAGGTTGAAGGCGTCAACCCCAGGTCGGATGCCTGTTGCAGCAAGCCATTGACGCCACGCCAGCCGCAGGCGTCCCGTGAGCGAATGCGACCCGGCGCCAGAGACATGATGGCGCGACTGCTTTGTTCATCCAGCCTTTGCGCTTCCTCGTAGGCATGGTAATGACTCAGGTCCGAGGAGATGAGTATCAGGGTTTCAGGACCACCCCAGACTTGTTTCAATGCCGCCGCAACCTGGTCCCTGCTTGCTGCCCCAATAGCGACCGGGGTCAGTTGAAATTCAGGCAATACCTTTTGCAGGAACGGCAGTTGTACCTCCAGGCTGTGTTCCTTTGCGTGGGGTTCGTCGGCCGCAACGCAACAGGGAAGCGAGAGCAATGCCTGAACATTGTCCTGATCCAGCGGCACACTTCCGAGGGGCGTATCGAAAGCAGAGACACTTGGGACGGCGATACCGGGAATGCCGACACGGTGGGACGGGCCAAGCAGCACCACGCGCCGGAGGGTCTGTGCCCCGAATTGAACCCTGGCATAGGCGCTCGCGGCAATGGCCCCGGAAAACCTGTAACCCGCATGGGGGACAATCCAGGCCTTGGGGACGGGCGCCATACCCGATGCTTCCGGCAGCAAGGCGTTGGCATGCTGCAGGAGACGGTCCACAAGGTCTGATAACCGCTGTCTGTCGGCAGGATAAAATGTTCCGGCGACGGCGGCGGGTCTGCTGGATGACATGCGTTGGTCCGGGTTCGGTGAAAGGGCACTATGATCGAAATGCAAAACCTTAGAAAGTGCCATCCGGGTGGGTGCGATTGCCTGTCACCCGGTTCTGGCAGGCATGTGCGCTACAATTAATTGCCAACAGGTGGATGCGAAGCTCGCGAGCAGGCCCGGCTGTGCGAAGCCGCGGAGCGAGTCCCGAGACATATCAGATAGATTGGCGAGGGACGAGCGAGCACGCGACAAAGCAGACGAGCCGCGCAGCAGTTTTGCATCAACCTGTTAAAGGAGGGCCAGATGCCGACCCAACTGAATGAAGAGGGCGCCATCCAGTTCACGGATGGCCTGCCCCTGTCCGGTGACGCGCGTTTTGATCCATTGTTAACCGCGTGGGATATCAAGTGGGGCGGGGCCGTAGGGACCGGCGTGACCCTCACCTATAGCTTCCCCGGCAGCACCGCGTACTGGTCTTCAGATTACTCGGATGACAATGAACCATCGGATATGACCAAACTGAATACGAGCCAGCAGGCCGCGTTCACCGATGCGTTGCAGACCTGGGCGGATGTGGCCGATTTGAGCTTCGTGCAAATAACGGATGCGACCACCGCCAGTGGTGAGGTCGCAATCATCCGCGCGGCAATCTTTGACGGCATGACGGGTGCGTCAGGCTGGGGCTACCTGCCGGGATTTTTCGCCAGCTCCGGGGACGTTTGGCTGCACCCACTGGATTTCGTCAACGCCGAAGACCTCGCGCCCGGCGGATACGGGTTTGCGACCCTGATCCACGAGATCGGCCACGCGCTGGGCCTGTCCCACCCCAATGACAATGGGGAGGCCCCGGGGTTCGACAATCGCACCACCATCATGTCGTACAACGAGCATCCCTTTGGTTTGTTCCGCATCGTTACCGACACCGGCAGCGGATTCCAGTTCGATTACGTCCTGATCAATCCGGAGACGCCGATGCCGAAGGACATCGCCGCCACACAATATCTGTACGGCGCCAACTTGGCGTACGCGGCCGGCGACGACCTGTACACGTTTGACACAGACACCCCGTTCATCAAGACCCTCTGGGATGCAGGGGGCACGGATACGATTTCAGTCTCGAATTTCACCGCGGGTTGCAAGATCGACCTGGTGGCCGGGCATTTCAGTAATATCACGATCCCCTCTGATCCTTTGCCGGACGGTTACACAGAATTGAATGTCGGCATTTATGACGGGCGCAGCAACCTGGCCATTGCCTATGACGTGGTCATCGAAAATGCCATCGGCGGTAGCGGCAACGACAGCCTGCTTGGCAACAGTGCTGCAAATGTCCTTACCGGTGGCGCCGGCAATGACAAGCTGAACGGCAAGGGTGGCACTGACTTGCTGGAAGGCGGACCGGGCAACGATACTTACACCATCGACTCCGCATCCGAGATCAATACCGGAACTGCGGACGCCGGCACCGACCTGGTCAAAAGCAAGATCACCTACACGCTCGAGCCCGAGCAGGAAAATCTCACGCTGGCCGGCACCGGCATCACCAACGGTACCGGCAATGATCTTGGCAACAAGCTTACCGGCAATGGCGCCGCCAATGTGCTCTCCGGGGAAGCGGGGGATGACACACTGTTCGGAGATCTCGGCAAGGACACGCTGGTGGGTGGCGACGGGGCGGACGTATTCCGGTTTGGCGCCAAACTTGGGGGCGGCAATGTGGACCGGATCAGTGATTTCACATCAGGGGAAGATACATTGAAGCTTGCGGATGACATCTTCATACGGCTCAAGGAGGCCATCAACAATGAAACAGCCGCAGGCCAGGTGGTTTTGCGCGATTCTGAATTTATCGCGAATCCGGCCGGTGTCGCAGAGGATGCCGGCGACCGGATCATCTACAACACGACCACCGGCGGGGTATATTACGATCCCGACGGGACCGGCGCGCAGGCCGCAATCAAGTTCGCTGTCTTGGATGGTGCGCCAGTGCTAGCCGCAGACGACATACTTGTTTACGCCGGTTAAACCGGGGATGGTGACTCCGCGGCGCCCGGAAATTGCATGGGGATGGCGCACTGTCGCCGGCAGCGAACAGTGCAACCGTCCCCCGGGTTCCCGCCGGCTTCAACTGACTCAGCCGTTATGCAGCTCGTCTAGACGGTCGATGTTCACCTTTTCGACGGCGCCATCCAGGGCCTGCTTGTAGCACGCGCGCCATTCCTGTAGCGCAGTGAGGTTGCGGGTATCCTTCGTGCCGCATACGGCTTTTGCCGCAGTTCGCAGTCGCTGATACAGGGTCTCCACGCCAGGGCCGCGTGCGACATCCAGGTCGGAGAAATTGACGGTGACAGCAGGGGCGCCGGTTGCGAATGCCTGTTTGACACTCTGATGCTTGACGATGGCGCTGCTTGTGGGTGCATAGGCGGCAAACACAACCAGCGTCGCCAACAATGAATTGCACAATTGCGGATTGTTCATGGCACTTCTCCTCTCTCAGTGGTGGACTTCAATCACACCTGCGGCGCAGGCTTGCGTGATTGGAGTCTGCAAAGTACCGAAATGGATGCAGTGTTTGCAGCATGCATTCGATGAGCAGAGAGGGATGCGCGATAATGCGCGAAAGGCGCGCCCGGTGACAGCGACCAACGGTTGAGCTGGAGCGATGAAATGATTTCCCGCAGGCAATGAAAGTCTATTTTGCACCGGATACCTCCGATCACCCGAACTGGGGTTGCCGCGTCATGGGCGCGTGGTTCCCGGCTGGGCTGGCGGGGGCGGGTGCGCCCGTTACGTTTCGCACCGGCAGCCAGTGGTTCTACCGGCGGCATCCTGACATGCCGAACCTGCCCTCGTTGGCTGATTTCCGGCGATTCGCTGCAAGGATTGGTTCCAGAAAAGACCTGTCAGGGATGGCTGCGATGCTGGAGGAATGCGACCTGGTGTATTTGAACGGCGAGAACTTCATTCGCCCCGGGACACGCAAGGGACGCAAGTTGTTATTCCTTGCTTACCTTGCCAAGGCGGTGTTCAAAAAACCCTGCGTTCTCACCAATCATTCGGTCGATTTCTCGGAGCCGGAACTGGCGGAAATCGCGCGTGAGGTCTATCCACTTCTGGACGAGGTGCATTTCCGCGAAGAGGCTTCCGCTGAGGAGGGTTCCCGGTACGCCACTGCGGGGTGCTGGCGTCTGATCCCGGATGTAGCCTGGGCCATTCCCGCTGCTCCGCGCTCTGAATGGGGCGAATTGGCATTCCGTCCCGGTCAATTCAGCGCCTGGCCGGATAGCGCTGAAAATTTTGACCCCCGCAATCCCTATGTCACGGTTTGTGGAAGTTCGATCATGTCACTGAAGCAACACAAAGATACTGATGTTGTTCCCGCATTTATCGCTCTGTGCCGTCGGCTGAATAAAGAAGTAGCCCCAGTGGTTCTTGCGGCGCCCGACGAATCTGATCTGAAAATCATGCGCAAGGTCCAGGCCGCGCTCAAACTGCCGCTGCTGGGTCTGCATCTGCCCGTGCGGCAGGCCATTGACGTGATCGGCAATGCAACCGTGCACGTCGGCGGCCGCTGGCACCTGGGAATCTTCGCGGCCACCGGCGGCACGCCACTGGTGGCACTGAACGCCAACAATCACAAAGTCCACAGCCTGATGCGGCAATTGCGGATGGACGGACCTGTGTTTGATGTATTACGGCTCGCGGACCATGTTGACGATATCGTCAGGCTGGCACGGGCGCACGTTGAGTCTGGGCCGGCATTGCGCGCCAACATTCTGCGACGAAGCCAGGAATTGGCGGCGCAAGTGGATCAAAACATGGAGTTTGTGCGGCGGCTGGCCGCGGCGCGCGGCAAAACAGCCTGAAAAACGGCTGGCGCCTCCCGTTGGCGCAAATCGACACCGGGAGGCGCCAATGAATGCAGCTTTACATGCAATTCTTGATAACGACTTCCGTAAGGAATTTCATCTCCGCTGCCTTGTCCTTGGAGGTGACGTTATAGCCACCTTCAATCGCGTCTCGCCCCGAATGCCGGGGTAACTGCACGGATTCGCCCTCTTTTTGAAGTGTATGCCACCTGTAAGTTTTCTGAACGCGTTGCCAGTCGTAGCGTGACATCGGGCCAATTATCTAACTGGAGGTCACGATGTATCGCCTGATGCCTTTAATATTGGGGACGTCGTTGCTTTTGGGATGCGCATCGAATCCGGACAGGATCAATGCCACCTATGTTTCAGCGCTGAAATACACGGAATACGACTGTGCCCAGTTGTCGTTGGAAATGGAAAACGTAAGCCACCGTACGTCGGCTCTTTACCAACATCTGAAAAAGGAGCGGAATGCGGACAATTGGCAGACCGGGGTAGGGTTAGTGCTCTTTTGGCCCGCACTTTTCTTCCTGGAGGGAGGCGACGGCCCGGAGGCGGCCGATTACGCCCAGTTGAAGGGGGAATACACGGCGTTGCAAGAGGCGGCCGTACAGCACAACTGCGCCATCACGTCAAAGTCGCCGGATGACGTCATAAAGGAAACTGAAGCGGCGGAAAAGGCGGGGGAAAAAGCGGCAGAGGGGACGAAGCCCCTCAGGTAGGATCGGGGAATTACTTTCGCTCAGGCAACGAGAGCTGCCATTCCCGAAATGCGAAGTCATTTTTGCAGTGTCCGCCGCGCCCCTGACACAGCACGGTCCGCGCGTTGCGACTCAGAAACAAATGCACGCCGAACGGCTCGCGCGTTGGGATTCCAGTGGGTAACGCTACGGTCCCAGGATGTACTCCGGGGCGCTGTGCGCAGGTGGGCAGATGATGGCAGGGCGAAGAAGAGTGGCGATTTGTTGAGCGTTTAACTCGTGAATTAATTGCCGCAGGTTAAAGGGCTAGTCCATTCGCATTTGTATACTTAAATTGCTGTAGCTTTATTTACGTTTTCTTAGGGGAATCCAATTACGGGCAGGGGCAAAATGAGCTGCAAAACGCATTCAATATTTTTCGCGCTACTAACCGGGACAGTGGTAGGGCTGGCAGGTTGCGCATCTCCGCAGGTAGTGCAGGAGCGCCAACCAGGTGATCAGGATTTGTCGTGCGATCAATTATTCATGGCAATGCAGGAAGCGAGGGATTTTGAAAGTAGAGCACGGGGAGAGCGTGGGGCGACGGGAACAAATGTGGCAGCGGCTTTGTTCTTCTGGCCCGGGTTGCTCGCGACCTACGCGAATACAGGCGACGCCATAGAGGCAGCGAAGGAGCGTCAACGTCATCTGACGTCGATTTACGACGGCAAAAGCTGTACGCGGCAACAAGCGGAATCATCCGGTAATACGGAAACTGCTACGACATCGGGCGGGGCGGCGGTCGCAGGGCCGTACACGGTAGCCGCTGTAAGCGGGGCACCGGCCTATCCGGAGCCAGTGGCCGAAGGCGAACCATTACACACATTCGCAAATGGCACCGTTCTAACGGTAATTGAAACCACGGCGGATGGAAGGTGGCACAAGGTTGTGATTCCTGATGGCCGGGCAGGTTATGTCCCAGGGGTAAATGTGCGCGGCCCATAGGAAGAGAGGGCTTTCGGGTGGGCGGCGGCGAGTTCGCTTTTGCGAGAATTGAAGCGGGCCGAGCTACAGTGGAAATTCCGTGTTAACCGAGTTGGACTTGAATCGAGTCAGACTCATAAATTTAACTGGTCGGGGTGATAGGATTTGAACCTACGGCCCCTGCCTCCCGAAAGCAGTGCTCTACCAGTCTGAGCTACACCCCGAATTTGGAGTTGGTGAATCAACTCCGGTTAATAATCAAAATGTTCTTTCGACGGCAAAGCGGGCCAGTCCTTCCAGGGCGCTGCGATGAGCCGTCTGCGGGATCGTCGCGAGGGCTTCCACGGCCTTCCCGGCCTCGGCCCGCGCGCGCCGCGCAGTGTACGCAATAGCCCCGGTTGATTCAATTGCTTCCAGCACCTGTTGCAGGCTGTTCAGTCCGCCATCACGCAGTGCCGTGCGGATCACATTGGCCGCGTCATCCGTGCCATTCCACATGGCATACAGCAGCGGCAGGGTGGGTTTGCCTTCCGCCAGATCATCACCGATGTTTTTACCCAGATCGGCATTGTTTTGGCTGTAATCCAACACGTCGTCAATCAGCTGGTAGGCGACGCCAAGATGGCGGCCATAGGTGGCCATGGCGCTTTCGATTGTCTGGTTGCTGCCGGAAATCACCGCACCCAGTTGCGCGGCGGCCTCGAACAATTTCGCCGTTTTGTTATGAATCACCTGCAGATACCGGGCCTCGGTGGTCTCCGGGTCATGGCGATTGAGCAACTGCTGTACCTCGCCTTCGGCGATGGTGTTGGTGGCACTGGCCAGGATTTCCATGACGCGCATGGAACCGGCCTCCACCATCATCTGAAACGCGCGCGAGTACAGGAAATCACCGACCAGCACGCTGGCCTCATTGCCCCAGCGTTGATTGGCGGTGGCCTGTCCGCGCCGCAACAGGGATGCATCCACCACGTCATCGTGCAGCAGCGTGGCGGTGTGGATGAACTCGATGATGGCGGCAAGATTGATATGTTGTTGCCCGCGATAGCCCAGCGCCCCGGCGCTGAGCAGGACCACGGCGGGCCGCAGCCGTTTGCCGCCGCTGTTGACGATATAATGCCCAAGTTGATCGATGAGGCCGACTTCAGAATGCAAACGATCCTGGATCAGCGCGTCCATGCGGGCCATATCGGCGGCGATCAAGGCCCGAATGGTGCCGAGGTCTAAATGCTGCTCAAGGTTGGCGGAAGGCGTCGACAAGGGGGATTCCTGTGGGAAGGCAGCGCATTTTGCCAACCCGTTCAAAGGATTGCCATGTAAAGGTCCCACCTTTCCCGGCCGCGTTCTGCAAGCGTGGACGGGAATAGTGAATAAGGTGATATTTCCACTTGAATCAATGGGTTCAAGACCTTAGAATCTGCGCCCTTCTTAATATACCCAACCCCCCGGCAGTTTGGCAGGAGAAGTCCATGTACGCGGTCGTCAAGACTGGAGGCAAGCAGTATAAAGTGAAGGAAGGCGACGTCATTCGCGTCGAACTCCTCAATGCAAAGGAGGGTGACAGCGTGCGCCTGGATAGCGTGTTGCTTCTGGGTGATGGCGACCAGATCACCGTGGGCAGCCCGATGATCAAGGGCGCCGCCGTGACCGCCACGGTGCG
>MGYT01000179.1:37188-39233 GCA_001801865.1 Gammaproteobacteria bacterium RIFCSPLOWO2_02_FULL_61_13
ACGCCGCCGCAAGCACTACGAAAAGGTGCAGGGCCACCGTCAGTCGTACACGGAACTGGCGATCACCGGCATCAGCAAGTAAATCGGCAAGCCCTGAACCAGTCCAGCCCGGACTTGTCAGAGATTGCTTCAGCAACGGAGATTGAGTCATGGCACATAAGAAAGCCGCGGGCAGTTCCCGCAACGGACGTGATTCCGAGTCAAAGCGACTGGGCGTAAAGCGCTTTGGCGGCGAGGCAGTCCTGGCCGGTAATATCCTGGTACGCCAGCGCGGCACCAAGGTTCGCCCCGGTGTAAACGTGGGTTGTGGGCGCGATCACACGCTGTTCGCCCTGAAGGACGGCCAGGTGAAGTTCCAGATCCGCGGTCCGGAAAGCCGCATGCATGTGAGCGTGGTCGCGAACTGAACGCTGCGTTTCGGTTTGGTGCAAAAGACCCCGCTCTTACGCGGGGTTTTTTATGTACAGGGACGTACGGTATCCCGCGTGTGCAGGAGCACACACGCGGGAATGTACATGGATGTACTGTATGCCGCTTGTGCAGGGAGCACACAAGCGGCGATGTACATGGATGTACTGGCAGAAAATTGCTCCTGCATTTTTCGCACTTCCGCCATCCATGGCGGTCGTATGCCGCTTGTGCAGGGAGCACACACGCGGCGATTGGTGCCAACTGAATAATCGAGTATCTGCCAATGAAATTTGTGGATGAAGCAACCATACGCGTGGTGGCCGGCAAGGGCGGCAGTGGCTGCGCCAGCTTCCGGCGCGAGAAATTCATTCCCTTTGGCGGGCCGGATGGCGGCGATGGCGGCGATGGCGGCAGCGTGTACCTGGTGGTGGATGAAGGGTTGAATACGCTGGCGGATTTTCGCCATGCACGCCGGTTCGAGGCGAAGAGCGGCCAGCCCGGCATGGGCCGCGACCGGTTTGGCAAAGGCGGTGCGGACCTGGACGTGCGCGTGCCCTTGGGTACGATGGTTTACGACGCCGAGACCGGGGAACTGATCAGTGACTTGATCCACGCTGGACAGCGATTGTTGGTGGCCAAGGGCGGGCGTCGTGGCCTGGGCAATCTCAATTTCAAGACCAGCACCAACCGGGCACCGCGCAAGGCCACCAAGGGCTTTCCAGGCGAACAGCGCGAGTTGCGGTTGGAAATGCAGGTGCTTGCAGATGTAGGCCTGCTCGGTCTGCCCAATGCCGGCAAGTCCACGTTGATCCGGCAGGTCACGGCGGCACGGCCAAAGGTGGCGGCGTACCCGTTCACGACGTTGTACCCGCACCTGGGCGTCGTGCGCCTTGGTTCGGAGCAGAGCTTTGTCATCGCCGATATTCCCGGCTTGATTGAAGGGGCGGCGGAAGGCGCCGGTTTGGGCATTCACTTTTTGAAACACCTGTCCCGCACCCGGTTGCTGCTGCACCTGGTGGATGCCGGCATCCAGGACGACGGGCCTTCCATTGCCGAGCAGGTGCGCGTGGTCGAGGCGGAGCTGCGTTCCTATGACAAGGAATTGTTCAAACGCGAGCGCTGGCTGGTGTTGAACAAGCTGGACCTGATGCCGGAGGATGAGGCAGAAAAACTGCGGCGCAAGCTGGCCCGCAGCGTCGGCAAGAAGCACAAGTTGTTCTTGATCTCTGCTGTCACCGGTTTCGGATGCAAGGAGTTGATGTTCGCCATTCAACGCTGGATCGAGGCGCATCCGCACATCCGCGCAAGCAGGATTCACACCGAATGAATGAGACACAGGCAGCCGCCCGCGGGATTCAACGCCTGGTCGTGAAACTGGGAAGCGCACTGCTGACCCATGATGGCTGCGGCCTGCGCGAGGACACGCTCGGCCAGTGGGTGGCCCAGATCATGGAACTGCGCCAGGCCGGCATACAGACGCTGGTGGTTTCCTCGGGCGCCGTGGCCGAAGGGGTTTCGCGCCTGGGATGGCAGCATCGACCGCATGCACTGCATGAATTGCAGGCCGCCGCCGCCGTGGGACAGATGGGGCTGATCCAGGCCTATGAACAGTGTTTCCAGAAATATGGCGTGCG
>MGYT01000179.1:39260-44779 GCA_001801865.1 Gammaproteobacteria bacterium RIFCSPLOWO2_02_FULL_61_13
GGACGTGGCTGACCGGCGCCGCTATCTGAATGCCCGCTCGATGCTGCGCACACTCGTGGACCTGGGCGTGGTGCCGGTGATCAATGAAAACGATTCTGTCGCGACGGAGGAGATCCGTTTCGGGGACAACGACACCCTCGCGGGTCTGGTGGCGAACCTGGTGGATGCCGATTTGCTGGTAATCCTCACGGATCAACAGGGCCTGTTCGATGCCGATCCGCGCACGAACCCGGAGGCGCGTTTGATCAGCAATGCTGACGCCGGCGATCGCGCATTGGAAAGATATGCCGGCGAGGGCGGCAGTCTCGGTCGCGGCGGTATGCTGACCAAGCTGCGCGCTGCCGCCGCCGCGGCCAAGTCGGGAACGGATACCGTGATTGCCTCCGGCCTGGAGGAACAGGTTCTGACCCGGATTGCCCGCGGTGAATCGGCCGGGACGCTGTTACGCGCCGGGCAGGCGCCGCTGGCGGCGCGCAAGCAATGGCTTGCGGCCCAGTCACACCTGGGTGGTGCGCTGGTGCTGGACGCGGGCGCCGTGCGGGTCTTGCGACAAAGCGGTCGCAGCCTGCTGGCAGTAGGGGTTACCGGGGTAAAGGGCGAATTCCGGCGCGGGGAGATTGTCCGCTGTGTGGATGCCCAGGGGACCGAGGTAGCGCGAGGGTTGGTGAATTACAGCGCGGAGGAAACCCAGCGCATCAAGGGAATGCCCAGCGAGCAGATAGAAAAGATATTGGGCTATGTGGATGAGCCGGAACTCATCCACCGGGACAATCTGATCGTGACTTGATCGGCAACGGGCGTTGCCGCAAGCAGGGTTACTTTAAGGTCAGAATGCGGGCGGCCAGCCGGCTCTTGTGCCGCGCGGCCTTGTTGCGGTGGATGATATTTTTGCCTGCCATGCGATCGATGACGGGAACCGCCGCAGCGTAGGCAGTACGCGCGACTTCCTTGTCACCCTTGTCAATGGCCAGCACGACCTTGCGAATATAGGTACGCAGCATGGAACGCGCGCTGGCATTGCGCTGCCGGTTGGCTTCGCTTTGTCGAGCCCGCTTCTTTGCGGATGCAATATTGGCCACGATGTCTCACTCCTGATGCTGCGTTACGAAAGGCGCGACACTATGCGGATCGGTCCTCAGTTTGTCAATTATTCACCCTCTCTGCCGTAACCGGAATCCACGGGCAACCGGCGCCGTTGCGAATCGTTGTGATATGCTGCGTGTTGAAAATATCCTTGCGTAAACAATCAGATACCCGACATTTGTTCGAAAACATCGAAGGCCCGCCAAGACCGTGACCGGGGGATTACTCAAATCAACGCTGTTGATCAGTGCGAATACGACGCTGTCGCGCATCCTTGGCCTGGTGCGCGACGTGGTCATCGCGCGTTACTTCGGCGCCGGCACCGGCATGGATGCATTTATCGTTGCCTTTCGCATCCCCAATTTTTTGCGCCGCCTGTTTGCCGAAGGTGGATTTTCCCAGGCATTTGTCCCGGTATTGGCGGAGTATCGCGAGCGCCGGACCCGGGAAGAAGTTCAGGCCCTTGTGGATCACACCAGCGCAATACTGGGTGTGGCGTTGTTTGGCGTGACGGTACTGGGCGTGCTGTGTGCGCCGGTCGTCGTGCTGGTATTTGCACCGGGATTCGCCGGCGATGCCGACAAACAGGAATTAACCGCCGCCCTGTTGCGCGTCACCTTCCCATACATTTTTTTCATCTCGCTGACGGCGCTCGCGGGCGGCATCCTGAATACCTACCGCAAGTTCGGGGTGCCGGCGTTTACGCCCGTGTTCCTGAACCTGTCCATGATCGCTGCCGCCATCTGGCTGGCCCCGCGGATGGAGCGGCCGGTGGAGTCGCTCGCCTGGGGCGTGTTCATCGCCGGCGTGGTGCAACTGCTGTTTCAGATCCCCTTTCTGAGGCAATTGCACCTGCTGCCCCGGCCAAGGCTGGGTCGCGACCGTGAAGGCGTCGGCCGCATTCTCAAGCTGATGATGCCCACCTTGTTTGGAGTTTCGGTGACTCAAATCAACCTGCTGGTGGATACCCAGGTGGCCTCGTTCCTCGTCACCGGCAGTATCTCGTGGCTTTATTACTCGGACCGGCTGGTGGAGTTTCCGCTGGGTGTGTTCGGCATCGCACTCGCCACGGTCATCATGCCCAGCCTGTCGGCGGAGCATGCGCGCAACTCCACCCAAGGGTACGCCGAGACCCTGGACTGGGCATTGCGCTGGGTGTTCCTCATCTCGCTGCCGGCAGCACTGGGGCTGGCGTACCTCTCGGGTCCGGCATTGGCAACCCTGTTTCAGTACCGGGAATTCAGCCCCTACGACGTCGAAATGGCCGCCATCAGCCTGATGGCCTTTGCCTCGGGACTGCCTGCGTACGTACTAATCAAGATCCTGGTATCGGGCACGGTTTCGCGGCAGGACACGCGTACCCCGGTTCGCGCGGGAGTTATCGCACTTATCAGCAACATCATTTTCATCCTGCTGCTGTACCGTCCGCTGGCCCATGCGGGTCTCGCCCTGGCCACGGCAATTTCTTCCTACATCAACGCCGGAATCCTGTATGTACATTTGCAGCGTCATGGCGGCTTGCAATTGCAGGCAGGCTGGAGTACCCACCTGCTGCGAATCTGCGTCGCGCTGGCGGTCATGCTGCTGGTGTTGCAGGTAATATCGCCGCCCCTGGATCAGTGGCTGGCCTGGCCGGCCCAGGACCGGATCCAGCGCCTCGCGCTGTGTGTGGCCGGGGGAGCAGTGGGCTATTTTGCCGCCTTACGGGTCACCGGCATGACGCTGCGTGAAATGCTCGGTCGTCACGGAACGGAACCTCGACCATGAGATTTTTTCGCCATGTCACAGCTGTCCCGGAGTCCCTGCGTCCGTCTGCAGTTGCCATCGGCAATTTTGATGGTGTGCATCGCGGCCACCAGGCGGTGATCCGGCAATTGGTGGAGCAGGCCGGCAGACGACGCATTACTCCGCTGGTCATGGTCTTTGAGCCGCAACCCCAGGAGTATTTCCGCCCGCTGCAGGTACCATCACGGCTGACGACCTTGCGCGAAAAGGTCGAGACGCTGCGGCATTGCGGCGTCAACAACATGTTGTGCCTGCGGTTTGATCAGGAACTTGCGCAGACTGAGCCGGAAGAATTCGTGCAAAATATTCTGGCGCGTGTCCTCGGAGCGCGGTTGATCATCGTCGGGGATGATTTCCGCTTCGGCCATAACCGACGTGGGGATTTTAAATTGTTGCGCAGCATGGGCAGCAGTCTTGGATTTGAAACCGAGGCCATGGAGACCGTTTCACTGCATGGACAGCGGATCAGCAGCAGCCGGATCCGGGGATTGCTCGCGGCCGGGGAGGTGGACGCTGCCGGCGATTTACTGGGGCGCCCGTACTCGATTACCGGGCGCGTGATCCACGGTTGTCAACGCGGACGCCAATTGGGATTCCCGACCGCGAACATTGATGTGCATGATCGGCAGCCGCCGGTGCGCGGGATCCATGCGGTTCAGGTTGATGGACTGGGCGCTCGGCTGGTCGATGGCGTGGCCAGCATCGGCACGCGGCCTGTGTTCTCAGGCAAGCGGCTGCTGCTGGAGGTGTTCCTGTTTGACTGGAACGCAGACATTTATGGCAGCCGCATCAGTGTGCAGTTCCGGCAATTTCTGCGGCCGGAAATGAACTTCAACTCGGTGGATGATTTGTGCACCCAGATGGCGCGGGATGTGGAGCAGGCACGCGCGGTTCTCGGCGCACGGAAACTGTAAGGAACAGGCGATCCATGAGTCAATACAAGGACACTTTGAATTTGCCGCGCACGGACTTCCCAATGAAGGGGAACCTGGCCCAGCGCGAGCCGGACATGCTGCGCCGCTGGCAGGAAATGGACCTGTATGGACAATTGCGGCGCCGGCGCACCGGCCGCCCGCGTTTCATATTGCACGACGGTCCGCCGTACGCCAACGGCGAAATCCACATCGGTCACGCGGTAAACAAAATTCTGAAGGACATCATCATCAAGTCACGCGGCCTGGACGGACTGGACGCGCCTTACGTGCCCGGCTGGGACTGCCACGGGCTCCCCATCGAGCACCAGGTCGAGAAGAAACTGGGCAAGGCCGGGGCGAATCGCAAGGCCTTCCGCGCTGCCTGTCGCGAGTATGCGCGCGGGCAGATCAGCCGGCAAAAGGCGGATTTCCAGCGCCTCGGCGTGTTTGGTGATTGGGAACGTCCCTACCTGACCATGGACTTTGTTACCGAGGCGAACATCATACGCGCCCTGGGCCGGATGATTGCCGCTGGTCACCTGGTCAGCGGTGTGAAGCCGGTCTATTGGTGTATCGATTGTGCATCCGCACTGGCCGAGGCGGAGGTCGAGTACCAGGACCGCAAGTCCCCGGCCATAGACGTTTGTTTCGCGGTAGTGGACCGGGCCGATGCTGCGCGCCGGTTTGGTCTGCCCCAGCCCTTGCCCGTCACCGGCGATCTGTCGGTTGCCATCTGGACCACCACACCCTGGACGCTGCCGGCGAATCAATCCGTCACCCTGCACCCGGATTTTCAGTACGCGCTGGTTGAATACGGCCGGGCCGGGGAACCCGACTGGCTCATCGTGGCGGAGACGCTCGCGCGCCAGGTCCTGCAGCGCTCCGGATTCGAGCAGTATCGGGTCGCGGCCCGTGTCAGCGGCCGGGAGTTGGAAGGGATGCAATTGCAGCATCCGTTTTTGTCCAGGCAGGTGCCGGTGACCCTGGGGTTGCACGTCACTCTGGATGCCGGTACCGGCGCGGTGCATACCGCGCCCGGGCACGGGCTGGATGATTATCATGTTGGTCAGAGTTACGGGCTGGAGACCATGAACCCGGTGGGCGACGACGGCCGGTTTGTTGCCGGCACGGAGTTCGTCTCCGGCATGAATGTGTTTGCGGCCAATGCCACATTGCTCGACGTGTTGCGGGATCGGTCCATGCTCCTGTGCGAGGAAAATGTGGTGCACAGCTATCCCCATTGCTGGCGGCACAAGACGCCGATTATCTTCCGGGCCACGGCGCAATGGTTCTTCAGCATGGATGGGCATGGGCTGCGCGCCAACGCGCTGCGCGCCATTGACGAAGTCAAATGGACGCCGGATTGGGGACAGCAACGCATTCGCGGCATGGTGGCGGACCGGGCCGACTGGTGCATTTCGCGGCAGCGCACCTGGGGTGTGCCCATTGCCGTGTTTGTGCACCAGGAAACCGGGGCATTGCATCCGGATACCGCGGGCCTCATTGAGAAGGTCGCGCTGAGGGTCGAGCAGGGCGGCATCGATGCCTGGTTTGATCTGGAGGCCGCGGAGTTGTTGGGTGCCGATGCCGCGGCCTACCGCAAAGTCATGGACATCCTGGATGTCTGGTTTGATTCCGGCGTCACCCATGCCTCGGTGCTGGAGGTGGATGCGCGCCTGGGCTTCCCGGCGGATCTGTACCTGGAGGGTTCAGACCAGCACCGCGGGTGGTTTCAGT
>MGYT01000180.1:0-2860 GCA_001801865.1 Gammaproteobacteria bacterium RIFCSPLOWO2_02_FULL_61_13
CACCGCGCGAGCGGCGGATGGGCCGCTGCCGCACACTGCTATAACCGGTTTGTCCTTGTATTTGTCCAATTCACCGCGGCGTGCGTCCATATCAGCCAGCGGCAGGTTCAGCGCATTAATAATGTGTCCGGCCGCAAACTCCTCCGCGCCCCGGACATCCACCACCAACCCGCCCTCCTTATTAATAAGCAGCGTGGCATCCACCGCGTCCACCTCTTCCACGCCGGTGAGGCTGGCGCCAAACAGGTTCCAGGCCAACATGACCAGCAATGCCACAAACAGGCTGACCAGGAAAAGGTGATTGCCGACGAATTCCGGAATGCGCTCCATGGATACCTGCGGGCTGTGAGTCTGGGGACTGCCGCGCAGCATGATACGTGAAGCGGGATATTTTCGGAACTTCAATGGCTTGCAGCTATCGGCGCCCCGGGCCGCAAACCATTCGTGTTAAACTGTCCGTCCGCCCGCAGACTCCCAGGACGACACGTGAGCGAGCCCGCCCCGGCCGTCGGATCAGGTATCAAAATCCCCCGCCGCCCCATGATCCTCATTGTGCTGGACGGGTGGGGCTATTCGGACAATACCAACTACAACGCCATTCACAGCGCCCGCAAACCGGTCTGGGACCGGCTCTGGAACGATTTTCCCCATGGCCTGATCAGCGCTTCCGGGCTCGATGTCGGGCTGCCCGACAACCAGATGGGTAACTCCGAGGTCGGGCACATGAACATCGGTTCCGGCCGCGTCGTGCATCAGGAATTCACGCGCATCAGCCAGTCCATAGAGGACGGCAGCTTCTTTCGCAACGAGGTGCTGGCGGGCGCATTTCGCGACGTGGCCGCCAGCGGCAAGGCATTGCATCTGCTTGGGTTACTGTCGCCGGGGGGGGTGCACAGCCATCAGGAGCATATCCATGCACTGCTGGAACTGGCCGCCCGTTGCAAGTGCCAGAATGTCTACCTGCACGCCTTCCTGGATGGCCGCGACACGCCGCCGAAAAGCGCCGCGGAATATCTGCACCTGACGCAGGTGCAGATGCGCGAGGTGGGATGCGGCCGGTTCGCCAGCATCATCGGCCGTTACTTTGCCATGGATCGGAACAACCACTGGGATCGGACCCAAAAGGCCTACGACCTGATCAGCGCCGGCCGGGCCGAACATGTGTGCAGCGATGTCTTCATTGCCGTGGACCAGGCCTACGCGCGCGGGGAGTCGGATGAATTCGTCACCCCCACCGCCATTGTCCGGCGTGGCGGCAACCCGGTGCGGGTTGAAGACGGGGACGTGATGATGTTTGCCAACTATCGCGCCGACCGGGCGCGGCAACTGGCGCGCGCGTTTACCTGGCCGGACTTTGACAACTTCCCCCGGGCGCATGTGCCGAAACTCGCAGCCTTCATCGGCATGACCCGCTACAAGGCTGAATACGATTTCCCGGCGGCGTACCCGCCGGTGCAACTGCACAACAGCTTCGGTGAATACATTTCCCGGCTCGGGCTGCACCAGTTGCGCATCGCGGAAACAGAGAAGTACGCCCATGTCACGTTCTTCTTCAATGGCGGCGAAGAGCGGGTATTCAATCACGAGGATCGCATCCTGGTGCCGTCACCCCATGTGCCCACCTATGATCTGAAACCGGAGATGAGCGCCCCCGAAGTCGCCGAGCGAATGGTGGAGGCAATCGGCAGCGGCAAATACGACGCAATCATCTGCAATTTTGCCAACGCGGACATGGTCGGGCACACCGGGAATTTCGACGCCGCGGTACGCGCCATAGAGGCCATCGACGAGTCCCTGAATCGGATTGTCGTGGCCACAATCAAGGCCGGCGGCGAGATCCTGATCACGTCGGATCACGGTAATGCCGAACAGATGCGGTCCTTCATTACCGAGAAGGTGCAGGCGCAGGCACACACCGCGCACACCAGCAACCTGGTGCCACTGATATACGTCGGCCGGTCCGCGGACATGGTGCCGGGGGTCGGGGCGTTGTGCGACATCGCTCCCACCATGCTGTACCTGATGGGCCTGGATCAGCCGGCGGAAATGACCGGCAGATCCCGGGTCAGGCTGCGCGACCAGGAACCGCAGATGTCCGCAGGGGCGCGGCGCACCGCGACCGGCGCGTGATCACGGGTTCCTGATGCCGTGATCCCACGCCTTGTCTTCGTCATGGCAATCGGGTTGGGCGGCCTGACCGCCGCGCAAGCCGCCGCGCCTGCCCAGGACAGCAAACTCGAGGACGTACGCGCGCGCATACGCGACGTGCAATCGGGTATCAAGGCGGCCCAGGACGAGGCCGACGCCTTGCAGGAAGAGTTGCAAGAGGCGGAATCCGCGGCGGCGAAACTCCGTACCCAGGTGGACGCCATTGAACTCGACGCCGAGGCACGGCAAAAACGGCTGACGGAGCTGCGCCAGCAGGCCGACGAACGGCAGGCGGCGCTGGCCCGGGAATCCAGCCAACTCGGTCGGCAGGTCCGCATCGCCTACATGAACGGCCGCGATGACTATCTCAAATTATTGCTGAACCAGGAGGACCCCGCCCTGATTGGCCGCATGCTCGCCTATCACGACTATTTCAATCGCGCCCGCCTGCGCAAGATCCAGGTGCTTGGCCAGGCCATGGACGACATGGCCCGGGTGCAGGTGGAAATCCAGGATGAATCTGCGCGCCTGGACAGCCTGCGCCAGCAGCAATTGGCGCAATTGGGCCAACTGGATCGCTACCGGCAGTCGCGCCTCGAGATAGTCAGTCGCATCCGGGGGCAGATCTCGGATCAGGATCGGGACCTGCAACGCCTGCAGAAGAACGAAAGGGAGTTGTCGGGATTGCTGGATCGCATAAACAGGAAGCAAT
>MGYT01000180.1:2871-8029 GCA_001801865.1 Gammaproteobacteria bacterium RIFCSPLOWO2_02_FULL_61_13
GAGTTCGAAGTCCAGACGCCGTTCGCAAAGCTGCGTGGAAAACTTTCCTGGCCGGTGCAGGGCAGCGTGGTGACGCCATTTGGCGCCGCGCGCAAAGGCGGGCGCCTGCGGGCCCAGGGCGTAACCATCGCGGCTGACGCCGGGCAGGAGGTGCGTGCAGTCAGTGACGGCCGCGTGATGTTTGCCGACTGGTTCCGCAACATGGGCCTGCTGCTGATCGTGGACCACGGCGGCGGCTACATGAGCCTGTATGGTCATAACGAGGCACTGTTGAAAAAGGCCGGCGATCTCGTCGCCGCCGGGGAAACCATCGGCCGGGTCGGAGACACCGGCGGAGCGGAGGAAACCGGGCTTTATTTCGAAATCCGGCGCGACGGCGCGCCCCAGGATCCGGTTCTGTGGTGCGGGCGCTGATGCCGGGCGTTCTGCCTTGTCAATTCCGTGGGGCGGCCTGTATCCTTGCCGGAACCCTCAAGGTTCCATCCCTTTCCCAAGGTACCGTAAAGATGAATTGCCAATTTCCGCTGCGCCTCGTCGCACTTTCCCTGCTCTGTTTGTCTGTTTCCACGCCGGCGCAGGAGACCGACCCGGAAGAGTCGATTCCAGCGCAGTCGGGCGCCCTGCCGCTGGATGAAATCCGCACCTTTACTTCCGTGTTCGCAAAACTGAAGAGCGACTATGTGGAAGAGGTTGACGATCGCAAACTGCTGGAAAACGCCATCCGCGGCATGTTGGAAGGTCTCGATCCGCATTCCGCCTACCTGGACAAGGAGGATTACCTGGAATTGCAGGAGAGCACGACCGGAGAATTTGGCGGCCTCGGACTGGAAGTGGGCACCGAAGACGGATTCCTGAAGGTCATCTCACCCATTGACGATACACCGGCGCAGCGCGCCGGCATCAAGACCGGTGATCTCATCATCCGCCTCGACGACACCCCGGTTAAGGGAATGTCACTCAACGACGCCATCAAGCTCATGCGCGGCAAGCCCGGCACCGACATTGGCATGACTCTGATGCGCGAGGGCGAGGAGAAACCCATCAAGTTGACGCTGACCCGGGACATCATCAAGGTGCAAAGCGTCCGGCAGCGGATGCTGGAGCCGGGTTTTGGTTACCTGCGCGTCTCCAGTTTCCAGACCCATTCCGAGGAAGATGTGCGCAAGGGCGTGGAAAAGCTGAAGGCTGATTCCCAGGGCGGCCTGCGCGGGCTGGTGCTGGACTTGCGAAATAATCCGGGCGGGACACTCAGCGCCGCGGTAGGCATCTCTGATCTGTTTCTGGATCACGGATTGATTGTCTATACCGAGGGACGGGTCAAGGAAGCCCAGATGCGGTTCAATGCCAAGCCGGAGGACATGCTTGAGGATGCGCCGATGGTGGTGCTGGTGAACGCGGGGTCGGCGTCCGCCTCCGAGATTGTCGCCGGCGCGCTGCAGGATCAGAAACGTGCCGTGATCATGGGACAGAAGACCTTCGGCAAGGGCTCCGTGCAGACCATCCTGCCGCTGACCGAGACCGAGGCGCTCAAACTCACCACTGCGCGCTACTTCACGCCGTCGGGCCGTTCCATCCAGGCCGAAGGCATCGTGCCGGACATCACCATCAACCCAATCATCGTCAAAGAAGTGCAGGACGAGGACCTGTTGATCAAGGAAGCCGATCTCACCCGGCACCTGGAAAACCCGACGCCGAAGGAAGGCGAGGAGCAGGAAGCCACCCAGGGGAAGGACAAGGAAAAAGTCAAAGAGAAGGATGCGGCTAAAAAACCCGGCGCCGCCAAGGAGCCAGTCGCCCCCGCTGCTGAGCAGACCGCCAGTGCGCCGTCGGACGCCGATGATTACGCCCTTAGCCAGGCGTTGAACGTGCTCAAGGCTTTGGCCCTGCGTCAGACCAAGAACGGCTGAAGTCGAATCGTTAAATCGGATCAATAAATTGCCTCATCCAATCCGCTTGGTAGGGTGGATTGAGCGAAGCGAAATCCACCGTTTCGTGGTAGCTCGACCACAAATGCATGCTATCGGCGGGTTTCGCTTCGCTCAACCCGCCCTGCATTTCAGAACCTTGTGGACATTCCTCAAGGTTTGTCCGCTCCTATTCCTGTTGGTGTGGCTGACGCCGGCAATCGCGGCCGCGGACACCGCGTCCATGCCCGCGATCGCCATCATCATGGACGACATCGGCTATCGGCATCGGGAGGATCTGGAAGTCATTGCGCTGCCCGGCGCACTGGCTGTGTCCATCCTGCCCCATTCTCCCCACGCCGATGAGATGGCAAGCCTGGCCGCCGGCGCCGGCAAGGACGTAATGCTGCACCTGCCCATGGAGCCGCTGCAGGGAGAGAAGAATGTGGCGCTGGGTCCAGGCGCGTTGATGCTGGACATGGACCGCGTCGGGCTGATGCGCACGCTGAATCTGGCCCTGCGCTCAGTGCCCGCCGCCATCGGCGTCAACAACCACATGGGCAGCCTGCTAACCCGCGACACCCAGCACATGCAATGGTTGATGGAATCGCTGCGCATCCACGGCAAGTTTTTCGTGGACAGCGTCACCAGCCACAGCAGCGTCGCGGCGGACGTGGCGCAACGCAAGGGGGTGCCGAACCTGCGCCGGGACATCTTCCTGGATGACGACCGTGGCGCGCGTAACCTGCAAAACAATTTTCAGGAATTGATCAGCGTCGCCCGGCGCAAGGGCAGCGCCCTGGCCATCGGTCATCCCCATCCCGAGACCATTGCACTGCTGCGCACCGAGTTACCGCGGCTCCACAGTCTCGGCGTCAGGCTGGTCAGCGTCCCGCAATTGCTGCGAATGCACAGCCACGACGTGGAGACTGGCACGGCCTCCGCGGGCGTCTCCGCCATGCGGCCGACATTACATTAGCGCACGGGGGCTCTGACCCCCCGATCTTTGGGAACGAAGTAGGGCGCGCTTCAGCGCGCCGGGTTGCCAAATGGCCGGCTGAAGCCGGCCCTACTGGACCCCGGCTTCATGCCGGCCGGCTACTCCATCCAGGCCAGAAACAGCACTCCCAGGCCGGTGCCGCCGAGTACCCAGGACAACACCGGCATACCGCCGGGCCATTCCGCTGTGCCGAACATCCCGTACAGAACCACGGCGGCCAGGAACAACGTACAACCGGTGATGGAATACAGGTTCCGCCGGCCGGTCCTGCGCAGTTCCGCGTGCAGTTCCTCCAGCGCCGGGGAACGCCACTCAACCTGAAGGCGCCCGTCCCGCAACCGCTCCACCACGTCGATGACCCGGTTCGGCAGCGACGGCAGCCGATCCAGCCAGTGCGGCAGGTTTTCGCGCGTGCCGCGCAACAACCCGCGCCAGCCGACGCGCTCACTCATCCAGCGTTCCAGCAACGGCCGCGCCACGTGCCACAGGTCCAGGTCCGGGTACAGCTGCCGGCCGAGTCCCTCGATGCTGACCAATGTTTTCTGCAGCAGGATCAATTGCGGCAGGATCACCATGTTGAAGCGGCGCGCGGTCTGGAACAGCCGCAGCAACAACATGCCGAAGGAGATCTCCTTCAGCGGCCGATCAAACAGCGGCTCGCACACGGTGCGAATGGCAAATTCGAATTCATCCACGCGCGTACCGGCCGGGACCCAGCCAGATTCCACGTGCAGTTGCGCCACCTTCTGGTAGTCCCGGTTCAGGAACGCGAGAAAATTCTCCGCCAGGTAGCGCTGGTCGTATTCCGTGAGCGAACTCATGATGCCAAAGTCGACCACCAGGATATGCGGCTGCCGGCCCTCCTCCGGGCGCACAAAGATATTGCCGGGATGCATGTCGGCATGGAAAAAGCTGTCGCGGAACACCTGCGTGAAGAACAACTCGACGCCGGCCTCGGCCAGCCACTTGAGATCCACGCCGGCGCGGCGCAGCCCGTCAATATCGCTGACCGGGAGACCGGAGATGCGCTCCATGACCATGACATCGCGCCGGGTGAGTTCCCAATCCACCTGCGGCACATAGAGCACATCGGACGCGGCAAAGTTGCGCCGCAGCTGTGAGGCATTCGCCGCCTCGCGCATCAGATCGAGTTCACCCAGCAGCGTCTTCTCGAATTCCCGCACCACGTTGCTGGGCTTCAGGCGGCGCGCGTCACCCCAATAGCGCTCCGCCATGTCCGCCAGGATGTACATCAAGCCCAAGTCGCGGCGGATCACGGTCTCAATGCCGGGCCGCACGACCTTTACGATCAGTTCGCGGCCGTCGCGGGATCGGGCCGCGTGCACCTGGGCGATGGAGGCGGACGCCAGCGGTGTCTCGTCAAAATGCAGGAACAGTTCAGTGACCGGACGCCCCAGCGCGCGCTCCACCATCTGCTTGGCCTGCGCCCCGGGGAACGGCGGCACATTGTCCTGCAGCCGCGCCAGTTCCCCGGCGATGTCCTCGGGCAACATGTCGCGGCGGGTGGAGAGCAATTGACCCAGCTTCACATAGATGGGACCCAGATCTTCCAGCACCCGGCGCAGGCGCTCCGCGCGCGGGCCGCGATCCCGGATAAACCAGTTCCATGGCAGCAGGTATAACAGGAAACGCAGCGGGCGGAACAGGTGCATGGCGAACACCAGGTCATCGAGTCCGTGCCGGATCAGCACGCGCTGGATGAACAGCAACCGCATCAGTTGTCCGACGGTCAACATGGTTTCAGGCCTGTTCCAGCCGCCGATCCAGCAACTGCAGCCGCGCCCGCAGGCGCTCGGCGTCATCACGCAAATCATCCACGGCGCGCACGAAGCTGTCCGCCGCAGGACGATCCACCAGCACCCTGCGCTCGTAGCGCAGATACTCACTGAGGCTGAACGACAACGACGCCCGCGCCTCGCGCCCGAACGCCACCAGCGCACCGCCGGCACGCACCAGCTTGCGCGCCGGCAGGTCGCCGACCCATTGGGACAATGCCTCCTCCCAGTCCGGTTCGAGCCGCCCAAGTATCAACTGCAATCGCTGCGCCACTTCCACGTCACCGGAAATTTCGATGTGTCCGCCGCCACGCCCGGTGCCACGTGCGGCCACGTGGCGCAGCAACTCCAGCGGACGGCCACGGATGGTCACATCCGGCTCCCGTGGTCCGGCGGTGTGCAACCGCAGCGCGCCGGCCTCCGGCACCAACCGGAATGCGATTGCAGTACCGGTCACC
>MGYT01000180.1:8037-9127 GCA_001801865.1 Gammaproteobacteria bacterium RIFCSPLOWO2_02_FULL_61_13
ACGGCGACGACACCGCCGGTCAGATTGACGTAATCCACCAGGCCAAACCCGGCCTCCTGCATCATGCCGCGCAACGACTCCTGGTCCGGATGCATGCGAATGGATTCCACCAGGTAGCGATAGCTGTCCCGATCGCCGGCGGCAAATTCCCCCAACCAGGGGATGACATTGAACGACCAGGTGTCGTAGAGCCGGCTCAACAATGGCTGCACCACGCGGGAAAATTCCAGAATCACCAGTGTCCCGCCGAACTTCAGACAGCGCAGCATGGAACGCAGCGCGAGGCCCTTGTCGGTCACATTGCGCAGTCCGAATGCAATATTGACGCAGTCAAACTCCTGATCCCGGAATGGCAGCGCCTCGGCGTCGGCCTGCACGTATTCCACGCCACGCACGACGCCCTGGTCGGTGAGCCGATCCCGGCCCCGCTGCAGCATGTCCGCATTGATGTCGGCGACCACCACCCGCCCGCTTTCGCCCACGGCGCGGCCATAGAGCAATGCACAATCTCCGGTACCGCCGGCCACGTCGAGCACCGCCGCACCACGCCGGACGCCGGACAGCAACACGGCCTCGCGCTTCCACAGGCGATGCACGCCCAGGGACATCAGGTCATTCATCAGGTCATAACGGTCGGCGACGGAGGAAAAGACCCGCCCCACGCGCGCGGTCTTCTCCGCGGGCGTGACGCGGTCAAAGCCGAAGTCGGTGCTGGGTTCGGTCATGGCGCGGCGCGCGCGCGGCCGGCCGCGGTCAACGCCGCGAGATAGCGCTGCCAGTACTGATCCCGGTGCAGGCCGAGATCGTAAAGATAATCCCAGGTGTAGATCCCGGATTCGTGCCCGTCATCGAACACCAGCCGCACGGCGTAATGCCCCATGGGTTCGATGTCCTTGATGTTGACGTTTTCCTTGCCTACCTGAAGCACCTCCTGCCCGGGCCCGTGCCCGCGCACTTCGGCTGAAGGCGAGTGGACGCGCAACATTTCGCAACTCAGCTCGAACCTGGCGCCGTCGCTGTATTCCAGCGCCAGCAGGCGGCTCTTCTGCAGCAAATTGATCGATACCGGTTGCGGAGATTTTGCGGTCAT
>MGYT01000180.1:9233-17523 GCA_001801865.1 Gammaproteobacteria bacterium RIFCSPLOWO2_02_FULL_61_13
GGGATCGGAGTGGGCGCCACGCGCCTGTTTCGGGATTCGTCCCCTGTAATCAAAGGATGTACCGCGCCAGGTCGTCGTTGCGCGCCAGGTCCGCCAGTTGCGCGTCCACATAGGCGGCATCGATGACCACCTCGTTGCCGGCCTGGTCCGGGGCTGCGAACGACAGCGAGTCGAGCAAGCGCTCCAGCACCGTGTGCAATCGGCGCGCACCAATGTTCTCTGTGGACTCATTCACCTGGCAGGCGATCTCGGCGAGACGGCGGATGCCGGATACGTCGAAGCGCAGGCGCACGGTTTCCGTCTCCAGCAGCGCCGCGTACTGCTCCGTCAGTGACGCGTCCGGCTCGGTCAGGATGCGTTCAAATTCAGTCACGCCCAGCCCATCCAGTTCCACGCGGATGGGTAGCCGGCCCTGCAGTTCCGGGATCAGATCCGAAGGCTTGGCCATGTGAAACGCCCCGGAGGCGATGAACAGGATGTGATCCGTGCGCGTCATGCCGTAACGGGTCGAAACCGTGCAACCCTCCACCAGCGGCAACAGATCCCGTTGCACCCCTTCCCGTGACACATCCGGACCCAGCGTCTCGGAACGGCTGGTGATCTTGTCGATCTCGTCCAGGAACACGATGCCGTTCTGCTCCATGTGTTCCAGCGCGCGCAGCTTGACCTCGTCCTCATTGATCATGCGGCCGGCCTCTTCCTCCGCCAGCAGCTTCAGTGCCTCGCGCACCTTCAGGCGGCGCTTGCGCTTGCGCTCGCCGGACATGCTCTGGAACATGCCCTGCAACTGGCTGGTCATCTCCTCCATCCCGGGCGGCGCCATGATCTCCACGCCGATGGCCGGCAGCGACACTTCCGTCTCTATTTCCTTCTCCGCCAATTGCCCTTCACGCAACATGGCGCGGAAGCGATCGCGCGTCGCGCTGTTCTCGGCCTTTGATTCCGGATCCGTGCCGCGCGCCGGCGGCAGCAGGATGTCGAGTACGCGTTCCTCGGCTGCCGCCTCGGCCCGGTCCTGGACCTTGGCCACTTCCGCCTCGCGCTGCATCTTCACCGCCACGTCGGCCAGATCACGAATGATGGATTCCACGTCGCGACCGACGTATCCGACCTCGGTGAACTTGGTGGCCTCGACCTTGATGAACGGCGCATTGGCAAGCCGGGCCAGGCGCCGCGCGATCTCGGTCTTGCCGACGCCGGTGGGCCCGATCATCAGGATGTTCTTGGGCGTGATCTCGTTGCGCAGCGCCTCGGGCACGCGCGCCCGGCGCCAGCGGTTGCGCAAGGCAATCGCGACCGCGCGCTTGGCCTTTTCCTGGCCGATGATGTGCTTGTCGAGTTCCGCGACGATTTGCCGCGGCGTCAGATCCTGCATGGACATGGGAGACAGCCTCAGGTGATCATCAGTTCGTTGCAAAAGTCCGTCCAGGGACTTTTACATCATCCTGCCAACTCTTCGAGCGTCAGGTTGCGATTGGTATGGATGCAGATGTCAGCGGCGATATTGAGCGCCCGTTCCACGATGTCACGCGCGGACAGGTCCGTGTTCTGCAACAGCGCCTGGGCGGCGGCGCGGGCAAACTGCCCGCCGGAGCCGATGGCCATGATGCTGTCCTCGGGCTCAATCACGTCGCCGTTGCCGGAAATGATCAGCGAGGCGCTGGCGTCGGCGACACACAACATCGCCTCCAGCCGGCGCAGCATGCGATCCGTGCGCCAGTCCTTGGCCAGTTCCACCGCGGAACGGGTCAGGTTGCCCTGATGCTTCTCGAGTTTTGCCTCGAAGCGCTCGAACAACGTAAACGCATCCGCGGTGCCACCGGCGAAACCGGCGATGATTCGATCCTGGAACAGGCGCCGCACCTTGCGCGCATTGCTCTTCATCACCGTGTCGCCGAGGGAAACCTGGCCGTCACCGCCCACGACCACGCGGCCATTGCGGCGAACGGAAAGAATGGTGGTGCCGTCGAACTGTTTCAAGGGTGGACTCCGTCAACGCGAGGGCGCATTTTACACCAAGCCTGCCGAACCTCCGAAGCATCGGGGCAGTTGCTCCGCTTGCAACTACCCCGATTCCCGGGAATCGGGGCCAATTACGGCACGCTCTGCATGCCCGACCAATCCTTGCGGGATTTCACCGGCAAGAATGGATGCCAGCACATTGGCGCCAATGTTCCCGCCGCTGACCACGCACACCATGTTGCGGCCACGAACCTGCCCGGTGCGCGCTGCCGCCACGGAAACCGCGCCGGCGCCCTCGGCGAGAACGTGACCCTGCAGGAGCATGGCACGCAAGGCCGACACGGTGTCCGGCAGTGACACCACAACCGCAGCATCCACGAATCTCTGCAGCAACGGCCACATGCGCGGCAAGACGCTTTCGGCGCCGATACCGCTGATGAATCCCGCGTGACAGGGAACGGTGACCGCGCGGCCGGCCCGGAAGGCTGCCGCCAGGGGCGTTGCCAGTTCGGACTCACACCCGACGATGCGAACCTCCGGCCGAATCGCCTTGATGGCGGCGGCGATGCCGCACAGCAACCCGCCGCCGCCGAAGGGCACGAACACGGTATCTACATCGGGTAATTGTTCGAGGATTTCCAGACCGATACTGCCGTTTCCCGCCATGGCACGCGTGTCGGCCACCGCATCCAGGTAGGTTCCGTTACCGTCGCCGCACTGATGGGTAAGTATCGTTTGCCACCATTCCTCGTGGCTTACCTGGACCACCCGCGCCCCGGTCCGCCGCAACCGTTCAAGTTTCCCGGTGTGCGCGGTGTCAGGCACGATGACCGTGGCTGCGATCCCCAATTGCGATGCCAGGGCCGACAGGGCAATGCCGAAATTCCCGGAGCTGGCGGTGCAGACCCCCGACGCCAGCGCCTCCCGGGGAGTTGAATGCAACAGCGCGGCGGCGGGTCGATTCTTGAACGCGCCGGTCCATTGCAGGTTTTCCAGCTTGAGGTGCAATCGACCGTTGTTATCGGTTTCGACCCCGGCAAACGGCACCAGCGGCGTATGCATCACGTGTGGCCGGATGATTTGGCGCATCGCCTCAATCTGGGCGATCGTCGGCGCAGTTAATGTTTCGCTCATTCTGTCTGGACCACGGCTGGATGTTGACTGCGGCCCGGCGTGCGCTGCCGGCAGCCCATCAGGGCAACAGGGCGATGACCCGGGCCGGAAACCCGCTTCCGCCTTTGACCTTGGGCCACGTCACGATCGCCACGGCACCAGCGGCCGGAACACGGTCGAGGTTGCACAGCATTTCGATCTGAAAACGATCCTGGCGCAGGTGCCACGACTCGAGCGGATAGGTGCCCGCGGACGCGACGACGCCGGGATCCGTATCCGGCGTCTCGTGACCGATGGCCACGGCTTGGCGGTCCAGGTCCAGGTAACGCAACACGGCCTCACTCCAGCCCGGGGTGTGGGAGATGCCCTGCGCGTCGGTGTTGAAATAGGCGGACGCATCCGGCCAGCGCTTCGACCAATCGCTGCGCAGGACGATAAAGGCGCGCTCTGGAATCACTCCATGTTGCTCCTCCCAGCGCCGCACGTCGTCCATACTGACCACGTAGTCCGGGTTTTCTTGCACCGCTGCATGGATATCCAGTACCACCAGCGGCAGGATCATTTCATCCGCTCGCAACTGATCCACGCTGCGCATCCCCGCGCCGAAATGCACCGGGGCATCCACATGGGTGCCCCACTGTCCCACCAGCGTGTAACGATCCAATTGAGCCCCGGTTCCAATACGTCCCACACCCGGTTTGTGGGCAAACAGCGGTTCAATCACCTCGTCTCCCAGGGCCTCGCGATGGGGCATGCCGGGGTAAAACGGCAGGGTCAGATCCACGATTTTCCCGCGCTCCCAGCCTGTTAGCGCGCGCAATACCGCAGTGGTCTCCGGCGGGCGCAGCAGAATCGCTGTCAACAAGGCAGTGGCAGCCGCCGCCAGGACAGCCAGTGCAATACAGGGACCACAAGGTCTTGCCATAGTTTTTTGTTCCCGCGGCCGAAATGCCGACCGCACACCACACATCTTAATGCCGCCGTGGACAACACGGCACTTGACCGGCCTCTTGAGGGGACGCCAGGTCCGGCTGCACGTTTTAGGCCGACCGCCCTAATTAGGGCCTCCATGCGCACAGCCCCCCGCCTTAACATCTTGAAGCAGTACATCGTATTCAATCGCATGTCCCGGGCATGCCTGGCGGATGCAAGGTGCCACGGCGCGGAAAATCTGAATATCGGGGGATCACAAACCATGAAGAACTGGACAGCGAAGCAGTACATCGCGATGGCGTTGGGAGTGGCCACGCTTGCAACCGCATTTCCTTCAGCCGCGGCAACCATCGAGGAAGTTGTGGTAACGGCGCGCAAACGCTCGGAGAGCACGCAGGACATCCCTATCCTCATCACGGCACTGAGTGATGAATTTCTGGAGCGCGGCAAGATCAAGGACTTTGCCGATTTTGCCGGCCAGGTACCGGGCCTGCAATTCCAGGATCTTGGCCCGGGCGACAAGGAATACATCATCCGCGGCGTCAACGCGAAAGGCTCGTCCACGGTGGGCACGTATTATGACGAGGCGGTAATCACCGCAATCAATGAAGGGGATGGCGGTGGCAGCAATGTGGACATCAAGCTCATTGACATGGAACGTATCGAGGTTCTGAACGGGCCACAAGGCACGTTGTATGGCGCCAACTCCATGTCCGGCACCATCAAGTTCATTCCCAAGAAGCCCGAACTCGAGGCCTTCGACAGTTTCATGGAGGGCGACGTTTCCTTCACCGAGGAAGGCAGCGAAAACTACACCGTCAACGGCATGGTGAACATTCCCATGGGCGAGACCGCCGCCTTGCGCGTCGTCGGCTGGCGATCTGACAACAGCGGCTATATAGATGAGCCCCGCATCAAGTCCGGCGGGCGCAAGAACATAAACGACGAGGACACCAACGGCGGCCGCATCATGCTGCGCTTCAAGCCGAACGAGCGCTTTACCGCGGATGCGTCGATCCTGGCGCAGGACACCGACGTGGGTGGCAGCGCGCGCTACACACCGAAAGGCATCACGGCATTCAATACCGACAACCTGCTGCCCATCGGCACCATCGCCGAGTTCCGCGATGGCACCGCACTCGGCATCCCGGTTCCGCAGGCTGAGGCCATTCCGCCATTTACGGTCACCGACGAACTCACCAACACCGACATCACCAAGAACAGTTGGGGGGATGAGTTTTATATTGCCAGCCTGACGCTGAACTATGAATTCGACTTCGGCAACGTGCTCGCCACCACCAACTATTTTGATCGGGACCTGGATTTTGCCTTCGACTCGACCCCCATCCTGCTGGCCTTCGCCGTCCCGGTGCCGGGCATCACGCTGGAGCCGGAATCACGCGAGGTCTGGTCCAACGAAATACGCTTCTCGTCGAACCTGGGCGGCCGCTATGAGTTCGTCACCGGTGTCTACGTGCAGCGCGAGAAATCGCGCATCGACGTTGAAGTGTTGACCATCACGCCGGACGGCGAGCCGAACGGCGAATTCACCCCCGGTGACATACCGGGCAGCGATGCCACCTTCGACACCGGCAATACCTTCTTTGGCACCATCGAAAAGAAGGACACCGACCAGGAGGCCGTGTTCGGCGAGGTCAATATCGACGTCACCAAGGAGCTGAAACTGGTGGGCGGCCTGCGCTATTTCTGGTCGAGCCTGGACGGCACGGCGGAAACCACCCATGAATTCGGTTTCGGCACCTCACCGCTGGAGGAGAATTCCTCCGACGAAAGCGCCCTCACCTACAAGGTAAGCGCATCCTGGGACTTCGACGATGACCAGATGGTCTATGGCACCATCTCCACCGGGTTTCGCATCGGCGGCATCAATCGGGCCAACATCCCGTTCGCGCCGGGCATCCCGAAGACCTATGACAGCGATGAATTGACCAACTATGAAATCGGTTACAAGGGTAACCTGCTGGATCGACGCCTACAGTTGACGACCGCGCTGTATTACATCGACTGGACCGACATGTCGCTGGGCCAGTACGACGCCACCGGCTCGATTCCGTTCCTGACCAATGTCGGCGATGCCGAAGTACTGGGCGTGGAGTTCAACATCGATGCGCTGCTGTCCGACAACTGGGAGTTTTCCATCGGTGGTTCGGTTCTCAATGCGGAATTGACCGAGGATCAGCCGCTGGATCCGTTCGGCAACAACGGACAGGATGGCGACGATATTCCCAATGTGCCCGGCGAACAGGGATATGCAGCGTTGAACTACAACACGCCGCTGAGCTTTGGCGCCACGTTGTCGTCGCGGTTCGATGTTACCTACCGGGGCAGCACCGATACCCAGTTCAGCACGGACAGCCGCTTCAACGTGGACCTGGACTCGTACGTCCTCGCGAACTGGAGCGTGTTCCTTGAGTACAACGACTGGACTTTTTCCGCCTACGTGAAGAACCTCACCGATGAACGCGCGCAGTTCGATGCCATCAGTTCCGATCAGGATCCGCTGGGCATCGTCGGCAACCGCCCGAGAACCTGGGGCATTTCGGTAAAGCGCACGTTCAACTGACGTCCCGGCCCCACCCATGCAGGCGCCGTGGAAACACGGTGCCTGTTTTTTTGCCTGACCATTGCCCGGCCGGATCTATTCCGCCTGCCCCGAACCTGATTCAAGCGCCAGCGCCCGGTGCGGTTTCCAGATGAAATAGGCCAGTGTCACCAGACCCAGCCAGGGCACGCCCACGATCCACGAGATGTTCCAGAACTCGGTGTCCAGGCCCATGGTTATCAGGATCGCAGCCAGCATCAGCAACGCGGCAATCTGCACATGCGGGAAAAACGGCATGCGGACCGGGAGATCGTCCACCTTCCAGCGGGCGCGGAACTGCAGGTGACACAACAGGATGGTGATCCACACCACCAGCGCCCCGAACAGCGCAATGCCAAACAGATAGTTGTATGCCAGCGGCGTCAGCTTGGACAACGCGGCCAGGATCAGGATAAACGTGCCCGAAACCCAGGCTGCAGCAGCCGGGGTCCCGTTTTCGCCCAGGCGCCCGAGAAATCCGGGGGCGTAATTTCCCCGTGACAGGGAGAACAGCATGCGCGATGTCAGATACAGGTTGGTGTTCATGCTCGATAGCGCCGCAGACAGCACGACGAAGTTCATGATGCCCGCCGCGTAGGGTATGCCGAACTGGCTGAACACGCGCACAAACGGGCTTTCGGTGATGGTCTTCATGCCGGCCTCGGTCCAGGGCACCAGCGCCACCATGACCCCGACAGCCAGCACGTAGAACAGGAACAGGCGCACGGCCATGGTGCGCAGCGCCGCCGGTATGGCGGTGCGTACATCCTCCGCCTCGCCGGCGGTCACCGCGATCACTTCAATGCCCACGAAGGCGTACAAAGCCACCACCACGCCCATCCAGACTCCGCCGAGGCCGAATGGGAGAAAGCCGCCTTCCAGCCCGGTCAGGTTGCGCAGGCCGACCGGGGCGACGCCAATCCCCAGTATGTGTGCGCCACCGAGTATGACGAATATGACAATGGCCGAAACCTTGATGACCGTGAGCCAGTATTCGACGTTGCCGAAATTGGTCACCGGCCGCGTGTTGATGTAGACCAGCGTAAAGGCAAAACCCACGGACCAGATCCAGACCGGCAGACCCGGAAACCAGTAGGTCATGTAGACACCGACCGCGGTGGCTTCGCCGGCGATGGCAATCACCTGGGCGAACCAGTAGGTGTAGCGCACCATGAAGCCGGCCCAGGGATTAAGGTACATCTCCGCATAGGTCCCGAAAGAACCGGCGGTCGGATGAACCACTGCCATTTCCGACAGGCTGAATACCATGGCGGCCGCCACGCAACCGGCAATGACGTAACTCAACAACACACCCGGGCCGCTGTAACTGATGGCAATCCCGCTGCCGGTAAAAAGCCCGGTGCCGATGGCTCCGCCCAGGCCAATCATCGTGATCTGCGCCTTGGACAGGGCCTTGTGCAGCCCCCCCTCCCGATCAACGCTGGGGTTCGGATCCATGCGGTGCCGTCAGCCAGACCGGATCAGGCCGGCATTCCTGTCCAGCTCCCGGAACAGATGATCGAGATCGGCGAGGTTGTTGTAGATATGGGTTGATATGCGCACATTACCGTCCCGGTCGGAAAGCACGATACCCGCCGCGTCAAGCAGCGAGACCAGCCGCGGGGCGTCCGTGGTTGCCAGCGCCATGGTGGCTCCATGGCGCTCCGGCTCCGCCGGCGT
>MGYT01000180.1:17543-18411 GCA_001801865.1 Gammaproteobacteria bacterium RIFCSPLOWO2_02_FULL_61_13
CCTCGATGCGTTGCGCAATCTCCGTGGTCAACATGCGCACCTGTGCGTCCACCGCCTCGAGCCCCAACTGCAAAAGGAACTCCAGGCCGGCGGACACGGCATACAGGCCGCACACATTGGGCGTTCCGCTCTCAAACCGGCGCGCCGTCGGCGACGGACGGTGGTGGTAGATATCCATGCTGCCGATGTTTTCCTGCGCAAACCAGCCGGTCATGTACGGCTGCAAATGCAGATGGCTGCTGTTACGCACGAACATGAAACCCACGCCCGCGGTGCCCAGCAGGTACTTGAGGCACCCGCCAACCAGAAAGTCCGGCTGCAATTCGCGCACGTTTATGGGAAACGAGCCGATGGCCTGGTAGGAATCAATCAACAACAGCGCGCCGCGTTCCCGGCACAGCTTTGCGATCGGGCGCGGGTCCAGGCGCACGCCATTCCGGTAACAGACGTAGGGTATGGACACCAGCAACGTGCGTTCATCGATCAGTTTTTCGAACTGTTCCAGAGGAATATGGGTACCGGATTCGTCCGCGACTGCGCGTGAAATGCGCGCGCCGCGCCGGGACTGGGACAGCCAGATCTGGGACGTGGTCGGAAAATCAAAATCCGTGACCACGATGCCGTTGCGCGCGCCGGTGAAATCCAGCGCCGACGCCAGACTGTTGACCGACTCGCTCACGGACGTGGACACGGACATCTCATCGATATGGCACCCGACCAGTCGCGCCAGCAATGTGCGCGTCTGTTCGAGCTTGCCCACCCAGTGCGGCCAGTCGGAGCCGGTGGTCATGCGCGTGTTGATGTAGTCCTCAACGGCCGCCTTGACCTCAACACACAGAGCGCCGTAGGAACCGCTGTTGAGGTAGGT
>MGYT01000180.1:18440-21918 GCA_001801865.1 Gammaproteobacteria bacterium RIFCSPLOWO2_02_FULL_61_13
GAATGCTAGTAATTGACGGCGGGACTGCCGGACGGGTAGAAGGCGCCCATCAGGCGCATGCCGGCGGCGGACGTGCATTCCAGCGAGTGGATCTGCTTGCGCGGCAGAAAGATGATGTCGCCGGGCTGCACCGCGGCACGCGCTGCCTCGGTCCACATGAATCCCTCGCCGGTGAGAATCATGATGGCTTCCTCATACAGATGCCGATGCGCGGCGGCACGGGAACGCGGGACCTCGCCGATGAACTGCGTGACTTCGCGCGAGCCATTTTCTTCGCCGTTCAACACCTGGTAAAAGCGATCCGCCATCGGCTCGCGTTTTGAAGGGTCGACACCGAATGCGCGCGCCGGGATAGCGGAATCGAAATTATCCGGCATGGCGTTCGTCCACACGGGTTCCGGGCACTGGGGACAAACGGTGAACAACAGCCGCAGGGATGCGGCCCCGCGATTGGCGACCCGGAATGCTTCGCCGCTTGCGACAAACACGCCGGTTTCCGGACCGACGTGGAACGCCCGGCCGGAGATGGTGAGTTCCAGTTCGCCCGCCGGCAGAAACAGCACCACCTCGCTGCCAGGGAATCCGAGCGCATCCGACTCGCCTGGCTCCACCAGCATGAACCACTGGGACAGGGAGCGGGCGCCGTCGCCGGCGTTGATGACCGGCCCGAGGCGGACGTTGCCGCGCCGCGGCATGGATTCAGGGTCGATGGTGCAGACATAGCAGCCCCCGTCCAACAGCGACTTGCCCGTACTCCCACCACTGCGCGGTGTCACCTGGATGCTGGCCGAGGCCTGGATCTCATCTGCTCCGGCCTCCTCGTATTTTTCCACCAGCGCGTTATGTGCACCGTCGCAGAACGGCACGCGCCCGGTGCGTTTGCAGCCGCACAGCACCGCCTCGCCATCCGCGTCTGATTTGAAGCGCACCGGTTCGATGCCGGTACCGGCATGGGAACCGTCGCAAAAGGGCTGGCGAGCACTGCGGCCGCAGGCGCACCAGGAATATGCACGGCCGGCCTGCAATTCCACGAGAAAGGGCTTGCGGCTGGCGATCACGGCTTTGGTCATTTTTCAGCCACCGGACTAGAATGTAAAACCTGTGAGATTCTGGAAAACTCCCTGCGGCCAGTACAGGCGCGAATTAGGGTGGAAGCCCTAAGCGGCGTCCCCTGCCGGTCCGATTGCCTGCCCCATGGCCACACGCGAAACCCAGTCTCGCATCATCGACGCCGCCATCACCCTCTTCAACGAGCATGGCACGGCGGCGGTATCCACGAACCGCATTGCCGAGACCTGCGGCATCAGCAAGGGCAACCTGCATTACCACTTCAAGACCAAGCGCGAGATCGTGCTGGAGATATTCCGCCGGATTGTCGCGGAAATGAATGCCGGCTGGTATCAGGACCACCTGCAGCCCACCATCCGGCACATGGCGGAAATGTTCGCCCGCCAGGTCCTGCTCATTTACGAGTTCCGCTTTTTTTACCGGGAAATGCCGGCGTTGCTGCGCGATGACGTCATGTTGATGGAAAGGAATCGGCGCAATCGGGAACGACGCATGCGCGCCCTGGAGGATTTTTTCCTTGAACTGGATCGCCTCGGGGCACTGCGCCTGGACGGCGACCGCCACCTGATTCACTCGCTCGTACACAGTACCTGGATCATCTCGGATAACTGGCTCAATTCACAGGAATTTGCCGGCCGCATCCTGGACGAGGAGTCCGTGCTGGATGGGTATCACCTGATCCTCGACATCCTGCGTCCCTATTTCGTCGGCGACCAGGACAACATAGTCGAGGAGTCACGATCCGCCATTTGCCGGCACCTGCGCCAGCGCGGCGTTGCCACCGGATCGCCTGCCGCAGCCCCCGTCGGAACCGCACTCGACGACCGCAATCCACACGCCGCCGACGGTTGACGCAACCGCGTTCAGCGGCGCTTTTTCGCCCTTGGATGGGCCGCATCGTAGACCCGCGCCAGGTGCTGAAAATCCAGATGCGTGTACACCTGCGTAGTGCTGATATCGGCGTGACCCAGCAATTCCTGCACCGCACGCAAATCGCCGCTGGATTCGAGCATATGCGTGGCAAACGAGTGCCGCAGCATGTGCGGATGCACGTGCACGGGAAGATTCAGTCGCACCGCCCACTGGCGCAGGCGCTCCTGCACGGAGCGGGTGCTGATGCGGCGCCCGTGGCTGCTGACGAACAACGCCGGTTCGTCCACCCCGGCATGATTGGCGCGGACCTTCAGCCACTGCTGCAAGGCCTCCAGCGCAAACCGGCCCACCGGCACTATGCGGGTCTTGCGGCCCTTGCCCACCACCGTAACGGTGCCATCGCTCCAGTCCAGGCCGTTCAGATCCAGTCCCACGGTTTCGGACAGGCGCAGACCGCTGGAATACATCAACTCCACGATGGCCCGATCCCGGATTGCCAATGGATCGTCGCCGCCGATGTTCATCAACTTCGCGGCCTGATCGACATCCAGTGCCCGGGGCAGGCGGCGCGGCGTCTTGGGCGTGACCAATCCCACGGCCGGGTTGCCGCCGGCCAGGCCATTTTTATTCAGATAGCGGAAAAAGGCGCGCACCGAAGAAAGATTGCGCTGCAGGCTGCGCCCGCCAATGCCGTTGCGGTGGCGTTGCGCCACGAAGCCACCGAGACGGGAACCGTCCAGTTCACCCCATTGATCGACGCCCTCGCGTTCGCAGTAATGCTGCAGCGCCTGCAGGTCACGCCGGTAGGCGGCGCGGGTATGCTGCGAAAGATGTTGCACGGAGTGGATGAAGTCATCCAGTTGCCGCACCGCTGCCTTCGCCATGCCCATGGCCTTTACTTGACGGCAATCCAGGGCTTCAGGATCAAACTAAGGACTTCGCCCAGATTGGCGAGCAGTTCCACACCCATATTTTCCTGGAAACGATCCTTGTCGGGGCTGCCGATGGCCAGCACACCGCCCCAGCCATCGCCCCGCAGCGGCACCATGACCGCGGAGTGGATGTCGTCGCCGCCATCGCCGAACAAAAACACCTGCTGCTGGCGCTTGAGCTTGCCGGTCAGGGGCCGCCCCTTGTCAATGACGGCGCGGAACAGTTTCAACTCCCCCAGTTCCTCGCCGGCGAATTCCTCGCCCGGGTAAAAATCCATGAACGCGGGTTTCGCGAACAGACGCACCGCGACACGCTCGGCATTGAAATCCTTGCGCAGGTTGTCGTACAGGGCGGTAAAGATGTCACGCGGATCGCCGGCATCCATCAGGCTCAGGCCGAGTTGATGCATGCGCGTTGCCAGCTCCTGGTTTCGCCGCGCGATGTCGAACAGCTCGATCAGGCGCTCGCGGCTCTTCTGGTTCTGCTCGCGCAGTGCCGCCACCTGCCGCTCCACCAACGACACCGCGTTGCCACTGTCGTGGGGGATCTCCAGCTCCGCCAGCAAAGCCGGGTGCTGCTGAAAAAATTCCGGATGACGGCGCAG
>MGYT01000180.1:21934-28441 GCA_001801865.1 Gammaproteobacteria bacterium RIFCSPLOWO2_02_FULL_61_13
CCAGCTCCGCGCCCGTGTTTTCGTCATTCATAGATCTGTGCTGCCCTCGAAGACTTTCGTTGCCGGCCCGGTGAGCCAGATGGGGTGTCCGTCGCCCTGCCATTGTATGAGCAGCAGCCCGCCTTTCAACTCGACCCGCACCTCGGCGCCGAGCCCGTGATTCATGCGGCCCGCGGCCACCGCGGCACAGGCGCCGCTGCCGCAGGCCAGGGTTTCTCCCACGCCACGTTCATACACGCGCAACCGGATCCGATCCGGGGCGCATACCTCCATGAAGCCGACGTTGACACCCTGCGGGAAATCCACGGCCGCCTGAAATGCGGGGCCCAGGGTGGCGACCGCGGCGGTATCAACATCCGGCACGGTGATTACTGCGTGCGGATTGCCCATGGACACGGCGGCAAACGGCACCGTGCCCTGCGCAAGGACAAGGTCGTAGCGCGGCGCGCGCTGCGGGCGTTGCAATGGAATTTCGGATGGTTGAAAGCGCGGCGCACCCATGTTGACGCGGTAGTGACCCGGTCGGTCCGCATACACCTCGATCAATCCCGCCAGGGACTGCAGGCGCACGCAGTCCCCCTGCACGTACCCGTGGCGCAAAAGGTAATCGGCGGCGCAGCGCGTACCGTTGCCGCATTGTTCCACCTCGCCGCCGTCGGCATTAAATATCCGGTAGCGCGCATGGGCGCCGGCTGCGGTGGCCGGCTCCAGCACCAGCACCTGGTCACAGCCGATGCCGAAATGCCGGTCTGCAAGCGCGCGGATCCGGGTCGCGCCCAGCGCCAATGGGCCGCTGAATCCGTCCAGAATCACGTAATCGTTGCCGATCCCGTGCATTTTTTCGAAGCGCTGCGCCAAGGGTGATTGCTCCAGTCCGGTGAAATTTTACCGCACTGGCAGCGGCCCCATGGGCGATTTCTGGTTTTGGGGCGCACACCGGAAGGCCGCCCCGTTATTCGCACTTGAAATCCACAGGAAAATCCTTATTTTTGTTCCCATGGACAACCTCACCACCGCCCAGTTTGACGAATGCGTGCTCAAGGCATCCGAGCAACGCCCGGTGCTGGTGGATTTCTGGGCCACCTGGTGCCAGCCGTGCGTGATGCTGGCGCCGATCCTGGAGAAACTGGCGCAGGAGTACGGCGACCGCCTCAGGTTGGTGAAAGTGGACATCGATCAGGAACCGCAACTGGCCGCGGCCTTCGGCATCCGCAGCGTGCCCACCGTCGTCCTGTTCTCCAAGGGCAAGGTTGCGACCCAGTTCAGCGGCGTGCTCCCGCCCGATGGCATCCGGCGTCTGCTGGAACCGCACCTGCCGCGCCCATCGGACGCGCTGATTGAACAGGCCCGCACTCTGCTCAGGGACAGCGGCGCCGGTCAGGCATGCATGCTGCTCAGAAAGGCGCTGGCAGAGGACCCGGACAACTGCCGCATCCATCCCGAACTGGGGACCGTCCTGTTGCACACCGGGGAATTGGAAGAATTGGAACAATTGCTGCACGACCTGCCGACCAACATCGCCCAGGACGACGCATTCCGGCTGTTACGCGCCCAACTCGCATTTGCCCGCGTGGCGGAGGACGCGCCGGCCGTGCCGGAACTGGAACAACTGTTGGCGAAGGATGAGAACAACCTGGAAGCGCGCTTCGCGCTGGCGGCGCGCAAGGTGGTCGCGGGTGAATATGAACCGGCCATGGAGAATCTGCTGGCGATCATCCGCAAGGATCGCCGCTATGGCGATGATTGCGGCCGCCGCGCGCTGGTGGATGTATTCGCGCTGCTCAACAATGAAGGGCCGCTGGTGCGAAAGTATCGGGGACTGTTGGCGGGGGCGATTAATTAGTAGTTGCCAGGTGGTAGATGGGGAAAAGAGGACATGCAGTGAAATTTTTTTCCCCAACTACCACCTGGCAACTACCATTACCCCTTCACACACACGACCTGCTTCAGCGTGTGCACGATCTCCACTAAATCCGACTGATTCGCCATCACGATATCGATATCCTTGTAGGCCCCGGGGATTTCGTCCACGACACCTTTATCCTTGCGGCACTCCACGCCGGCGGTCTGCGCTTCCAGATCCGAACGGTTGAAACGTCGCTTGGCCTCGCTGCGGCTCATGCGCCGCCCGGCACCGTGGGCGCAGGAACACCAGGATTCCTCGTTGCCCTTGCCGCGCACGATGAATGAACGCGCGCCCATGCTGCCGGGGATGATGCCCAGTTCGCCCAGCCCGGCGCGGATGGCGCCCTTGCGCGTGATATAGAGCGTCTCGCCGCCGTGCTGTTCGATGGCGACGTAATTGTGATGGCAGTTGATGGCCTCGCTGGTGCATTGAAACGGCGGCAGGTGCGGCGACACGGCCTCCAGGACCAGGCGCATCATCTCGCGCCGGTTGGCCAGCGCATAGTCCTGCGCCCAGTGCACGGCTTCCACGTAATCATCGAAATACTCGGAACCTTCTTTCAGGTACGCCAGGTCCCGGTTCGGCAGGCGCTTGTGTTGCCGTTCCATGTCCTTGCGCGCCAACTCGATGAAGTACCGGCCAATGGCATTGCCGACGCCACGGCTGCCTGAATGCAGCATGACCCAAAGGTGCTGACTTTCATCCAGGCACAGTTCAATAAAATGATTGCCACCGCCCAGGGTGCCCAGTTGCAGCGCCCAGATGCGATCCGCATTTTTCTGCATGCGTTGCAGTTGTGGATGGCGATCAAAGATGCGCTCCAGTCCGTGCCCAAGATGCTTGAGTTCCCCGGCACGGACCACCGGCTGATCGTGGGCGGAAAACCCCACCGGCACCGCGGATTCGATGGCGGCGCGAATCAGCCGCAAATCGTCCGGCAACTGCGCGGCATCCAGCGACAGGCGCACCGCGTTCATGCCACAGCCGATGTCCACGCCCACCGCCGCCGGGATGATCGCGTCGCGCGTGGGGATCACCGCGCCCACAGTGGAGCCGATGCCGGTGTGCACATCCGGCATCGCCGCCACGTGGCCATAAACAATGTCCAGTTGCCCCAACTCCGTGAGCTGCTTCCACGCCGAGGCTTCTACATCGGAGGTGTAGATTTTTACCGGGACGAGGCCGGTGGAGATGGTTTGGCGGACGGGCACTCAGTACACCCTCTCCACCGCATACCCCTGCAGCGCCAGCCGGTTGAGGATCCCGTCCTTGCCCGGCAGATGCATGGCGCCGACGGCGATAAAAGCGCCGCCGTCTTCAAGGTACGGCTGCATGCGCTCGGTCATGACCCCATTGCGCCCGGTCAGCAACCGCTCGCTCAATTGTTCATACAAGGAGTTGTCCGCAAACGCCTGACGTTGGCCATAGACGAACATGCCTTTCAGATCCCGCTTGAGATACAGGCGCTTCATGGCCTCCATGTCCTCGCGCAGAAGGTCATGATGACAGGCGGTGTCCGCCAGCAGGCGCACCTGGTCGGCGGTCGGCATGTCGCTGAAGATACTGCCCTGCTCCAGCAGCGTCTCCAGGCCGTGGGTCTCCATGCCGGAAGCCTGGGCCTGCTCGAGAAGTCGCAGGTCCAGCACCGGGCGCATGTCGGCCGGATAACTCATGGTCAGGTAGGCGCTCCAGGGACGCATACTGGCGATGGCCACTTCAGGCAGGTTGTATGCAGCCAGGATCTCCACCACACGCTGGAACAGCGGCGCGGAGATCAAGGCATCGAGGGTTTCCCCATCACTCACGTACATCATGGCCGCCATCTCCATGATCTCTTCCGGCTCGGGCACCACCTCCATGACGAAAGTGCGACTGGCTTCAAAGCGCGCATTGACCGGCGCGGGCAAATTCACGATCTCATCATCGGCAACGTGAATGGTGCCGAAGAGGTGGCTGGTACCGCCCTGTAGCGATCGGATTTCCCACAGCACGCCGCGGTCAAACCGGGACGGACCCTCATATTCCACCTTGCCCGGTTGCAGTGGGCGGCACTCCGGCATGTCCTCCGCGATAGCGGGGAGGCAGAGGCCGAGCAGCAACACCACCACCACATCAAGCAAGCGTCGAATCATCATCCAGTCCGAGTTCGGGTGTGCCAATAAGTTCCGCCACGGCGGCGGTGGCGGTCAGCCATTCCTTCCCGGCGCGCAAGGTTGCCGCATCTGTCCGGCGCGGATCCCCGTGCAGGCGCATCAACCGCGACTGCGACGCCGGATCCGGCCGGTGCGCCAGCGCATCCAGCACCTGGATCGCTGCCGGCTGATTATTGCAGACCAGAACCATGTCGCAACCGGCCGCCAGCGCCGCCACCGCCCGCGCCGGGTAATCCCCGAGGACCTCCGCGCCGGCCATGGTAATGTCGTCGCTGAAGATGGCGCCGTGGAAATTCAATTGCCCGCGCAGGATGTCCTGCAGCCAGCGGCGCGAGAATCCCGCCGGCAACGCGTCTACCTTCGGATAGATGACATGGGCCGGCATCAACGCCGGCAGGCCGGCATGGATGAGGCGTTCGAATGGCACCAGGTCGCTTTGCAGAATGTCCTGGTAATCGCGTTCATCCACCGGCACCGCGTGATGGGAATCCGCCGCCACGCTGCCATGCCCGGGAAAATGCTTGCCCACCGCCGCCATTCCCGCCGCCTTCATGCCCTCCATGTAACGGCGCGCCAGCCGTGCCGCGATCTCAGGATCGCGGTGAAACGCCCGGTCGCCGATGACCTGGCTTACGCCCCGATCCAAGTCCAGCACCGGGGCAAAACTGAGATCGACGCCCACCGCGCGCAATTCCATCGCCATCAGCCAACCGCCCTGCTGCGCCAGCGCCAGGGCCCGCGCCGGCGACTCGCTGTGCACCTCTCCAAACGCATGGCAGGGCGGCAGCGGAAAAAAACCGGCGCGAAAGCGCTGCACGCGCCCGCCTTCATGATCCACGGCAATCAACAAAGGCGGTTTGCGCACCGCATGGATGGCGTGGGTAAGTTCCGCCAGCTGCGCCTGATTCTCGTAGTTGCGCGTAAACAGGATCACGCCGCCCACATGCGGGTGACGCAACAGCTCGCGCTCGTCCGTGCTCAGCGCAGGGCCGTTGAGATCCAGCATGATGGGGCCGAGTGACACGGGTGGCTCCGGAATGTGTGGGGGCGATGATTGGGCCAACGGGCGTTGACGTCAACACCTTTGCCCGCGCACCAACCGCGCAAAATACCCGTCGCCCCGGCACAGGTTCGCCGGCGCGCCCTGCTCCAGCACGCGACCCCGATCCAGCACGGCAATTTCAGTGGCGCACTGCAAGGCGCTCAACCGGTGCGCGATGACGATCACGGTGCGGCCGCGGCACACCTCACGCATGTTGCGCTGCACCGCCTGCTCGGACTCAAAGTCCAGCGCGCTGGTGGCTTCGTCCAGGATGAGCACCGATGGTTCCATGGCCAGTGCGCGTGCCAGCGCGATGCGCTGGCGCTGGCCGCCGGACAATGTGCAACCCTGTTCACCGAGGATGGTGTCGTATCCCTGCGGCAACCGGATGATGAACTCATGGGCGCCCGCCAACCTGGCGGCGCAGACGATCCGGTTCATATCCAGGGCCGGATCGCACAGCGCGATATTCTCGCTCGCGCTGCGGTGGAACAACCGGCACTCCTGTTGCACCACGGCCACGCGCCGGCGCAACCAGCCAGGATCCAGCAACGACAAATCCACGCCGTCGAGCAGGATGCGGCCGCGCTGCGGGACGGCCATGCGTTGCATCAGGCGCGCCAGGGTGCTCTTGCCGGAACCGGAGGGACCGACGATGCCGAAGATGGTGCCAGGCGCGATGTCCAGAGATAAATCCTGGAGCACCAGGTCCGCGTCCGGTTGGTATTGAAACGCCACCTGCGTGAAAGTGATCCGCCCGCGCACCAGCGGCAAAGGCGCGTGGCCTGAAGTCCACAAGGCCGGCTCCCGCGGCGATTCAAAAATATCTTTCAGTCGCTGCAGGGAAACACCCGCCTGCTGCATTTCCTGCCACAACTGCACCAGCCGCAGCACGGGCGCGTTCACGCGGCCCGCGATCAGATTGAAGGCCACCAGTTGGCCGATGGTCAATTCGCCTTCCAGCACCAGGCGCGCGCCGAACCAGAGCACCAACAGCAACGACAGTTTGCCCAACAATGCCGCCACCTGGGATGCGACATTGCCGATCATGCCGGCCTGCCAGGCGCTGCGGGCGTGCAATGCGAGCAGGTCTTCCCAGCGCCGGCGCTGGCGGGGTTCAACGGCGCAGGACTTGATGGTCTCCATGGCCGACACCGATTCCACCAGGAACGCCTGCAAATCCGCCGTCCGTTGTCCCTGCTCCTCCATTCGCCGCCGCAGCATTGGCGTCGCCAGCCACGCCAGCAATGCGTAAGCCGGGAAGAAGGCGACGACAACCCAAAACAACGTGTCGCTGTACAGATGCAACAGCGCGAGAAAGACCAGCGCAAAGACCAGGTCCAGGATCACCGTCAGTACCGGACCGGTCAGAAAGATGCGCAATTGATCCAGCTCCCGTGTCCGGG
>MGYT01000180.1:28475-33080 GCA_001801865.1 Gammaproteobacteria bacterium RIFCSPLOWO2_02_FULL_61_13
GCAGGCCGGCAGTGACAGCAGGTGCGCGAACAGGTCTGCCCCCAGGTGCACATTGATCCGGGTGCTGGTATGGGAGAGGACGTAATTGCGCAGCCCGGTCAGCAACACCTCGAACAGGGAGGCGAGCAGCAGCCCCACTGCCAGCACATCCAGCGAGGTCAACCCGTTGTGCACCAGCACCTTGTCGATGACCACCTGGAAGAACAGCGGCGCGAGCAAGGCCATCAGTTGCACGAACAGCGAGGCCACCAGCACCTCCCACAACAACCGTCTGTGGCGCGCCAGTGCCGGCAGGAACCATGACCAGCCAAACGTTTCCGGTTCCCCTTTTGCGTGCTCGTGGCGAAGCAGGACGGCCCGGCCACTCCACCGGGAGGCGAACGCCGCTGCCTCAACCCGCTGCGATCCTTCCGCCGGGGACCACACCAGCACCATTTGCTGTTCCACGCCGGCCACGACGCACCACGCGCCCGATTGTTCCTGTACGGGCAGCGGCAATGGGAGTCTGCCCAGCCGTTCCAGGTCGCACTGGATCGCCCGGGCCTTGAATCCGAGGCGCATCGCAGCCCGGATCAGATCCTGTTCTGCATCGACGCCGGGAGGATTGGCGTGCAGCAATTGTTCCGGATCGACGGGAATGCCGCGCAGCCGGGCGCACACCGCGAGGCAGCGCAATGCAGAAAGGTAATGATCGGTGGATGACGCCGGTTCCATGGCCTCGGGTTTGTGCCCATGACCAATCCTTAGGTCATGGCGCCTCTGCTGGACGGGGAGTGAACTCTAGCAATGGCGGGATCAGCCGGCATCCCCCGCCGGGGTGACGGCAAACTACACCTGGATCAGCACCGGCGTCCCCACGTTGACATGATCGAACAACCAGATGACATCGTCATTGGTCATGCGGATGCAGCCCGCGGAGCCGGGCTGGCCCATGGGCACGTCCGCCGGCGCACCATGTATATAAATGTAGCGGTCATGGGAATCCACCTCCCCGCCCAGATTGCGGCCCGGCTCGGTACCCGACAGCCACAGGATGCGCGTCAGGATCCAGTCCCGATCCGGATGCCGGGTGCGCAACGCGGGGACAAACACCTCGCCGCTGGGCTTGCGCCCCACAAACACCGTGCCGGGCGCCGCGCCGGCGCCGATTTTTTCCGCAATCACATGGGCGCCGCAGGGCGTGCAGAAACTGTTCATACGCTCACCGGGGCCATTCTTTGCCGTGGACACGGCAAACACTTTCGGGGCGGCGCCGTCACGGAACAGCGTCAGGCGCTGATCCGAAATGGAAACTTCCATGCGGGTTTCAGACTTCGTTTTTAACTTTTCACTTTGCACTTTTCGCTTTCTACTTATTTACTGTCGGGTAAATTTAGCGAGACATTCCACATGGGAAGTGTGCGGGAACATGTCGACGACGCCGGCCGCATCCAGTACGTATCCCTTTTCATTCACCAACAGCGCCGCATCCCGCGCCAGCGTGGCCGGATTGCACGACACGTACACCAGGGCCTGGACACCGGTGTGATTCAGCAGCGTCAACACCTCAAGTGCCCCGATACGGGGCGGGTCCAGCAGGATCCTGCCCCAGGGCCGCTGCAGGAACGGCTCCTCCAGATCCTCCCGTGCCAGGTTGGCCACCAGGAATTCCGCGTTGTCGATGCCGTTACGCGCCGCATTGTCCCGCGCCCCGGCCACCAGGTGCGCCAACCCTTCCACGCCGGTGACATTGCCCGCGCGGCGCGCCAGCGGCAGCGAGAAATTCCCCAGCCCGCAAAAAAGATCCAGCACCTGGCTCTGCGCGTCCGGATTCAGCAACTCCACCACGCGCGCCACCAATTGCCGGTTGATGTGAAAATTCACCTGGGTGAAATCCGTGGGACCGAACCGGATCTCCACGTCAAACTCCTCCAGCCGGTAACTGAGCACCGGTGGCCGGGCCGGTTCCAGGGGCACCACCGTGGTCTCGCCGCCCGGTTGCAAGTAGAAACGCACATCGTGTTCGGTTTCGAAGGCCAGCAGGCGCTCGTGATCCGCGCTGCTGATGGACCGCACATGCCGCAACACCAGCCCGCAGTCCTGTTCACTGACAGCCAGTTCGATCTGCGGCACTGCGTCGGCCACCGACAGGCTGCTGACCAGCGCCGACAAATCCGGCATCAGTGCGCCGACGCGCGGATGCAGCACTTCGCAATGGGTGATCTCGGTGATCATATTGCTGCGCCGTTCGCGGAAACCCACCTGCGCGCGATGCTTGTTGGCCAGGAAGCGCGCGCTTAGACGGCCACGCTGGCGGTAACCCTCGCCCGGGCTGGTCAACGGCGCCAACAATGAATGCGGGGCAATGCCACCGGCGTGATGCAATTGTTCCAGCAGGATGGCTTCCTTGTGGCGCAACTGCGCCTCGTGGTCCAGGTGCTGCAGGCTGCAACCCCCGCACACGCCATAATGCCGGCACGGCGGCTCGACACGGGTCGGGGCCGGCTCCAGGATTTCCGTGGCGACGGTCTCGTCATAACGCCGGTGTTCGCGCAGATAGCGTGCGCGCACCCGCTCCCCCGGCAGCGCGCCATCCACGAATATGGTCTTGCCATCGATGCGCGCCACACCGCGGCCCTCGTGGGATAGGGATTCAATGACCACCTCGATGGGGGCGGTCGACGGTGGACGCGGATGCCGCCTTCTCATTTATGCCAGGCGGCCGCGAACTGGCGCACATGATCGCGACCGTCTGACTCAAGCAGATCGCGCACCCGCTGGCAGGCAGCCTTGTACCCGGGTTCGGTCAGGCGCCCGCGCATCAACTGGAAACGCAGGTATACCAGGTAGGTGTTCAACACATCGGTTTCGCAATAGTCGCGGATGGCACCGATTTCCCCCGCCAGCCAGCGCTCCCACACGTCACCGCCGGCCATACCCATCTTGCCGGGGAATCCGAGCAGCGTAGCGATCTCATGCAACGGGGCGACGGCGCGGCCCTCGTACCCGGCCAGCACATCCATCAAATCGGTGTGCCGCTCGTGGAAGCGGTTCAGATAATTGTTCCACTTGAAGGACTGATCCTCGCCGCCGGTCTCCCAGTACCGCGCCCCCTGCACGCCATGCAGCAACGCGCGATAGTGCAATACCGGCAGGTCAAACCCGCGCCCGTTCCAACTCACCAGCAACGGCGTGTACTTCTCGACGCCTTCGAAAAAACGCTGCAACAGTTCCGCCTCGGTGGAATGTGGCTTGCCCAGGGTCCACAGGCTGATCTTGTCCCCCGCTGCCAGCAGCACCGAGATGGCCACGATGCGGTGCAGATGATGGCGCAGAAAATCCGTGCTGCCGCCGGAGTCCTGGCGGCGCTTCGTGAACATCACCTCGCCCACGTCGTGATCGGACAGGCCTTCCAGGTTGTACAGCCGGCGCCCGCCTTCCAGATCGGGAATGGTTTCGATATCAAAGACGAGTGTATTCATGGGCGCACAGTGTGCAGCGATGCCGCGTTGGGGGCAACTCTCATTCCCGGTCCGCCGGGCTAATTATGCCGCGCCCGCCCCGGTTCAGCACATGCGTATAGATCATCGTCGTATTCACGTGGGCATGGCCCAGCAACTCCTGCACCGTGCGGATGTCGTAGCCGGCCTCCAGCATGTGCGTCGCAAAGCTGTGGCGCAGCGTATGGGCGCTGACATATTTCATCACGCCGGATTTGCGCACGGCCGTCCGCAGCGCACGGCTGAAGGAATCACTGTAGATGTGGTGGCGACCACGCGCCCCGGAACGGGGATCCAGGGAAAGCAGCTCTGACGAAAAGACAAAACGCCATTTCAGTTCGCGCCCGGCATTGGGGAATTTGCGCGCCAGGCCAATGGGCAGATCGATGTGGTGAATGCCAAGGGCCATGTCGCGCGTGAACAAGGAACTGGTGTGCGCAATACTCGCCTGCAATCCGGGGACCGCAGTCTGGGGCAGGACCGTGACTCGATCCTTGCCGCCCTTACCATGGCGCACCATCAATTCCCGGCGCCCGAAATCCACGTCCAGAATCCGCAGCCGCAGGCACTCGCTTATGCGCAGCCCACCGCCATACATCAGCAATGCCATGGTCAGATACGGATCCTTCAAGTGCGCAAGGATGGCATTGACCTCATCGCGCGTCAGCACCGTCGGCAACCGGCGCGGTCGCCGCGCATGCACCAGTTGCTCGAATTCCTCCAGCGGCTTCTGCAGTACCTGCTTATAAAGAAAGGCTATTGCGCACAGGGCCTGGTTCTGGGTCGAAGCGGAAACGCGGCAGTCCTGCGCCAGATAATTTAGGAACGCGACCACATGCTCCTCATTCAAGTCGCGTGGATGGCGCTTGTCATGAAAAAGAATGTAGCGGCGCGCCCAATGTACATACGTCTGCTCGGTGCTCCGCGAGTAATGCAGAAAGCGGATTCGTGCGCGCAGTTGATCAAGAAGACGAGGGGACTTCAAATTGCCATCCATGGCAGATCCTCCGTTTCAGAAACTCAATTTCAGAGTGAATATAGGCGCAAATATGGGTGGCAGCAAAGGCGCCTCACCCCAAAACTCCATTTCCTGCGTAACACACTGTATTAAAATGAATAACGCATC
>MGYT01000181.1:0-10968 GCA_001801865.1 Gammaproteobacteria bacterium RIFCSPLOWO2_02_FULL_61_13
CACGCGGGTCGGGGTCATGCAGATCCTCAACAAGAAGACCGGATCCTTTGGTTCCGGCGACAAAAATCGTCTGGTGGCGCTGTGCGCTCAGGCGGCGGTTTCGATAGAAAATGCCCAGCTTTTCGGGCAGGTGGACGCGGCCCGCGTCTACAATGAAGGCATCCTTCGCAGCATGAGTAACGGCGTGGTCACGATGGACGCTTCCTTGACCGTCACCAAAGTGAATCAGGCGGCGGCACGTATCCTGCGCAAGACCGAGGAGAACCTGCAGGGAAAGACCGCGCAGGAAGTCCTCGGCGAGCGCAATGACTGGATCCTCAAGAGCCTCGCGAAGGTCCGCTCGTCGGGCAAGACCGACATCACCGTGGATACCGACTTGCTGCTCGACGGTGGCGAGGCGGTGTCGCTCAATCTCACCGCCGTGCCGCTGGTCACATCCCAGGACCAGCCTATCGGCTACATGCTGGTGTTCGAGGATATCAGCCGGGAAAAGCGGCTTCGCAACACCATGTCGCGCTACATGAGCAAGGCGGTGGTCGACCAGCTCCTCGACAGCGGCGACGCCATGCTGGGGGGCACCGGCCGCGAAGTCAGCGTGCTGTTCTCCGATATCCGGGACTTCACCGGGATTTCCGAGCGCCTTGGCGCCCGTGAAACGATCGTCATGCTCAACGAATATTTCACCGACATGGTCGACATCGTATTCGCGCATAACGGGATTCTGGACAAATACATCGGCGATATGATCATGGCGGTGTTCGGGTCGGTGATGGCCAACGATGGCGACGCCGACGACGCGGTTGAAGTGGGCAACAGGATGATGGTGGGCCTGCGCGCCCTGAACGAGCGCAGGCTGCGAACCGACCGGAATCCCATCAATATCGGAGTGGGAATCAGCACCGGGCACGTGGTGGTGGGCAACATCGGCTCGCCCAAACGCCTCGAATACACGGTGATCGGGGATCGCGTGAACCTCGCCGAGCGCCTCGAGTCCGCCAACAAGTATTACGGCACCAGTGTCCTGCTGTGCCAGTTCACCGCGAGCAAGCTGCGGCGGCCGGCTCTGTTGCGGGAAATCGATTACATACGGGTGCGCGGATTGTCGCAGCCGCTGGCGGTGTTCGAAGCGCTGAATCACCACACCGACGAGAGTTTTGTACGGCGCGCCGAAGTGCTGCAGGCCTACGCCGAAGGGCTGCGGCGCTACCGGCAACGCGACTGGGCGCACGCGGCGATTTGCTTCCGTACCGCGTTACTGGCCAATCCGCAGGACAAGCCATCGCGCGTGTTCCTGGATCGTTGCCAGTCTTACATGGAGGCGCCGCCTGCGGAGAGCTGGGATGGCGTGTGGATGGTGGGGCAAAACTGAGAACTGGTACGGCCTTCAAGATGGTTCAGTCTTCGTTGAGGCCGAACTTTTCCACGAACCCTTTGGGGTCGAGCGCCTGACCCCGGTAATCGGCCTGCATGGTGTCGCAGCCCAGTTCCTTGAGCCGGCCCGCCGCCGCGTCGTCCGCGACGCCGACGGCGACGACGTCGAGTCGCAGGTGGTGGGCGAGTTCGATGATCGACTGCAGGATGCGCTCGGATTTCGGCGCACCGGCCAGATCGCCTGCCGCCGAAACGTCGATCTTGATTTCCTGAAAGGGCAGGGTTGCCAGCCAGAACAGCGATGAGAGCGCCACGCCGGCATCGTCGATCGACAGCTTTACCCCGATCTCTTTCAGCCGGCCGAGGGTTTCCCTCGCCACGGGCTCTTTGCCCAGCACCGAAGTCTCGCCGATCTCCAGATTGAGCCTGCCCGCCCGCAGGCTCCAGGTGCCCAGCGCACGCTGCACCACGTCGGGAAGCTCGGCGTGCAGCAGTGCCCGCGCCGGAAGCTTGACCGCGATGCGCAAGTCCAGTCCGGCGCTGTAGCGGAATTCCGAGATGTTACGCAGCGCGCGATTCAGTATTGAGGAGACCAGATTGGTGACCACACCGGCTGATTCCGCCGCCGCGAACGCCTGCCCCACGTCAATCATGCCGAGCGTGGCGTCGCGCCAACGCAGCAGGCATTCCGCGCCCATGATCTGGCCCAGGCGCAAATCGTACTGCGGCTGAAACACCAGGTCGAGCGCGTCCTCCGCAACAGCCGTGCGCAGCCGGTTCTCGTAGAGAAGCTTCGATGCCGCCGGGTTGTCGCGGTCTTCCGCGTATTCCGCTATACGGCTGGTCAGGCTGTGCGCGACGACGCTGGCATTCTTGGCTCGCTGCAGCAGGATTTCCGCCTGATCACCGTGCGCCGGGTACATCGCGATCCCGATCGCGGCACTGGCAAAAATTTCCTCGTCGCCGATCCAGAACGGCGCGTTCAGCGCGCGCAGCGATTTCTCCGCCGCCAGCAGCGCAACGGCGGGATCCTCGACGCCGGACAGGACGCAGGCGAAATCATCCCGGCCCATCTCGCCGACAATATCGCCCGGGCGGACCACGTCGGCGCGCAGCAATGCGGCTACCCGGCTGCGCACGGCATCGCCCACGTGGTAACCCCACACGGCATCGATGCGGTCGATCACGCCGCACTCGATAAGCAGCACGGCGAGGTTCCGGCCGTCCGCTTGCCGTTCCGCTATTTGACCGCGCAGCAACTCGATAAACGGGATGGTATCGGCGGCGGAGGCGTGCGGAGCTTCCGCCGGTTCGGCGGCGTCCGCCTCGCTCACAGGAACAGTTCTCGCGGATCGATTTTGACCGAGTCGGACTCCAGCGTGCGCTGGATCCGATAGGGCTCGTCCGGACTGACCTTGGGATCCTTCATCAGGTCAAGCATCCGGTAGGGCATGATCGCGACGCCCTTGGCGTCCTTCACAATCATGATGCGCGGTTTCATGCGACGCACCATGTTCTGGGCGATCACGATCGCGACTTCGCCGCTGTTCAGCTCGACCACGCTGCCCACGGGAAAAACGCCGACGCACTGAATGAACTGTTCGACCAGCGCGGCGTGAAACTGCTTCCCGCGCCCCTTGTAAATGATGTTGAGCGCGGTTGCAGGGGGCAGGTTTTCCCCGAACGGATGCGGCGCCGTGAGCGTGTCGTAGGTATCCACGATTCCGGCAATCAGGCCGGAAAGGGCAATGGCATCGCCGCGCAGACCGCGCGGATAGCCGCTGCCGTCGAAACGCTCGTGGTGCAGGGACGCGAGTCCGGGAAGTTCCGGGTGGATGCCGGGCGTGGCGCTGAGAATTTCAATCGAATGGTCAACGTGTGTCCGGTAGAGCTCGATTTCCGCGGCGTTGATGGGCCCGCGCGTGGCGAGTTCGGGAGGCAGCTTGAGTTTGCCCACGTCCTGGAGCAGGCCCAGCATGCCAAGGATCTCCATGCGCTCTTGCGGCAACTGGAGGAAGCGCCCGAAAATGGTCATGGTGACCGAAATTTCCACGGCCCGGCTCAGGGTCGTGCCGGCTTTCTCCTGAAGCTTCATCAGCAACGCCATCGCATCCGGATTGCGCACGACGCTTTCGGTAATCTGCTTGGCAGCCTCATGTGAGCGGGAGCTGTCGATCGAATTGCCGATTTCCACGGCTCGCGAAAGCTCCTTGACGATCACCGTCGTATTTGTATAGGTTTTCTGGGCTCTGGGCAATTCGGCTTCGACACTCGCGGTCTCCTTGTGGACCGTGGTGCCGCGGATTTTCGCGATATCCTCCGCGGTGACCTTGCCAACATCCGGCAGGTCTTCCTTTTCCGGGTCGATGAAGACGCGCTTGCAGTGCTTTTTCAAAGCGTCGACCTGCTTGTCGTTTTTCAGGACAAAGCCCTGAAACATGAAAGGCGTTTCCGTCCACGGCCGGTCGAGCTTCGCGATGTACATCCCGAAGCTCAGTTCTTCAACAGCAATTTCCCTGAGACTCATGTGGTTATGTAAATGTCTGACCAGATAATTGAATTTTCAGCCCTGCGCGAGAAACCGGAAAACAAGCCGGGCCCCCAAGCTGACTACCGGGCGCGGAAGGCATTCGGCGGAACCTGCCAATCTACCTTATTTTAGTTTAGAGCTTACTCCCAACCCGAACCAGGAAGAAATACGCATTAGCGATGCGCAACGCATTGTAAAACGTTCATGCAAATCCGGCGTTCATGGTCCGGGTTCTGCCCGGATCATGAACGCGGGCGGATTTTATCAGGTGGCCTGATTGCGTGACCGGGGGCCGCGGCGACTGCCATCACTCGCCCCCCATCGCGTGCAGCCGCGAACGCAGGGTTTCGATTTCGTCCATCAACTGCAGCGCCAGCGCCGCGCCCGCGAGGTTGACGCCGAGGTCGCGCTGCAAGCGCAGGGCAATACGCGCGCGGCGGATGTTGCGGCCATCGAAGCGCCAGTCGCCGGGTGACAGTCCCACGGCTTCGAGTACTCCTTCATCGACCAGTTCTATGATGATCTGCGCATGCACTGAGCAGGCGTGGCACAGGTCGTCCAGGGTCAGCTCAATCTGTTCCTCGAGGATGCAGATCAGGTGCGGCGAGTCCTTGCTTGTCATGTGGCTACACTCCCATCTCGGCGCGCGGATCGAACGGCAGTTCCTCGGCCATTTTCCGGTACGCGGCCATGGCGGCGCTGCTGTTTGCCGGGGGCAGCGCGATCTGCAGCACCACATACAGATCCCCTGCAGGATTGCCCGGCAGGCCGCGGCCCTTGAGCCGCAGCTTGCTCCCCGCCCGGGACTTCGGTGGGATCCTGAGATCCACTGAACCCTCGGGTGTCGGCGCTTTGACGCTGGCCCCCAATACCGCTTCCCAGGGGGCAACGGGGAGGTCGAGGTACACGTCGCGCCCGTCGGCGCGGTACAAGCGGTGCGGGTGCAACTCCACCTGCAGATACAGATCACCGGGTTTGCCCTCGCCAATGCCGGGACCGCCCTGACCGGCCAAGCGTATGTGCTGTCCGGAGCGTATTCCTTTGGGAATGGCTACGCTGAGCACGCGCTCCCGGGTCACGATGTGTCCCTGCGCATCGAGCTGCGGCACCTTCAGCGTAATGGTGCGAGTGGGGCCGGTGTAGGAGTCCTCCAGGTCTATCGCCACCTTGGCATGATGGTCTTCGCCGTGCAGATTGAAATTGCCGTGACGAGCCTGTCGCGCACCGGCGCCGGCGCGACCGAACAGGGTCTCAAAAAAATCGCTGTGATCGCCTGCGGCCCCGCCGGAGTCGCCACTGCCGCGAAACTCGAAGCCGTCGTCCCAGCCAGGCGGCGGCCGGAACTCCTGGCCGCCTTTCCAGTTGGCGCCGAGTTGATCATAGGCGGCGCGCTTCTCGGGTTCTTTCAGAACCTCATACGCTTCACCGACTTCCTTGAAGCGCGCTTCAGCATTGGCTTCCTTGCTGACATCCGGATGGAATTTCCGCGCAAGTTTTCGGTAGGCGCGCTTGATCTCGTCTTGGGTGGCGTCGCGCTTGACGCCCATGACCTGGTAATAATCCTTGAATTCCATGCTGGCCTTGATTCCAAGCGACGCGGATCGCGACATGACGGCACGATAGCTCGAAGTGTACTCGCCGGCACGCCGCGCCGGTTCTATTGCGGGGCACCGCGCCGATTGACCTGGCGGTTATGGTGCGTTATCGAACAGTGACAATTCGGGGCTGGGTGTAAGCTGACACACAGAGGCAAACGAACAGGTGACGCAAAGGAATTGAACGCAATGGAATGGATGCTTTTTTCCGGTTTGCTGGGCCTGCCTTGGTGGGGCGACGTGCTCGCGGCTCTGCTGCTGACGCACGTCACCATTGCCGCCGTTACGCTCTTCCTGCACCGCAATCAGACCCACCATGCGCTCGACCTGCATCCCTTGGTGAGCCACTTCTTTCGTCTGTGGTTGTGGCTGACAACCGGCATGAGGACGCGGGAATGGGTGGCGGTGCACCGCAAACACCACGCGCGCTGTGAAACCGCCGAAGACCCCCATAGCCCGCAGGTGCTGGGCATCAACCGCGTGCTCTGGGGCGGGGTCTTGCTGTATGTCGACGAATCGGCGCAGCGCGAGACCATCGAGCGTTTCGGCCAAGGCACGCCCGATGACTGGCTGGAGCGCAATCTCTACTCGAAGTACGTCATGTTCGGCCTGACGGTCATGGGTCTTGCCGACGTGGCGCTCTTTGGCATCGTGCCCGGCATGCTGATTCTCCTGGTACAGATCGTCTGGATTCCGTTCTGGGCTGCCGGCGTCATCAACGGTGTCGGTCACTACTGGGGCTACCGCAACTGGTCCACCGACGATGCCAGCACCAACATGTTCCCGCTGGCCGCGCTCATCGGCGGCGAGGAGTTGCACAACAACCACCACGCTCACGCCACCTCCGCCAAGTTCTCCAACAAACCCTTCGAGTTCGACCTGGGTTGGCTCTACATCCGCATACTGGTGTTTTTGGGACTGGCCAAGGTCCGGCACCTGGCGCCGGTGCCACGTTTTATCGCCGCCCGGAGTGAGGCCGATCTGCCGATGCTGCGGGCGGTGATCGAGCATCGCCACGATGTTCTGGCGAATTACCGCGAGTCGTTGATACGCGCCCATGCCGAGGAACTCGCCGCCATGCGCCGTTCGGCGCCGCACGATATGCGCATACTTCGCAAGCTCAAGCGCTGGCTGCTGCGCGACGAGCGGACCCTGCCGGATTTCCAGCGCGCCGAGATCGAGCGGGGACTGTCGATGTCGCCCCGCCTGCGCACGGTGGTTGCGATGCGGCGCGAGCTCGCGGCACTGTGGGCGCGCTCGATGGCATCGCAGGAGGAACTTGTTGGCCGGTTGGCGGACTGGTGCCACCGCGCCGAGTCAAGCGGCATAGCGCCCCTGGCGGAGTTTTCGCTGCGGCTTCGCAGCTACGCCTGAGGCGGGGCCGCGCCGGGACGCGGTTCGACCACTACCGGCCTCCCCATCGCCGTACTTGATCCCGTGCAGGTTGCTCAAGCCATCAATTCAGCTTTTTCGGGTGGAATAACCGGCACCAGCAGATGCGAATCGTATTTGCCCCCGGCGTGGATGACATGCTCGCCGCGGTTGCGCAGCGGTCCGTGCTTCATTTCCGGCCCGCGTTGCTTCGGCTTGTAGGTTTCGCGGCCTTGAACGGTGAGGCGCAGCGATTCGCCGCGGCGAAACAGCGTGCTGGAGGCGAGGATTTCAATCTCTACCGGCACGACCTCGTTTGGTTTCAGCCGCAGCTCGCGCCGGTGCAGGAGCCAGGGCTGGTACGGTGTCGAGCGCTTCGGATCGAGCTCCCGGTGCGAGACCCGCAGCCAGCCCAGCGCAACCGGGCCGTCTTCGAACACCGAGAAGTAACAAAACGGCACCACCTTGCCCGCGGCATCGAGCTTGTCCACGATGATGAAGAGGTCCATGTCGTCGCCCTCGGTTGTCGAGACCCAGAGCTTGAGCTTCATGTGTCCGGTCAGCTCGGTGTCCGCGTCGAAGCGGTGTTCGAGCAGCGCGCGCCCATCGGCGGCGGGATAACGAAGCGCGCCTTCGGCTGCGAGTGGCGCTTTTACCAGTGTGGAGGCGGCGGCGTCGATATGCAGCGGTGTGTACCGCGTTCGCGCCAGCGGCCACCCGGACTCCGCGCGCATGGCGCCGACGTAAAAGCGCTCGCGCACTTCGAGATTCACCTTGGGCCATTTGGAAATTTCATCTCCGGGGGCCTTGAGGAAGTGGTCGAAAAAAATACGCTGCTTCTCGACATTGTCCGGCCGCATGTAATACTCCCACTTCCTGCGGCCGTGCACCTCCAGCCACTTGTGCTTCGAGGACATCTGCTTGTAGCCCTCCAGCGTGCCGCGCGTGTGCAGGCCCTGGTCGGCCCAGCTTGCCACCACATAGGCGGGACAGATGATTTTCGACAGATCCGGCGCTTTCGACTTCCAATAGGCGTCGAAAAACGGATGCTCGTCGATCATCGCCATCACATCCTCGACGCGGCCGCGCGAGTAACAGTTGCCCGCCAGCCAGTGGGGCATGAAGGAAATCTCGGGCATGCCGCCGTGCCTGGCGCGTTCGCGGTAGGAGTCGCTGTAGCCTTCCCAGGGGTTGATGGCCGCCAAGTGCGGGGGCTGCAAGGCGGCCACCTGCCACTGCACGATGGCGAAGTAGGAGACGCCGGCCGCGCCGACCTTGCCGTTGCTCCAGGTTTGCGCGGCGCTCCATTCGATGAGGTCGTAGAAATCGCGCGCTTCATCGGCGGACCAGAAGGTCGCGTCGCCCTCGGAGTTCCACATGCCGCGCGCGTCGGCATTGATGAAGGCATAGCCTTGGCGCGTCCAGTAAAGCGGATCGGGCGTCTCGAAGGCGGCGTACTTCGAAATCCACTCGGCTTTCACGCCGCCGTTGTTCTCGAAGCGTTCGTAGCCGCCCTTGGGCGCCGATTTGCCGTAGGGCGACCAGGCGATGACAGTGGGCAGCTTCCCTTTTGCATTTTCGGAACGAAACAGGTCGATGTAGATCTTCACCCCGTCGCGCATGGCCACCGCCACGTCGCGCTCGATCACCATGCCATCGGCGAGGGTCTTGGCGTAGCCGAAGGGCACTTTGAGGAGCGTATCCGGCGACGTGCCGGGCTTGAAGCGGTATTCGAAAGCGTCCTGGGTCATCGTAGTGTCCTTATCCTTTTACGCACACCACCTGCTTGAGGGTGTGAACGATTTGCGCCAAATCCGACTGATTGTGCATCACTGCGTCAATATCCTTGTAGGCACCCGGAATCTCGTCGATGACATCGCTATCCTTGCGGCACTCGACGCCGCGCGTCTGTGCTTCCAGATCGGCGCTGGTGAAGGTTTTTTTCGCCGCGGTGCGGCTCATGCGCCGGCCGGCGCCATGCGAACAGGAACAGAAGGATTCGGGATTGCCCAGGCCGCGCACGATGTAACTCTTCGCGCCCATGCTGCCGGGGATGATGCCCATTTCGCCCGCGCGCGCGCTGATGGCGCCCTTGCGGGTGATGAAAAGCTTCTCGCCAAAATGGGTTTCCCGCGCGACGTAATTATGATGGCAGTTGACGGCTTCGCCTTCGACATGAAATGGGCCTAGCCGCGGCGACAGCTCGCGCTGTAATGCGTTCAGAATCAGGCGCATCATTTCCTTGCGGTTCAGCAGCGCGTATTCCTGCGCCCACTCGACCGCTTCCACATAGTCCGCGAAACCTTCCGATCCTTCGACGAGGTAGGCAAGGTCGCGGTCGGGCAGGTTTGCGTGGTGGCGCAGCATGTCTTTCTTGGCCGCTTCGATGAAATAGCGGCCCATGACGTTGCCGATGCCGCGCGAGCCCGAGTGCAGCATCACCCAGACCCGTTTTTCTTCGTCCAGGCACAGCTCGATGAAATGATTGCCCCCGCCCAGCGTGCCCAGTTGGCGCAGCCAGGTGTCGTGGAACTGCTTCTGCATTTTTGTCAGGGCAGGGTGTTTGACGGCAATGCGCGTCAGGCGCTGGCGCAGGGAGCGTTCCTGCGCGCCACCCGGTGCGTTCGCTGCCGCATGTTGAGCGAAGCCCACCGGAATCGCGGCTTCAATGGCGCTGCGCACGCGCCGCAGGCTGTCCGGCAATTGATTTGCGCTCAGCGACAGGCGCACCGCGTTCATGCCGCAGCCGATGTCCACGCCCACCGCGGCGGGGATGATGGCGCCTTTAGTCGGGATGACCGCGCCGACCGTGGCGCCGATGCCTGTATGGACATCGGGCATTGCGGCGATATGACCATGCACGATGGGCAGGTTGGCGACGTTCTGCAGTTGCTGCAAGGCCTCGCGCTCGATGTCCTCGGTCCAGATCTTGACCGGTACGAGGCCGCGATCGAGTATCAGACGAACGACCATCGTTCAACTCATGCCCGGCGCAGCTTGTGCTTGCCCTCGAAATGCGGCGCGATGAGCTCCATGAACTTGTGCATCTGTTCCTGTACCAGGGCATTGGGTTTTGCCCCGACATTGAAGTAGAGGATGACCTCCTCGATACCGGAGGCCTCCACTGTTTTCAGCGTGTCGATGATCTTTTGCGGCGAGCCAAGCAGAATGGACTTGTCGGAAAGATCCTCCTTTTTCATGTTCTCGAGGATATTCACGATTTTCAGGAAGTAGTGCATGGTGGGCGGGGCGTGTTCCGGCTTCATGGTGAAGGCCGGCAGCGCGCATTCCCTGAAATAGCGCATCTGCGCCTCGCGCCCGTAGTTTTCCTCTTTCTCGTTGTCGGCGATGTAGATGAAGTAGCTGCACATGGCGCGGCCGGGTTTCTTCCCCGCTTTGACGCAGGCGTCGCGGTAAGCCCCCACAGCCTTGTCCAGCCGCACGTTCTTTGTCAGCGGCGCAACACTCGCCAGCAGCAGATCAGGACGTGAGTTGACCCCCAGTGAGTCGAAATGATGCTCGCCCACCCACACCGAGTGATAGCCCAGTTTGTCCGCGAGCACCGCCTGATCGCGGATTTCCAGAACGAAGTCGTTGGCGCTGCGCGGATTGTTGGCGTAATGGTTGTCGCTGAGCGTGAAATAGCCGAATTCCATCCTTGCCTCTCCCTATGGATCGTGATGCACGCGCCGCGTCACCAGGCAGGGGTGCGGGTGCAGCGCGCATTATCCGTCAGTCAGGAGTGTCCCGTGAATTGGACCTATACTGCGGACCTATACTGCGTTTTCATCCTTTTTCGGGAGGGAAATCGTGAACGCCTGTTCCATGCCGCTTTCGCGCGTCACCGCAGTGCTTGCCTTGGCGTTGCTCGCGCCGCTAAACGGCGCGGCACAGGAGTATCCGGCCAAGCCGGTGCGCATCATCGTGCCGCTGGCCCCCGGCGGCATCTCGGACAACATCGCGCGGACCTTCGCGCAAAAGATCGCCGAATCGAGCAGAACGGCGTTTATCGTGGAGAATCGTGCCGGCGGCAACAGCATTATCGGCACGGAACTGGTCTCCAAAGCCGCGCCGGACGGCTATACGCTGCTGATGGCGGGC
>MGYT01000181.1:11100-14932 GCA_001801865.1 Gammaproteobacteria bacterium RIFCSPLOWO2_02_FULL_61_13
TGAAAGAGTTTGTCGCGCTGCTCAAATCCAAACCGGGTGCGCTTTCCTATGCGTCGCAGGGAATCGGCAGCACCGGACATATCACCGGGGAGCAGTTCAAGCAGATCGCGGGGCTGGACGTGGTGCATGTGCCCTACAAGGGAGCGGCGCCCGCCGTGCAGGACCTTCTTGGCGGGCAGGTCGCCATGATGTTCGACAGCGTCATGGTGTCCAACCCGCACGTGAAAGCGGGCAAGCTGCGGGCGCTTGCGATCACCTCCGCGGAGCGCAACCCGGGCTCCCCGGATGTGCCGACCATGGCCGAGGCCGGGGTGCAAGGCATCGAGGGCGGGGCCTGGTTCGGCATCGTGGCGCCGGCGGGCACGCCGCGCCCCATCGTCGACTGGGTAAACCGCGAGGCGCGGCGGATCTTCTCCGAGCCGGAGTTGCGCGACCGCCTGATCCTGCAGGGCGCTACGATCCATCTTGGCCCGCCCGAGACCTTCGTGGCGCATATCGATGCAGAACTGCAGCGCTGGGGACGGGTGATCCGCGGCGCCGGCATCAAGGCAGAATGAATTCAAACCCGGCGTGGAAGGCGCGGGTATGAGGTTCAGGTGGTTTTCCGCCGTGGAATTTGCGGCGTTCTTGAAGATTGACCGGCAACGCTTTGCGGAGGTGGCGAGGCCTGCCGCGATCAGGATGGATTGAGTCGGTTGCCGCCCGCTAACGGGCGGCTTGGCGCCAGGCTATTTTTTCTCGCCGATCTTGTCGCCGGGTTCCTTTTTCGCGCCCGGTCTCATGTACCAGAAGAAAATGCCGGCCATGACGATGCAGACCACGAAAAAGCCGATGATGCCTCCGATACCGACGGTTTCCATCGGCACTTCTCCCTCTTCGGCAAAGGCAAGGCTGCAAGAAAACAAGGCGGCCAGAAGGGTAAGCAATCGGGTCATGATAGTCACCTCAGATTAGCAAGCCAGGATTTTCGGCCATCGACATTGACGGCAAGGTTTCAGAAAGATTACAAACTCGTAATCAATCCAGTCCGTGTATTGAGGGACAATTACCACTTAGCCGTCCAGGAAATGGATTGATCACATGCGTTTGCTCATCGTCGAGGACGAGCCCAAGACCGGCGATTATCTGCACAAAGGATTGTCGGAAAACGGATTTGTGGTCGATGTGGCGCGCAACGGTGTCGACGGCCAGCACCTCGCCCTGAGCGGCGATTACGACCTGGTGGTGCTGGATGTCGGGTTACCCGGCGTGGACGGCTGGCATGTCCTGGAGGCCATTCGCGCCCAGAAGCAGACTCCGGTGATGTTTCTGACCGCCCGCGACCGGGTGGATGATCGGGTCAAGGGGCTCGAATTGGGTGCCGACGACTATCTCATCAAGCCGTTTGCCTTTTCGGAGTTGCTCGCCCGCATACGTGGCCTGCTCCGCCGTGGCAAGACCCGCGAGCCCGAACAGATCCGCATCGGCGAACTTGAAGTCGACCTGCTGCGTCACAAAGTGCTGCGCGCGGGCGTGAGAATCGACCTGACCGCAAAGGAGTTCGCGCTGCTTTCCCTGCTGGCTCGGCGCCAGGGAGAAGTGCTTTCGCGCACCCTGATCGCGGAGCAGGTCTGGGACATGAATTTCGACAGCGATACCAATGTTGTCGATGTTGCCGTGCGGCGCCTGCGCGCCAAGATAGACGATCCGTTTCCCGCCAAGCTGGTGCATTCCATCCGCGGCATCGGCTACGTTCTCGAGGAACGCGGTTTGTGACCGGGCAGCGGTCAGACTCACCCATTTCACTGACCGCTACGCTCGCCGTCCTGTTCGCGGCGGTATCGGTGGCTGTTCTCTCCGTCACCAATGCCTTCGTGTTTTTTTTCGTCGAGCAGCAGTGGCGCAGCAGCGCGCAGCAGGACCTTGAAGTTGCCGGCAATGCGCTGCGTATCCTGGTGGCCTCCCAGCCCAATGCGCGCAGCTTCGCCAGCCGCGGCGGCGCAATTACCGCGGAACTTGGCAAGAATCACCGGCTCACCTTCTCGGTAATTGATGCCGCGGGCGGCGCTCTGCTCAGTACCTTGCCGAAGGGGTTTCCCACGGAAGTATTTTCGCGCGCGCCGGACATCGAACACCCGGTGGATTGGCAATTCGACGAGCGGCATTTCAGCGTGGCGGAAATTTCCGGCGGCTTTGCCGACGGCAGTGCCGCGCGCGTGCGGCTTGCCCTGGATGTCAGCGAGCCCAAGGACATCCAGGGAGCTTACAGCCGGGCCCTGGTGCTGATCACATTGGCCGGCGGCCTGATCGCGGCAGTTCTGGGCCTGATCGTTGTGCGCCAGGGACTGGTGCCGCTGCGCCGCATGGCAGCGGCGGCGGGCGAGATCACCGCCAGCCGCCTGGGCGAGCGGCTGCGGCCGGAGGACACGCCGGCCGAATTAAGCGAGATGGCATCGAATTTCAACGGCATGCTCGAGCGCCTTGAGGACTCGTTCCGCCGCCTGAATGAGTTTTCCTCGGACATCGCCCACGAGTTGCGCACGCCGATCAACAACCTGCTGGGGCAGACGCAGGTCGCGCTGTCGCGCGCGCGCGCCAATGACGAATACCGGTCCGTGCTGGAGCTCAATGCCGAAGAGTTCGAGCGGCTGTCGCGCATGATCCAGGACATGCTGTTTCTGGCCCAGGCGGACAATGCTCAGGCGGCGCTGCATCCGGAGCAGGTGAATCTCGCGGCGGAGTGCGCGAAGCTTATCGAGTATTTCGAGCCGCTTATCGAAGAAGGGCGCCTGCGCGTGGTTCTGAATGGACAAGGCAGCGTGCAGGCGGATCGCCTCCTGGTGCAGCGCGCGCTGGCGAACATGATGTCCAATGCGGTGCGCAACTCGCCGCCCGGCGCCCTCATACGGATCGAGATAGCCGCAACCGACCCCGGTAAGGTTTCCGTTGTTATTGTCAATCCCGGGCATGGCATTGCCGCTGAAGAACTGCCGCGCATATTTGACCGTTTCTATCGAACCAGCGGCGCCCGCGACAAAAAACTGGAAGGCACCGGACTGGGATTGGCCATCGTGCGCACCATTGCCCGGCTTCACGGCGGAGATGTCGCCGCACAAAGCATTCCCGATGTTGAAACGCGCTTCTGCCTGGTTCTTCCCAGGGAAAGGGCATCAAATGGCTGAAACATTGCGTATCTGGAGAATCTTTACCGGCGAGGACGGCAAAAGCCGCCAGGAACCTGTGGAGGTGCCGCTGAAATCGGCAAGATTCGGCCTGGTGTCAAACCTTTTGACGGGGTCGGGCGTGGAACTGCACCGCCAGTCGCCAGGCGCGTACGCGAACTGGCACACGGCGCCGCGGCGGCAACTGATCGCGACCATCAGCGGCGAGGCCGAAATCCAAACCGGTGACGGTCAGGTGCTCAGAAGCCGGCCGGGCGTGCTGCATCTGGTCGAGGACCTGACCGGACAGGGGCATATCACGAGGATCGTCGGCACCGAGGACCGCGTTTCTCTGTTCATGCCGTTGGACGACGCCACCAGGCTTGTCTGAAGCACCGCGCCAGCATCGTCGCGCGCACTGATGGTGCGGGCCACAGAGCCGCGCACCAAATACGTGCACCAGAACGGCCAGTCACGGCTGCAAAGGTCCGCAATCGGCTTGGCATGGGAAATGCTATATGGGCACTCACAGCCATAGATTTAAAGGAGCAATGCCATGTCGATTTTCCGCGATCCCTTCGATCCCGATACGCGCCTGGTGTCGCGCTGCAGTTGCGGGCGTCATGCCGACGCGGCGGCGCATAACGCCGAGGGCGACGCGCTTGCCGACAGCGTGGTCGAGCAGGCGGTGA
>MGYT01000182.1:0-460 GCA_001801865.1 Gammaproteobacteria bacterium RIFCSPLOWO2_02_FULL_61_13
ATAGCGCGAACACCCGCCACCGGCTGGTAACCAGGAACGGCGCCAGTGCATAGAAAACCAGTTCCGAGGCCAGCGACCAGGCCTGGCCTATTACCATGAATTTATTCTGGAAGTAGTCCTCACCCAACAACGCAAAGGCGGAATCAGCCACGACGTTATGACCACCCTCCACCGGCGTCATCAGGACAGTCTGGAACATATCCTGCCCGACGATGAACACATTCATGAAAACGAGCGTACTCTGCTTCCACAGTTCAAGCTGCGTGTAGTGCATAAGCACAGCCTGATTTGCCGAATGCAGTACCAGGGTCCAAATCACGCCAAACGTCAGTACGAACAGGTAGGCCGGGAAAATCCGGGCCAGGCGGCCCAGGTAGAAGCGCAGGCGCCAGTGGTCCAGGTGGCGATACTTTTCATTGATGACCAGCGCCATGTAAAAACCGGAAATCATGAAGAAGGC
>MGYT01000182.1:474-8622 GCA_001801865.1 Gammaproteobacteria bacterium RIFCSPLOWO2_02_FULL_61_13
TAAAAACCGGAAATCATGAAGAAGGCAATTACCGCCACGCCGGCATTGAGCCATTGAAATGACCGCTGTGGGAGATGATGAATGACCACCGACAGCGCCAGAAACAGTCGAACCGTGCCCATTTCCCAGCCTCGTGGTTACCAGGTGAACAAAAGATCAGCGCAGCGGAAGAAAATCATTTGACGCGCCGGGCCGGCGTATCAGCAACCCTGAACCCCTGACTCCAGCCTGCGCAGTTGATCCTGCCATGTGCCGTGGCGGGCAACAATCTCATCAGCGGTCACACGTTCCAGCATATTGGGATAGCGCTGCAGCACCATGTCATGGGCGCCGGCCTGGTCCGCGCAACAATCCTCCACGATGGCGACCAGGTATCCGCGCTGCGCGGCGGACGCGCCGGTAAGCAGCACGCACACGGCGGTGACCAGCCCGGCAACCAGCACATAACGCTTGCCGTTGCTTCGCAGCCAGGCATCCACCTCCGGGTTGCAGAAGCTGTCGTAACTGTGTTTGTACAATATCGGCTCTCCGGGCAGTTCACGCGCGCAGGGCATCACCTGTTCACCCGGCGTGCCCTGGATGCACGGCAGTGAACCCAGCAACTTGTAGCGTGCCATCCAGTCGGATCCGTCCGGCTTGAAGCACGCGCGAATGTGCAACACGTCCAGCCCTTCCGCCCGGCAAATACGCAACACACGTTCAACGCTGTCCTTGAAGTGGGGAAACTTCTCTTCCATGCCGGCCGGCCAGAAGTCCTCCTGCACGTCGATGAGCAGCAGGGCATAGGGGCTCCAGTCGCGCCGGCTCATGCAAGTTCTCCGGACGGTTGCGTGGCAAGGTTCGCCAAATCACCGATACATTCGCCGGTGAGGCGAAAAGTGGTCCATTGATCCTGGGGCACCGCACCAAGGGACTGGTAGAAACGGATCGCCGGCTGATTCCAGTCCAGGACTGACCATTCGACGCGTCCGCACTTGCGCTCCCGCGCCAGATGCGCGATCTGCGCCAGCAATGCGCGCCCGACTCCCCGGCCGCGGAATTGCTGCCGCACAAACAGGTCCTCGAGGTAAATGCCGGGGCGGGCGAGAAACGTGGAGTAGTTGTGGAAAAACAATGCAAACCCTGCCGGTTGCCCGTCCGCCTCGGCAATCAGCACCTCGGCCGTGGCGCCGGGGCCAAATAATGTGTCGCGCAACAGGTCTTCCGTCGCGACCACTTCCCCGGCCAGCTTTTCATAGACCGCCAGTTCGCGGACAAAGTCCAGGATGAGGCCCGCGTCGGCGACCGTAGCCGTCCGGATCAGTGTCGTCACTTGCGTTGCGCGACCGGCGCGACGCCGGCCCTGGCCGCTGCCTCCCAGTCAATGACCCATGGGTCCGAGCGGGCCGCGGCGATCCACTCGGCCGTGTCTTTCTGCGCGCGCACGGCAGCCACGTACTGTTGCGTGGTGACATTCATCTGCACGCCATTACTGTGGAGGCGCATCACCACCGGGGCATACATGCAGTCCGCACCGGACCAGGCGCCAAACAGAAATTCGCCTCCGGCGCCAAACCGGGTCCGGCAATCGGTCCAAATTTGTTCAATGCGCCGCAGGTTGGACTGCACCTCCGGCGACTGGGTGCCCCCCCGTTTGCTGGCGTGGATATCCATGGGCATGGCACGGCGCAGATCGGCGAAACCGGAATGCATCTCGGCGCTGATGCTCCGCGCATGAGCGCGTTGCACCGGGTCGCGCGGCCAGATGCCGGCCTGGGGGAATTGTTCATGCAGGTATTCGGCAATCGCCATTGAATCCCAGGTCACGACCCTGCCGTGGTGCAGGCAGGGCACCATCCCGGAGGGACTCACGGCGAGAACCTGCGCCTTGGTGTCCGGCGTGAAAAGCGGGATCGTCTGGTCCTGGAATTCCAGTCCGCTCAAGCGGACCAGCAGCCAGCCGCGCAGCGACCACGACGAGTAATTCCTGTTCCCGATGTAAAGCGTTGCCGTCATGGTCAATGCTGCCACTTGCCCAATGCGGCCACGGCGACCTCCAGAAATTTGTCGGTGGATAAAAATCCCTTGCCCAGGGTCGCCTCATAATCGGCCAGCGGCTTCGCGGCGCGGATCTCGTCCAACGACTTGCCTTGTTGCAACAGTTTGCCCACCCGCTCGCGCACATCCAGCAGGAACTTCCTGTAACCCAGCAACCCCTTCCGGTCCGACAGGGGACCATGGCCCGGGATGATTTTGGTCTGCTCGTCGGCCAGCTTCAGGATCACGTCGACGGCCGCGATCACCCCGTCCAGGGATCCGCCGGTATCGCTGTCTATGAACGGGTACATTCCGTTGAACCAGATGTCCCCGGTGTGGATCACGTTGGCGGCGCGGAAATGAACGATGCTGTCACCATCCGTATGCGCATGTTCAACGTGGACGGCATGGATGTCGTGACCGTTGAGGTGGAAGGTGATGGTGTCATTGAAGGAAATAACCGGCAATGCCCCCTTCGGAGAAGCAGGCACCGTCATGCTCCACGCGGCGAGGAAATTCTCCCTGCTCATGCGCTCGTAGACCTGGTCGTGGGCAACGATGACGGTACCCTCCCGGGCCAGGTTTTCATTGCCGCCGGTATGATCGCCGTGCCAGTGGGTGTTGAGGACGAAACGCACCGGCCGATCGGAAAGCGCGGCCACCGCGGCCTTGATCCGTTCGGTCAACGGCGCGTACTGGTCATCAATGAGAAACACCCCGTCTTCGCCTGTAGAGACGCCGATATTCCCGCCCTGCCCCACCAGCATGTAAATGCCGCCGGCGACGCTGACGGTTTCGATCTGCACGTCCTTGAATTTGTCCGCTTCTTCATCCGCGGCCAGCCCGGGCCCGGACCAGGCCACTGCCAACAACATCGCCGCCAGCAGTTCAGTCATTCCGGATTTCATCGCTCATCTCCATTGTTTTGTCATCCCGAACGAGCGCAGCGAGGAGGGATCTGATCGTACAAGCAAGATTCCTCCCTTCGGTCGGAATGACAATCTGAGGCACTTACAAAGTTTCATCAACGATCCCAAACGTCAGTCATTCTTGTAAACCACGCCGTCCTTCATCACGAAGGCCATGTGATTCATCAGATCAATGTCCTTCAGGGGATCGCCACGCACCGCGACGATGTCCGCCAGTTTTCCCGTTACCAGGGAACCCAGATCCTGATCGCGGCGCAGGACCTGGGCGGCATTCAGCGTCGCAGCCTGGATCGCCTCCAGAGGCGGCATGCCGGCCTCGACCATGTAGCCGAATTCCATGGCGTTCTGCCCATGGGGGAAGACACCGGCATCGGTGCCGAACGCGATTTTTACGCCGTCCTTGTAGGCGGCGGCGAAGGTCTCCTGAATCTGGGGTCCGACCGCCGCGGCCTTGACGCGGATGATTTCCGGGAAATAGCCGGGCTCTTCGGCCTTTTTTGCCACCCACTTGCCGGCCGACAGCGTCGGTATGTACCAGGTGCCGTGTTCCTTCATTAATTGCCGCGCCTCGTCATCCATGAAGGTGCCGTGTTCAATGGAATCGACTCCGGCCCGTATGGCACGCTTCATGCCCTCCGCGCCGTGGGCGTGGACAGTCACCGGCAGATTGTAATCATGGGCGGTCTCCATGACGGCCGTCAGTTCCCCGGCGGTGAATTGCGGATTGTCGCCGCTCTTTGCCAGGCTGAGCACGCCGCCGGTCACTGTAAGTTTGATGACGTCCGCGCCCTCCTTGTAGCGCTGTCGCACGGCCTTGCGCGCATCATCCGCGCCGTTGAGTACCCCCAGTTCCGGCCCGGGGTCGCCCATGTATTCGTGCCGCAGGCCATTGGTCGGATCGGAATGCCCGCCAGTGGTGGCCAATCCGGCGCCGGCGGTGAAGATGCGCGGACCATCGATGTGACCGGCCTCCACGGCGCGGCGTATCGCATACGTGACACCATGTTCCTTTTCACCGAGATTGCGCACCGAGGTAAATCCAGCCAGCAGCGTGCGTTCGGCGAACGGGATCGCCCGCAGCGCATAATCGGCCTGTTCCATGAAAAAATATTCGCTGTGGTACTTGGGCGAGAACTCGTCCGCAATATGCACGTGCAGGTCAATCAGGCCGGGCAGCACCGTGTGCCCGCGCAGGTCCAGCAATTGCTGGCCGGAACGGGCTGCGATGAAGCCAGGGCGCACGTCGCTGATGCGATTGCCATCCGTGACGATGCTGACCTGCTCCCGGACTTCCCCGGCCTCCACGTCCACGAACCGGCCAGCGTGGATGACATATCCGGCCGCAGAGGCCGCGGATGTTGCGACCAACAGCGCGGTCGCAACCAGCCATTGCCAAAATCTACTCTTTTTCATCACTTCCGCCCTTAATAGCAGTTTGATTTTCATTAATGCCCTAAATAATCCCGGGAGGACTTGTTCAGGGTCGGCAGAAAATTGCTCCTGCATTTTCTGCATACCCGCCATCCTTGGCATTCGCAAAAAATTGCTCCTGCATTTTCTGCATACCCTCCATCCTTGGCATTCGCAAAAAATTGCTCCTGCATTTTTTGCATACCCGCCATCCATGGCATTCGCAAAAAATTGCTCCTGCATTTTTTGCATACCCGCCATCCATGGCGGTAGTTTTGCATCAATCTGTAGTGCCAATCATGATGCTCGAGGCCTTTACAATGGCGTTCACCTGCATGCCGGGTTTCAGTTCCAGGTCCTCAACCGAGTTCTTTGTCACGATGGAGATGATCTGTTGCCCATCAGCCAGTTCCAGCACCACCTCGGCGCTGACGATCCCCTGATGGATCTCCTTCACCTTGCACTTGATGAAATTTCTGGCGCTTGTCTTCATCTTTTCACCTGCTGCCGCTATGGGGGTCAGTATGGGCCGCGTGATCCCCTTATTCAAGGAACCGGCGGGCACGACTTGGGTCGGCTGGAAATTTTTGAGTGATGCGGGACAACATTTTACATCACCCTGCTACAATGCGCGGCGGGCCCGGATCGGCCAGCCGCTTACACGTCTGAATGGGGAAGAGCCATGAGCAATACTGCAAAACTCACGCTGGAAGGCAAGGAATATGAATTGCCCGTTGTCGTCGGCAGTGAAAACGAAAAGGCCATCGATATCACCAGGCTGCGCGCCCAGACCGGCTATATAACGCTGGATACGGGTTATATGAATACCGGCGCCACGCGCAGCGCCATCACCTATCTGGACGGTGAGCAGGGCATCCTGCGTTACCGCGGCATCCCCATTGAGGACCTGGCGGAAAAGTCCACGTTCGTGGAGACCAGTTACCTGCTGCTTCACGGTGAGCTTCCGACCCAGGAACAGTGGAAACGCTTTTCCAACCTGTTGACCTATCACAGCATGATCCACGAGGACATGATCCGGTTCTTCGACGGCTACCCGGCCACGGCTCATCCCATGGCGATCCTTTCCTCTATGGTCTGCTCGCTGTCGGCCTATTATCCCGAATCGCTGAATGTCTTCGAGAACATGGACATGCAGTCCACGCGCCTGTTGTCCAAGCTGCGCACCATCGCGGCATTCAGCTACAAGAAGAGCGTCGGCCAGCCGATGATGTACCCGCAGAATCACCTGAGTTACTGCGCCAATTTCCTGCACATGATGTTTGCCACGCCGGCCGAGCGCTACGAGCCGGATCCGGACATGGTGCGCGCATTGAATATTCTGCTCATCCTGCATGCCGACCATGAGCAGAACTGCTCCACCTCCACCGTGCGCCTGGTGGGATCCAGCCAGGCCAACCTGTTTGCCTCGGTCAGCGCGGGTATCTGCGCCCTGTGGGGTCCGCTCCATGGCGGCGCCAACCAGGCGGTGATCGAAATGCTGGAGGAAATGCAGCAAACCAAACTCAGCTGCAAGGAATTTGTCTCCCAGGTCAAGGACAAGAAGGCCAAGGTGCGGCTCATGGGCTTCGGCCACCGCGTGTACAAGAATTACGACCCGCGCGCGAAGATCCTGAAGCAGATGGCGCAGGTCATACTGAACAAAAAGGGCGTGAACGACCCGATGTTGCAGCTGGCGCAGGAACTGGAGGAGGCCGCACTGTCCGACCCATTCTTCATTGAGCGCAAGCTGTACCCGAACGTGGATTTCTACAGCGGCCTGCTCTACAAGGCCATGGGCATCCCCGTCAACATGTTCACGGTGATGTTTGCCATCGGCCGCCTGCCGGGCTGGATCGCCCAGTGCAAGGAGATGATGGAAGACCCGGAAAACAAGATCGGCCGGCCGCGCCAGATCTACACCGGGCCGACGGAACGGCATTACACCGCACTGGCGGACAGAAAATAGCTGGGCGCGCATATACGATGAGCGACGATCCGGACAAATCCGGTCTGACGCAGGTGGTCGGATCGCTGGTGGGTGACACCGGCGGGGAGCGGCGCAAGTTGCTGTTCCTCGCGTTCTTCTTTGCCGCGTTTCTCTACCTGCTATACCAGCTGCTGCGCATCCTGTCGCCATTCGTGCCGGCATTGCTGGGCGCGGTAATGCTCGTGCTCATTTTCTACCCGGTACACAAGCGCATAGCGGCGCGGGTTTCACGCAGTTCGGTTGCCGCCGCCATCACCAGCATGGTCGTCGTGGTCACGATTGTCGTTCCGGTGTTCGTGTTTCTCTGGCTGCTGGTCTCCGAGGCCACCGACGTGGCCCCGGCGGTCAGTGACTGGCTTGGAAAACACTCCGACACGAGCGGTACGCTGGCCAGTCAGTTGCCGGAGCCGATACAAAGACTCTGGTCGAAGGTCAGCCCGCATGTGCAAATCTGGCAGGCCGACCTGAAGGGGATCGCCGTGGATGCGCTCAAGGAGATTGGCAATTCCCTGACCAGCTTCGGCGTGGCCACGCTGAAAAAGGCGGTGGTCGTGCTGTTGGACCTGATGGTGCTGGTGCTGGCGGTGTACTTCTTCTTTCGCGATGGACACCGCATTGTGCACTGGATTGCGGACCTGGTGCCCATGGAGGAGGAGTACAAGTGGCGCATCATCGGCCGGCTGGATCGCACCATGTCGGCCATCATCCGCGGGGCATTTGTCACGGCCTCTGCGCAGGGCGCGTTGACCGGCATGGGTCTGGCCGTGGCCGGCGTGCCGTTCCCGGTATTCCTGGGTTTTGCCAGCGCATTGCTGGCAGTGGTGCCCTTCGTCGGCGCCAGCCTGGTCTGGATACCGGCCGCAGCCTACCTGTTGATTGAGGGCCAGACGCTGGCCTGCATCGGCCTCGTGTTGTGGGGCATGTTCGTCGTCGGGCTGGTGGACAACTTTCTGCGCCCCTACATCGTCGGCGGCCAGGCCGGCCTGCCCATCCTGCTGCTGTTTCTCGGCATCCTGGGCGGGATCCGGGTGTACGGCCTGGTGGGCGCGCTGATCAGCCCGCTGCTTATCGCACTGGTGCTGGCATTCGTGGATATCTACCGCGAACAGTACATGCCGCGGCAATCAAGCACCTAACGCAACCAGTGCCAGCCGGCACCGGCCAGTCCACCCAGGACCAATATCGCGGTGGCGAAAATGCCGATGCTGAAACTGGCGCTGCGTTTCGCAGGGTCAGCCACATAGGTCCGATAGTACAGTGTTCTCCCAACCAAATAGATCACACCGAGCACAGCTGCTGCCACTGCGTGCACGTAATAGGCAAACATCCAGAGTGCAGGGATCGTGACCACCAACTGTTCAAGCGTATTCTGGTGTGCACGAAAATGCCGTTCAAAAATCGGGTCGCCGGTGATGGCCGGCGCCTTGATGCGGTACTTGACGCGTGCGCGGCCAACGAGCATGCCGAACACGATGAATTGCACGAGTATCAGCGCGGTAACGATTGCCACGGGTTCCACGTCGCCTCCTTAAATTATCCGCCAGGGTAAAAAAACGGGCACACGACAATCCGCCGTGTGCGCCGATGAAACGCCGCATTACAGGAACAGGCCGAGCACCAGACCCATGACCGTGAACTGCACAATCACGTAGCCACCGTTGATGAAAAACAGCCGCAGGCTCTTCCCTTCAAACAGGTAATTTACGCCAAAGGAAGTTGCCACCCAGCAGCTTCCAACCGCAAATCCAAAAGCGACGGCGTCAATCAGCGAATGATTGGTCTTCAGGTACAGAGCCATGACCAGGG
>MGYT01000182.1:8643-9033 GCA_001801865.1 Gammaproteobacteria bacterium RIFCSPLOWO2_02_FULL_61_13
ATGTCTGCCTGCTTTGCCTTTTCCTCCGTGATCCCGGTCTCCTGCATCCACTGCCTGGCAAAACCCATTTTCGAATACCACACACCACCCACCACGAAACTCGCCACGGCCGCCATAATAACGGCCAGGAAATTTGGTAATGCATTCATACGTCCCCCTCAGGTTTGGTTTATTTACCCAGGCTCACATGATAATCCCCCACCGCACGTCACCGCGACTGTAATATCCTGCTATCCGAATGCCCCGGCCTCGTAAAGCAGCAGATGCTCCGTCGAGTTGATCAGCAGTGCCCGCGGCAGGGCCTCCAGCATTGCAAATTCCTCCAGCAAAGGTTTGAACTTGTCCCGGCCAAAATCACTCAGGCAGCTATAGAACAAAAGCACCGCCTCG
>MGYT01000182.1:9092-9954 GCA_001801865.1 Gammaproteobacteria bacterium RIFCSPLOWO2_02_FULL_61_13
CTTGACGAACTTCACGCTGTTATAGAGCGAGCGGAAATAATGCTCCAGTTCCGCCTGGCTCTCGTCAAAGAACCGCGTGTAGGCGGCGTTGATGCGTTCCGATTCGGAGTCCTCGGGATGCCGGTCCACATACTCGGCATAACAGGTCCGGAAGCGCTTGCAGAACACCCGAAAACAGTCGCGGCCCCGGACCGGCTGGCCATCCGCACTGCGCAGGTCCATGTTGCCGAGAATGTCGTTTTGCAGCCGCAACAGGGCAAAGAATGTGTGTTCAAAACTTTCCTTGCGCAGCGTCTCGTTCTGCGCCATCAATTGCAGCTTTTGCCCTTCAATTTCGGCGCGCGTCAGTGTCAACTCGCGCCGCTGCAGTTGCAGTTCCCGGCTTTGCAACAGGATGGTGTAGATGATGCCGATGAACGCCAGCCCGGAGAACAAGGCATTCACGACACCGAACATGTCGCCGATGGTGCCGCGACCTTCCAGCGGCAGCAGGAATACCCAGACCAGGCCCCAGGCCAGAAACACGCCGGCCACGGCAAGCCAGAACATACGCATCGGAGCCGCCCCAATATCATGATTCATGGTCCTGCCTCCCCTCCTGCCAACCCTTGATCAGCGTAGCATGGAATATCTTGCCGACTGCCGCGGCGCTCCGGTTGCTTTCACTTCGACCCTGTGCAAGATTAACCCGTATGGAAACTTATGTTGCCTGGCTGATCCTGGGTTTTACGCTGGTCATCATCGAAATGACCACGGGCACGTTCTACCTGCTGGTCCTGGGCGTCTCCTGTTTCGCTGCCGCTGCGGCGGCGTATTTCGACCAGGGCTTCCCGGTTCAGATTTTGCTCGCCGCGCTGATGAC
>MGYT01000182.1:9999-11475 GCA_001801865.1 Gammaproteobacteria bacterium RIFCSPLOWO2_02_FULL_61_13
GGCGGGCGCGGGTCCGCTACCGCGATGCCAGTTGGGATGCGCGCATTGAGGGCGGCTCGGACTTGCAGCCGGGCGCCACGGTGTACGTACAATCCACGTCAGGCAACACCCTGCTCGTCAGCATACGGCCACCGGATTAAGCGGATCGGGGGCAGAGTTGGAATCTGTACCCGACTAATTGCGGTTCAGACAGGAGTATCCCCATGTTCGGCAAACTGATGATGGCGATTGCCGCCACGATTGCGGCACTGGCGTTTCCTCCCACTCATGACTTTGCCGTATGGGTGTTTTTCATCGGCGTGTTCGTGGCGTTCATTATTGAAGGCGTCCGCATCGTGCCGCAGCAGTTCGCACTGGTGGTGGAACGGTTGGGCCGGTTCGACAGAATCCTCGAACCGGGGCTGAATCTGGTGGTGCCGTTCTGGGAACGGGTGGCGTATTCCCACTCCCTGAAGGAGGTACCGCTGGATGTACCCGAGCAGGTCTGCATCACGCGCGACAACACGCAACTGGCCGTAGATGGCGTACTCTATTACCAGGTCATGGATCCGCGCCAGGCCTCCTATGGCTCTGCCAATTACATTGCCGCCATCACGCAACTGGCGCAGACCACGTTGCGATCCGAGATCGGCAAGATGGAACTGGACAAGACATTCGAGTCAAGGGATGAGATCAACCGCCAGATCGTCAGTGTGCTGGACGAGGCGGGGCGCAACTGGGGCATCAAGGTTCTGCGCTACGAGATCAAGAGCCTGACCCCGCCCGAGGCGATCCTGCGTGCCATGCAACAGCAGATCACCGCGGAACGAGAGAAGCGCGCGCTGATCGCCAAGTCCGAGGGTCAGCGGCAGGAGGAGATAAATCTTGCCGACGGGCAGAAACAGGCCGCCGTGCTCAGTTCCGAGGGCGAAAAACAGGCGGCCATCAACCGGGCACAGGGCGAGGCCAGCGCCATCCGCATGATTGCGGAGGCGACCGCCGCCGGCGTGCAGTCCGTGGCGACCGCCATCGGTTCAGCCGGTGGCATGGAAGCAGCCAATCTGAAAGTCGCGGAACAATACATTTCGGCATTTGCGAACCTGGCCAAGCAATCCAACACCTTGATCATCCCCACCAACGCATCGGATATCGCGGGCTTTATCGCCACGGCCATGTCGGTGCTGGAAAAATCGCGTCCGGTGCCCGGCATCGAGACGGCGCCAAAGTAGACCCGGATCAGATGCCGCCGCAGTTCACTTCACATCAACTTCACCACGGGCAAAGGCATCACAACGGGACAGGTACTCCTGGGTGGTCTTCGGCATGGGGACGCGCGCGGCAGCAATAAAAGTAAGGATGCTCTTGCCCCGGTTCAGGAGCCAGCGTGCGTCGCGGAAGTGCAGGCGGGTTGCGGCGTCCATGTTGTCAGGAAGCCGCGGCTTGTACGCGTCAATGGCCTCCCCGGCTTCAACAAACCGCGGCCAGACGAAGAAGATG
>MGYT01000182.1:11481-12723 GCA_001801865.1 Gammaproteobacteria bacterium RIFCSPLOWO2_02_FULL_61_13
TCGCTGCGGAAAATCTCGGTCTCCGCCCTGGCGGCCACGGCCAGCCGCTCGATGAGCATGCTCACGCCTTCGAACTCAGGCATCGGGTTGAACACGTCCAGCATGCTGCCAGCGATGGTGTCCAGGTTGTCCATGGACTTGGCAACCTTGGCATACCGGCTTTGGTAGTATTCCGGCATTGGCACCAGGAACGCCTTCAGGGGTTCGCCCCACAACTCGTCGATACCCTCTTCACCGCTGTAATGCTTCACCATTTTGCCGAAGCTGGCGGCATCGCGCAGACACTGCTCGCATTCAATCATGACCGGATTGTCGTTCTTCAATGCCACACCGTCGTTGGCGAGTTCCGACATGACGGTAAGGATGTCGATGGCGCGGTTGAAGAGCGCACCGGCCAGCATGGCCCCGTTCACACGCTTGCGCACCGGATCGGTTTCCGCGTCGTAGGCGCTGCGGGCCAATGCCAGCTTCTCGCCCGGCGTGTTGATACCGGGCTCAGTGTGATGAAACACGCGTCGCGCAAGTGAGATCAGCAGCTTGCGCTTGGCAGCGGGGGTGTCCTCGGGGGGTGCGTAATAGCGGATCCAGTATCCGTCAAAGAAGATGCGGGCCGCGTCACCTTCGTGACGGATGGTGCCGTTTTCAGTCTGATCCGGTACTGAAACCATATTTCCGGCTGATTAACAGTCTGCCGTGTGGACAGTCGCTGCTGCGATCCCCGGTTCAGACCGGCAGTGGATGCCAGCCGGCATCCGCCCACAGCGTCCCGCTGATGGCGGAATTGGAGATCATGAAACAAATGGCGTCGGCGATCTCCTCCGGCTGAATCAACCTGCCCAACTGCGTCGCGGGAAGAATATTCCGATCTATGTACTCTTCGCCCAGGGCGCGCACCATGGGGGTATTGGTGAAACCGGGATGGATGACCCCGCAACGCACGCCGTGAAACATGGCCTCCTTTGACAGCGTGGCCGCCGCGCCTTCCAGTCCCGCCTTGGTGGAGGCATAGGAAATCTGTCCCTTGTTGCCCTGGGACGAGACGGAACCGATAAAGATGACAGTCCCCTGCACATGCTCATCCGGGTGCCAGCGCTTCAATCCGCGCCGTGATCGATCCTCGGCGATGCGCGCCACCATTTCCATGGCCCAGTAGACCGGGGCGATGAGGTTGACTTCGATAACCTGGCGGAAGTGCTCCACCGGATAAATATTCGCCTTCGACGTTTCCTTGTCGACCTTTAC
>MGYT01000182.1:12746-18942 GCA_001801865.1 Gammaproteobacteria bacterium RIFCSPLOWO2_02_FULL_61_13
CGGCCGCCGGGACGCAGATCTGCATGACCCCGTGGCGTGTCGCCATTTCGTCGTACACATGCGTGCGGAACGACTCCTGGGTCACATCGCCGCGAAACGCCACTGCCACACTTTGATCCACTTCATTGTTGACCTGGGCCGCGGCAATCTCGACCTGGTCTGACATGTCCACCATGGCAATCTTTTTGGAGCCGCGCCGCGCCAGCTCCAGGGAGACCGCCCGGCCGATACCGCTGGCGGCGCCGGTGACTACAGCGACTTTGCTCTGGATCTGCATCATGAAAAACCTCTGAAGGTGGCGGAATCGTCAGCCCATGATTCTAATCCGATATTGGTGCACTGCAACAGAAATTATATCTTTATGGCTCAATGGCTTGAAAGGGACTTTTCGTGATGCAGCATCCATGGTGTTGCGCTGCGGCAGGGGCAATCCCCTGGGATTGGGGTTAGCCGGTCCAGCCCAGCCCGGAGGACACACAATTGATGGACAACAACAGCGGGATCAGGTCGGCGTGATCCTTGCGTTCACGGAAGCGCCGCACCAGCCGCGACTGCACCAGGCCGACCTGTTTCAGTATCTGGCCACGGCGCTGGAGTTTGCGGCTGAATTTTCGAAACCTCTGCCCAAGGTGGGTCTCACCGGTCAGGTCCAGTACCTGGCGGCAGGTTAGCGCATATTCACGCTCCACCATGCCGAATATCCGCTCCCGCAACTCCGGGTCCGCCAGCAGTTCCGCGTAGCTGCGCGCCACATCCAGATCCACAAAACACAGAGACTTCTCCGCCTCATCAATGACCAGGCGGAACAGGCGTGATTCGGCGAACATGTGCCGCAACAATTCCCGGCCATCGGCACCGCGCACATCCAGAAAACTGCGTATGGCGCTGCCCAGGCCGTACCAGGCCGGGACATGGTGCCGATTCTGGGTCCAGGCGAACACCCAGGGAATGGCACGCAGGTCGTGCAGCGATTTGGCCCCGAACCGGCGTGCCGGCCGGGAACCGATGTTCAACTGCACCAACTCCTCCACCGGGCTGGCCGCGTTGTAGTAATCCACCAGTCCGACGACCTCGGCCAGTCCGCGATAGCAGGTGAAGGCCAGGTTGGACAGCGCATCCAGCGCCTCCTGAAACTCCGGAATGGGTTGCAGCTCCTTTTCATCCAGGGATTTCAGCGTGTGCGCCAACACGCTCGCCGCCAGCAATTCCATCTGGTACTGGGCCGTGCCCTTGTTGGCATATTTTGACGATACCACCTCGCCCTGTTCAGTGGTGCGCATGCGTCCGTGGATGGAACCCGCCGGCTGCGCGGCAATGGCATGCCCGGTGGGTGCGCCGCCGCGGCTCACCGAACCGCCGCGGCCGTGGAAATAGGAGATCGGAATGCCGGCGCGGGCGCCGACGCGGGTCAGCGCGGACTGGGCGCTGTACAGCTCCCAATTGGACGTCACAAATCCGCCGTCCTTGTTGGAATCCGAATAACCGATCATGACCTCCTGGGATCCACCCTGGTATTTGGCCGAACGCCGCACCACGGGTACCTGCAGCAGGTTCTTCATGATGCCTGGCGCGGCCTGCAAATCAGCAATGGTTTCAAACAGCGGCACAATGGGCAGCAGGCAATGCTCCACAGCCTGCGCGTCGGCAAAATTTCCCGTGTATTTCGCCAGCAGGTAGACGCCCAGCACATCGGCCTCGGACCGCGTCATGCTCAAAATGAAGTGCCCAACCGCCTCCCGATCCAGCTGCGAACGGCGCGCGGCGACCAGTTGCAACAACCCCGGCAGCGATTGCGCCGCTTCATCTCCCAATAGAAACTCCGGCAAAGCGTCCAGCGGGCGGGCCAATTCCTCCTGCAACCAATTGCGCCAGGTCGCTGACTCCAACAGCGGCGGCTCGGTGCACGGATTTTGCATGCGCCAGATACCTTGCAGCGCCTGTGTTGTCACCGTGCTGTTCTCGCGCAGGTCCAGCCGCACCGTGCAAAAACGGAAGGCCTCGACCTCGCGTCGCAACGGCGTTACCAACGCCAGGGCCAGCGGTGCGCAGTCCGCTTCCCGCAGCGCGCGCTCCATGTGGCGCAGGTCCTGCAGCAACTCATCGGCGGTGCGATAGCCCGGGCCGGACCCCTCCTGCGTGAGGCGCAACTTTTCCATCATGCACGCTACATACTGGCGGAACAGCTCGCCGGGATTGCGCCGGGCCAGCGTTTCCCCCGCGGGGTTTTCGCGCAACAGGCGCGCCAGTTCCCGATCGAAAAACTCGGGCGCGCGGATCGCGTGGCGCGAGATGCTGAGGTGCTGGAGCAGGCGCGCCAGCCGTCGCTGGTAATGATTGAGCGCAGCGCGGCGGTTGCTCTGCAATGTCGCGTCGGTCACGGCGTTGGTGACAAACGGATTACCGTCCCGGTCACCGCCGATCCAGGAGCCAAACTGAAAAAACGCCGGGATACGAAAATCATTTCCCGGATAATGTTGCTGCAATGCCCATTCCAGGCGCTCCTGCGTCTCCGGCACCCGTTCATACAGGGTTTGTTCAAAGAAATGCAGACCCCAGGAGACTTCCTGCGCCACCGATGGCTTTTCCAGCCGCAGTTCCCCGGTGAGCCAGAGCAGATCGATCTCGGAGCGTAACCCGGCCAGAAACTGGGTCCGCTCACGCCCGGTCCAGCGCGTGCTTTCCAGTTCGTACAGCAACACGTAGATGCGCCGGTGAATCTCCAGCACGGTGACGCGTTTGGCCTCGGTGGGATGAGCGGTCAGCGTCGGTGTGATCAGCAATTCGTCGAGCAGGGACTGGACGCGGGCGACCGGGATCCCACTGGCACGCGCCTCGGCAAAGACATGGGAATAAGTTCCCGGCACATGCTCCAGGCCAAGTTCCTTCTCGGTCTGGCGCCGGCGACGCATGGCGGTGTTTTCTTCGAGGATGTTGAGCAGCTGGAACCAGATGCCCCAGGCCTGAAGCGCAGCCAGCAATTTCGGGCTGTCATCCTCCGGCAGGCTTTCCGCCCCGTTGATGATGGGGAGAATGGCCGGGCTGCGCACCCCTATTACCGCCAGCCATTCTTCGCGCAACAGCGCCGACAACTGACCGGCGTACTCCGCGGCCGCCGCATCCAGATCAACAGTGGCGGCGGCGACCTCAACCGCGTTCAGGGAACCCGGGCTCCGATCATTCACGCAACGCGATCACGCGGCTCTTTGCCGGCAAAGTACAGGCGCAGGTTTTCCAGCACGCGCATGCCCATGGCAACCCGCGTCTCCGTGGAGGCGCTGCCCAGGTGCGGCAGCAACACAACATTTTCCATGCCGACAAGGTCGGCGGGCACCCTGGGTTCACCCTCGTAGACGTCCAGGCCCGCACCGGCGATGACACCTTTGCGCAGCGCTTCCACCAGCGCGGCCGGATCGACGACATCACCACGCGCGGTATTGATCAAAAAGGCGCCGGATTTCATGAGCTGAAGGCGCGCCTGGTTCAGCAGGTGATGGGTTTCCTTGCCGCCGGGACAATGCAGCGACACGAAGTCCGCCTCACGCAGCACGTCCTCGACTGTCGGCCGGGCTTCGGCCTGTGTTTCGCGCAGCACTTCCGCCGGCGGCGGAAACGGATCGTTGAATATGATCTTCATGCCGAACCCATGGTGGGCCTTGTGCGCCGTGGCACGGGCGATGCGCCCGAATCCGATCAGGCCGAGCACCTTGCCGGTGATCTTGGTGCCCAGCATGTGCGTGGGACGCCAGCCGGTCCACTGGCCGTTACGCACGTGCCGCTCACCCTCGCCGGCGCGGCGCGCGACCATCAGCATCAGGGTCATAGCCAGATCCGCCGTGCAATCGGTCAGCACCTCCGGCGTGTTGGTCACCACGAGGCCGCGTGCCTTGGCGGCATCCAGATCGATATGATTGAAGCCGACGCCGTAGCTGCCGATGATTTTGGCGCGCAACGGCTCCGCAGCCAGCACGTCCGCGTTGATGCTGTCGGACACCGTCGGGCAAAAAGCCTCGCAACGGCCGAGCGCCGCCTTGAGTTCCGCCGCGGTCATCGGCTGGTCGGACTGATTCAATTCCACCTCGAATTCCTTCAGCAGCTCGGCCTCGACCTGCGCCGGCCATTTGCGGGTGACTATGACTTTAGGCTTGGTCATTGCTGTTCCTTAACTGGGCTGCATCTCGTGTCTCGCAAAAGACCGTATCTCGTATCTCGTGAAGCGTATCTCGTGAAAGTCAGAACAGGCTGATCAGGCTTTCTTTTACGCTTCACGCTTCACGAACGACGAGATACGAGATACGGTGCCTTGTTCATGCTTCACAACTTCGCCAGAACCTTTTGCACGGTTTCGCCAAACTCCGCCGGGCTCGATACCACGGCCACCCCACATTCCTGCAGGATCTCCACTTTCTCCGCGGCGCTCTCCCCGAACGCGGAAATGATGGCGCCGGCATGGCCCATGCGCCGTCCCTTGGGTGCGGTCAGGCCGGCGATGTAACCGATAACCGGCTTCTTCATATTTTCCTTGTAGAAACGGGCGCCTTCCGCCTCCTGGGGCCCGCCGATCTCGCCGATCATGACAATGGCCCTGGTCTCGGGGTCCGCCTCAAAGCGCGCCAGGTGATCCATGAAGGAGCTGCCATTGATGGGGTCACCGCCGATACCGACGCTGGTGGAAACGCCCATCCCCAATGCCTTCATCTGCGCGGCGGCCTCGTAGCCCAGCGTCCCGGAACGGCCAATGACGCCGACGTTGCCTTCCTGGTAAATGTGGCCGGGCATTATGCCCATCATGCATTTTCCGGGGCTGATGGTGCCGGCGCAGTTGGGGCCGGTCAGGACCATCTTGTCCTCCGCCTTGTAACGGCGCATGTAACGCTTTACGCGGATCATGTCGTGAGCCGGGATGCCGTCGGTGATGCAGACGCAGTACTTGATGCCTGCATCCGCCGCTTCCATGATGCTGTCGGCGGCAAACGGGGGCGGCACGAATACGATGCTGGCATTGGCGCCGGTGGCGGCCACGGCCTGTTTGACCGTGTCAAAAACCGGCCGCTCCAGGTGCTTGCTGCCGCCCTTGCCGGGAGTCACGCCCCCGACAACATTGGTGCCGTAATCCATCATCTCCTTGGAATGGAAAGTGCCTATCTGGCCGGTAAAGCCCTGCACCAGCACACGGGTGGTCTTGTCGATGAGAATTGCCATGATTCAGTCTCCTTACTTTCCGGTGTGCTTTTTCCAGGCGGCGACGGCCTTCTCGGCCGCTTCCTTCAGCGACTCCGCGGTGATGATCGGCAGGCCGCTGTCCTTCAGTATCTTGCGCCCCTGTTCAAAGTTGGTGCCGGCAAGCCGCACTATCAGCGGGATCTTGAGATCAATCTTGCTCACGGCCTGCACGATGCCTTCGGCAACCCAGTCGCAGCGATTGATGCCGGCGAAGATGTTCACCAGGATGGTCTCCACGTTTCCATCCGACAATACCAGGTTGAACGCCTTGGCGACGCGGTCCGGCGATGCACCGCCGCCGATGTCGAGGAAATTGGCGGGTTCACCGCCGGCCAGTTTGATGATGTCCATGGTGGCCATGGCCAGCCCGGCGCCATTGATGATGCAGCCGATGTTGCCTTCCAGCCCCACGTAGCTAAGGCCGCGATCCGCCGCCTTCATCTCACGCGGATCCTCCTGGGATTTGTCGCGCAATTCCGAGATGTTGGCGCGCCGAAACAGCGCGTTGTCGTCGAATGCCATCTTGGCGTCCAGCGCCAGCAGGTGCCCGTCGCCGGTGACCACGAGCGGATTGATCTCAACCATGGTCGCATCCATGTCACGGAAGGCCCGGTAGCAACCCAGCAGCGTGGACACCGCCTGGCTGACCAGCGACTTGTCGATCCCGAGCTTGAACACGATCTCGCGCGCCTGAAACGGTTGCATGCCCACCGCCGGCTCCACCGCCACCTTGATCAGGGATTCGGGCTTCGAATGGGCAATCTCTTCGATCTCCATGCCGCCTTCCGCCGACGCCACGATCGCGACCTGCTCCTTCTGGCGATCCAGAACAAAACCGATGTAATACTCCCTGGCGATGTCGCGCGCCTCTTCAACATACAGACGATGCACGACCTTGCCGCGCGCCCCGGTCTGGTTCGTGATCAGGCGCCTGCCCAGCAGGTCATCGGCCGCATTCCAGATTTCGTCATCGCTG
>MGYT01000182.1:18980-28739 GCA_001801865.1 Gammaproteobacteria bacterium RIFCSPLOWO2_02_FULL_61_13
GCGAGCGGTAGACCGCCTGCTCCGGACTGTAGGCCAACCCGCCGCGCGGGATCGGCACGCCGAAATCCGAGAGGATCTCTTTGGCTTGGTATTCATGAATATCCATGATTATTGCCTCCGAAGTATATTGTTCGATTTGCCAGCCACGAGCACTTCTTTCCCTACCTTCTGTCTTCTATCTTTTCCCGATCATATCCGCCTGGCGCACGATGTTGCGGGCCATGCGTTCGGACGCTGCGTCGATCATCTTGCCGTCCAGTTGTGCCGCGCCCTTGCCCGCCTTCGCCGCCTCTTCCAATGCCACCAGCACGCGTTGCGCGCGATTCACCTCGGCCGCGGGCGGCGACATGATCTCGTTCGCCAGCGGGATCTGGCTCGGGTGGATGGCCCACTTGCCCTCATAACCGAGTGCCGCAGCACGGCGTGCCGCGAGCTTGTATCCCTCCGGATCGCTGAAATCGCCAAATGGCCCATCTATGGCGCGCAGGCCGTAGGCGCGGCAGGCCGTCACCATGTTCACCAGCGCGGCATGCCACTGATCCCCGGGATAATCCGGATTCAGTCCGCCAATGACGACCGTGCGCGCGCGCAGGCTGGCGGCGTAATCCGCCACGCCGAAATGCAATGCCTCAAGGCGTTTGCTTGATTGGGCGATGGCCATGACATTGGCGCCGCCCAACGCAGTCTCGATCAGGCATTCAATGCCGATGCGCTTCTTCAGTCCCCTGGCAACCTCGATCTGCGTCAGCATGCAGTCCACCACGTATACATCCGAGGCCGTGCCCACTTTCGGGATCAGGATCGTGTCCAGCTTGTCGCCGGCCTGTTCCACGATATCGACCACGTCCCGGTACATATAATGTGTATCCAGTCCGTTGATGCGCACCGACATGATCTTGCCGCGCCAGTTGATGTCGTTCAGCGCCTGGATGATGTTCTTGCGCGCCTGCGGCTTGTCATCGGGAATCACCGCGTCTTCGCAATCCAGGAAGACGAAATCCGCTTCCGAATTCGCGGCCTTTTCAAACATGCCCGGGTTGGAACCGGGCACGGCCAGTTCGCTGCGCTGCAGGCGCGGTGCGGCGGGGGGATATTGTGTAAAACTCACGGGATTCTCCTCCGGCAGCCCGATGTCAAACCCGGGCAACCAATCAATGCATGTAGTTCAAGAGCATATTGGCGCGCGACCCTATCTCATGTAGTCAGACACGCCGTGAATACCCGCGCCGCTGCGCCTTCTTCGCTGAGCAGTCCTGCTGCGCTCGAAGTCCAGCCTGCACCTCCTTGTGCGGGCGTTCGCAGCGTTGCTGCGAACCCCTGCGGCACACGGTCCGTCAACATAAGATCCGGTCACGCGCCTTTCTGCGTCAATGCAGCGAACTTCTGCCGCACCTACAATGCGCGCACTTGCTGCTTCGTGCTGCAAAGATATTCCTGTGCCGCCGCGACGCCGCTGCCGAGTTTGACCTTGATCCCCATGTCATGCATCGCCATTTCCGCGGCGGAGATGGGGGTCAGGATCATCATCTCGTTCATGTCGCCCAGGTGACCGATGCGGAAGGCCTTGCCCGCAATCTTGCCCAGGCTGATGGACAATGCGACGTTGTAGAACTTGTAGGCGTGCCGCGCCATTTCGTTGCCGTCGAAACCCTCCGGCACGTATATCGCGCTGACGGTATCCGAGTACCACTTTGCATCGGAGGCCACGAGTTTCAATCCCCACGCTGCAACGGCCTTGCGCACTGCCGTGGCCATGCGCCGGTGGCGGGCAAACACATTATCAAGTCCCTCCTCCATCAGCATGTTCACGGACTCGCGCAGACCGCGCAGGTAAATGGTGTTCGGCGTGTACGGGAAAAACCCGTTGTCGTTGGCGCCCATCATGTCGTCGAAGGAGAAGTACGTGCGCGGCAACTTGGCGGTCTTGCGCGCTTCCAACGCCTTCTGGCTGACACAAACGATGCCCAGGCCCGTCGGCACCATGAAGCCTTTCTGCGAGCCGCTGACGCACAGGTCCACACCCCACTCGTCCATGCGGAAATCGATGCTGGCCACGGAACTGACGCCATCCACGAACAGCAGCGCGGGATGATTGGCGTCATTCAGCGCCTTGCGCACGGCTGCCACATCGCTGGTGACGCCGGTGGCGGTTTCGTTCTGGCACACAAATACGCCCTTGATTTCCTTGTTCTTATCGGCCTTCAGTATCTCGGCGTACTTCTCCACCGGCACGCCTTCACCCCACGGCACTTCCAGCGCCTGCACGTTCAAACCGTGGCGCTGACACAAATCCACCCACAGCCAGCTGAAGTGACCGAAGTGGGACATCAGCACCTTGTCGCCTGGCGACAGCGTGTTGCTGACGGCCGCTTCCCAGCCGCCGGTGCCGGAGGACGGGAAAATGAAGACCCGGCCGGTTTTCGTCTTGAAGACCTTTTTCAGGTCCTCAAACAGCGGTAATGTGAACTTGGGAAAGTCCACCGCGCGCATGTCCTCCTGCTCGAGGGCCATGGCGTTGCGCACGCGTTGGGGCACATTGGTGGGACCGGGGATGAAAAGAAAGTTGCGACCTGGCATGGCTTGCCTCCTGAAGGCTGAAAGTGAATTCCGGAATTGCGCAGGCAGGGCGTGACTATCACACAGCGACCAAAAGACCTGCGGCAAAACTAATGACGACGGGTCAGGTTGGCACCCACAGCCCGTTGGATAACATCTATTGACGGCGCTGGAGGCGCTCCCTCCCCCGTAACCCGCGCCAAGAACCGGACAGACTAAAAGAAATTTGGCGCATTGCAATAAAAAAGTGCGCCAAGCGGATGCTTTAAACCTAAAACAACGCTATTTCGCCAGCCCGGCCATTGCAGACTGCAGGTCGCGACATAAATCTTCCACGTTCTCCAGGCCGACCGACAGGCGAATCAGCCCGTCGTTGATGCCGGCCTCCGCACGCTGGGCATCGGTCAACCGGTGATGGGTCGTCGTCGCCGGGTGGGTGATGGTGGATTTGGCATCTCCCAGGTTCGCCGTGATGGCGAAGACGCGGGTGGCATCGATCAGCTTCCAGGCCGCCACACGCCCGCCTTCCATTTCGAAACTGACAATGCCGCCAAAACCGGACTGCTGCGACCGGGCCAGGGCATGCTGGGGATGATCCGCCAGGCCTGGATAATAAACCCGGCGGATCCCGGGCCGGCCTTGCAGCCAATGGGCAAGCTGCCCGGCATTGTCGCTGTGCGCCTGCATGCGCAAATGCAGGGTCTCAAGTCCCTTCAGGAACACCCAGGCATTGAATGGGCTCATGGATGGGCCGGCGGTGCGTAGAAAACTGAACAACTCCTCGTTCAGCAACGCGGCTGGTCCCACGATCGCGCCGCCGATGCAGCGCCCCTGCCCATCCAGGTACTTGGTGGCGGAATGAATGACGATATCCGCACCGAGGGCCAGGGGCCGTTGCAGCATCGGCGTGCAGAAGCAATTGTCCACCACCAGCAGGCAACCGCGCCGGTGGGCAATTTCCGCCAGCCGCCGGATGTCCGCGATCTCCATCAGCGGATTTGACGGTGTCTCCACGAACAGCAGGCGTGTGGCAGGTCCGATGGCGGCCTCCCATTGCGCGTAATCGCTCTGGGCCACAAACGTGGTTGTCACACCAAAACGCCCAAGCACCTTGTTAAACAGATTGACCGTGGTGCCAAAGATGCTGCGCGACGACACGATGTGATCGCCCTGGCGCAGCACGCCCATGCACAGGCTGAGAATCGCACTCATACCGGACGAGGTCGCCAGGCAGCGCTCACCCCCCTCAAGGGCGGCGAGCCGGTCTTCGAACATGCGCACGGTGGGATTGGTGAACCGGGAGTAAATATTTCCCGGCGCGTCTCCGGCAAAGCGGGCAGCGGCCTCGGCGGCGTTCTTGAACACAAAGCTCGAGCTCAGGAACAGCGCCTCGCTGTTTTCCTGCTCCGCCGTGCGGACCTGGCCGGCGTGCACCGCCAGTGTGTTCAATCCCCAGTCCTCGTCACCCATATGCCCGTCCTCCACCCGCATCACCGGCGTCGCCGCGTGTGTGCTCCTGCACACGCGGTATTACGATCGCCATGGACGACCGCCATGGATGGCGGAAGTGCAGAAAACGCAGGGAGCGGTTTTCTGCTGGCGGAAGTGCAGAAAATGCAGGAGCATTTTTCTGCCGTCCATGTACATTGCCGCGTGTGTGCTGCTGCACACGCGGTATACATGGCCTTGGCAACGCCGCTCCTGCGCATCCTGCGCTCGCGGCGTACCGTACGTCCATGTACATCGCCGCTTGTGTGTTCCCGACACAAGCGGCATACAGTACATCCATGTACATAAAAAAACCTGCGTCAGCATTCGCTAAAGCAGGTCGCTCCGCTTTAGCCGTATTTTTAACGCGCCCGCAAGCTGATCATCAAATCGGCGCAACGGCAGGAACGGTAATGAAAACCCTCCCGGCTGTCAAACATCATGCCCTGTGACCCTGTCGGGCATTGCGACATTCCCTTAAAAGCGATCTGTCCAAGAGAGTCTTCCCCAATTCCATGTGCGGCGCGTGTAGGGCGGGATTTATCCCGCCGGGATGAGCGGCGGCCGGCTGAAGCCGGCCCTACAAGGTATAGCCCAATCATTTGCGAACCGGCACCGCCCCGGTTTCATGGAATCCGCGCCGCATTTGTGAAAAACTAGCCGTAAGCTACTGACTATCAAGGATTCAAGGAATTAAGGAGAACTTCGTGTCCAGTAACATCAAGATCCCCGCCAATGGCGAGAAAATCACCATCCGCAACGGACACCTGCAGGTCCCGGATCGGCCCATCATTCCTTATATAGAGGGTGACGGCATCGGCCCGGACATCTGGCGGGCCACCGAACTCGTCCTCGACGCCGCGGTGGAAAAGGCCTACGCGGGCAAGCGGAAGCTGCTCTGGGTCGAGGTCTACGCAGGCGAAAAAGCGAACAAACTCACCGGATCGTGGCTGCCCGACGCGACACTGGATCTCTGCCGCGAGTACCTGGTCTCCATCAAGGGGCCGCTGACCACGCCGATAGGGGGCGGAATTCGTTCCCTCAATGTGGCCATGCGCCAGATCCTGGATCTGTACGTCTGCCTGCGCCCGGTGCGCTGGTTCAAGGGCGTCCCCTCCCCCACCAAGACACCGGAACTGGTGGACATGGTCATCTTTCGCGAAAACACCGAGGACATCTACGTCGGCATCGAATTCGCCGAGGGCAGTCCGCAGGTAAAGAAATTCCTGGACATGTTCAAGGAGGCGTTTCCGAGCGATTATCAGAAAATCCGATTCCCGTTGACCTCCGGCATCGGCATCAAGCCCGTGTCCCGGGAAGGCAGCGAGCGGTTGATGCGGGCGGCCATCCGCTACGCCATCGACAACAAGCGCAAAAGCATCACCATCGTGCACAAGGGCAACATCATGAAGTTCACCGAGGGCGCGTTCCGCACCTGGTGTTACAAGCTGGCGGAGAGCGAGTTTGCCGGCCAGGTCTACACCTGGGATCAATGGGAGCGCACGCGGGCGGAAAAGGGTGGGCCGGCGGCCAACAAGGAACAGGAAGACGCGCTGGCGCGCGGGAAGGTACTGATCAAGGACGCCATCGCCGATATCACGCTGCAGCAGGTGCTGACACGGCCGAGCGAGTTCGACGTGATCGCAACGCTGAACTTGAATGGCGACTACCTGTCGGATGCGCTCGCCGCCCAGGTGGGCGGTATCGGCATCGCCCCCGGCGGCAACATCAACTACGAGACCGGCCATGCCGTGTTCGAGGCCACGCACGGGACTGCGCCCAAGTACGCCAACCAGGACAAGGTCAACCCGGGTTCGCTGATCCTGTCCGGCGAGATGATGTTCCGCTACATGGGCTGGACCGAGGCGGCGGACCTGGTCATCCAGGCCATGGATCGCACCATCGCCAGCAAGATTGTGACCTATGACTTCGCGCGCCTGATGGAGGGCGGCACCGAGGTCAAATGCAGCGAGTTTGCCGCCGCGCTCGTCAGGAACATGTAGGCGGAGGTTGCATGTTGGGCGTTTCCCCACGACGAACAGGTGTGTGGCCTGATTGCAGGTTGCCGGATGTGGGGCCGGCTTTACGCCGGCCGGCATTGTCGGCCGGGATAAACGACCCACAGGACGTGGGAAATGCCGCGGGAGGACAGGATGTCCGAAGCGGCCCGGCCCCACAGGGTTCCACCTCCGGCCACATGCGGAAGCCATGACCACATCCGGCAAGATAGTCGCGGAGAGCGCGCAACTCATTTACGACGGCTTCGTTCGCTATAACGAAAATTTCCAGCGCGTGACCGCGCGCGCGCGCAAGCGCTTCGAGACCCGGGACTGGAAGGGCGTGCAGGAGGATTTGATCGGGCGCGTTGAGCTGTACGAGAAATCCGTGCGCCGCATCGTGGTTACGCTGCAGAAGAACCTGGGTCCCCGCGCCACCGACCACCGGCTCTGGAACGACATCCGCTGGTACTTCGGCCAGCGCGTCCAGAATATCCCGGACGCCGGCTTTACCAAGACCTTTTTCAATTCCGTCACGCGCCGCATCTTTGGCACCATCGGCATCGATCCGGAGGTTGAGTTCGTCTCGCCAGCCCCGGAGGAAGGCTCCGCCATCGATGCCCTGCGGCTGCGCCACTATCCCTATTGGGGCTCGCTGAAGGAAATCTTTGCCGGCGTCCTCAATGACTTTTCCTTCCAGGTGCCGTACCTGTCCAAAGACCAGGATTGCGAGCGCATTGATCGCGAGATCAACCAGTATGCCCGGATCTACCTGCAGGAATACGGCGACTTCCTGCGCTTTGAATTCATCGATTCGGTCTTCTACCAGTCGGCGCGCGCCTACCTGGTCGGCCGCATCCTCCAGCAGCACCAGATCACGCCCATCGTCATTGCCCTGGAGAATTCCGGCCGTGGCGTGCGCGTGGATGCCGTGCTGTTGTCCGAGGAGGAGGTCAGCATCGTATTCAGCTACACGCGCTCGTATTACTTTGCCGACCCGAACTCCGTGGTCGGCGCCGTGCAGTTCCTGCATACCATCCTGCCGCGCAAACCCATCGACGAGCTGTATACGGTCATGGGGCGCCTGCGCCAGGGCAAGACCGAGCGTTACCGTTCCTTTACCAACCACCTCAACAACACCGATGAGAAATTCGTCCATGCAGCCGGCGACAAGGGCCTGGTGATGCTGGTCTTCAACCTGCCCTCCTACGATCTGGTGTTCAAGATCATCCGCGACAAGTTCGGTTATCCGAAGACCGTCAGGCGCGAGGACGTCGTCGGGAAGTACCGGATGATTTCCAAACATGACCGCGGCGGGCGCCTGATTGACACGCAGGAATTTCGCAACCTGGAGCTGCCGTTGAATCGTTTCGGCGAGGAATTGCTGGATGAATTGCAGCACGAGACCACACTGACCACGCATATAAAGGGTGACCAGATCGGGTTTGACCAATGCTACATCGAGCGCCGCGTGCGACCGTTGAACCTGTATATCAATGAAGTGAATCGCAATGAGGCGCAGGCGGCGATCCTGGATTACGGCCAGGCCATCCGCGACCTGGCCCTGAACAACATTTTTCCCGGTGACCTGTTGCTGAAGAATTTCGGCGTCACCCGGCACCGACGCATCGTGTTTTACGATTATGACGAGGTCTGCATGATCACCGACTGCGAATTCCGGGATCTGCCGGAACCTGTGGATGATGACGATGTAATGCGCCCGGACGCCTGGTTCTATGTGGGGGAACACGACATCTTCCCCGAAGAGTTCATGAAGTTCCTGTCCATGGACGCGGATCTGCGCGAGGTGTTCCTGCAGGTCCATGGCGACCTGCTGACCGCCCGCTATTGGCGCGACATCAAGGCCATGCAGTTGGCGGGTGAAGCGCCGCTGGTGGTCCCCTATGCACGCCCTGAAATACCGGCGACACCGGCCCGCAAACGGGGCGCAGCCTGATGCAGTCCATGTGGGGCCGGCTTTATGCCGGCCCACCACTGGCCGGGATAAACCCGGCCCCACAAGCGCCGACTCCACTACATGTGTTCATGCTGATGCTTGCGCTGGTGGGCTGCCGCGTGTCTCCCGGCAACGAACCGGTGGTGTTCGACGGAATCACCATGGGGACCACGTACACCGTCAAGGTCACGCCGCCGCTGCCCATGGACCGCGCGGAACTGGCGGCGGGGATCGCCGCCATACTGGATGGCGTGGATGGCCGGATGTCCACCTACAAACCCGAATCGGAGTTGTCGCGGCTCAATGCCAACCCGGCGCAGGACTGGCAGCCCATTTCGCCGGCCCTGGCCGACATCTTCGGTGTCGCCCTGGACATCAGCCGCCTGACCGATGGCGCGTTCGACATCACCGTCGGACCGCTGGTCAACCTGTGGGGCTTCGGTCCCGGCGGGCGGCCGCGGCAGGTACCGGATGATGCGGCATTTGCCGAGGCGCGCCAGCGTGTGGGATATAAATTCATTGAACTGGATGCGCGCACTCCGGCCATGCGCAAACAGGTAACGGATTTGTATATGGATCTGTCCGGCATTGCCCAGGGTTTCGGCGCCGATGCCGTGGGTGAGTACCTTTCCGCCCGGGGCGTGAAGAATTTCATGGTGGACGTCAGTGGCGAGATACTGGCCCGCGGTATGAATGCCGCGGGGCAACCGTGGCACATCGGCATTGAGCGGCCGGTGGCGCCGGAAGGGAGCATCGAGCGGATCGTCGCATTGCGCGATGTGGCCATGGCCACCTCCGGCGATTACCGGAATTACTTCGAGCAGGGGGGCATCCGCTACAGTCACCTCATCGACCCCGTCACCGGGCGCCCCATTACCCATCGACTCGCCTCCGTCAGCGTGCTTGCGCCCACGGCCACGCGCGCCGACGGACTGGCCACCGCGCTCATGATCCTGGGGCCTGACCGCGGGTACGAACTGGCCATGCGCGAGAAGCTGCCGGCGCTGTTTATAATGCGCACGGACAGCGGCTTCGAAGAGCGCTGGACACCGTTCCTGGAGCCGTACCTGGAGAAGTGAACCATGCCGTCGTTTGACGTTGTATCCGAGATCGACACCCACGAACTTACCAATGCCGTGGACCAGACCAACCGCGAAGTGGCAAACCGCTTTGACTTCAAGGGCACCAACTCGCGCGTCGAGCGCATGGAGCTGAAACTCACGCTGGTGGCCCCGGCCGAGTTCCAGGTCAAGCAGGTAACGGACATCCTCCAGACCAAGCTCGCCAAGCGCGGCATTGACGTGCGCTGCCTGAAATTTGAAACCCTGCAGACCAGCGTCAGTGAAGCCAGGCAGGATGTCATCGTGCGCCAGGGCATCGACAAGGATACCGCCCGAAAACTGGTCAAGCTGGTGAAGGAGACGGGACTGAAGGTGCAGACAGCGATCCAGGGCGACCAGGTCCGCGTTACCGGCAAGAAACGCGATGACCTGCAGGCGGTGATGGCGGCGCTGCGGGCCGCTGATCTGGATATTCCATTGCAATACACCAACTTCCGCGACTGATAAAGGAACGGGGACAGAATTCCATTCTGTCCGCGACGCACATATGCCCACCCGTGGACACCTGTTACTGGCGCTGGTTCTCTCCGTGGTCGCCGGCGGAGCCGGGATCCTCGTGGCCCGACACACAGCACCACTAAATGCATCCTCCGTTGAGGGCCTGCTCTGGCCGAACCCCCGGACCCTGAATGCGTTCAGC
>MGYT01000182.1:28747-29040 GCA_001801865.1 Gammaproteobacteria bacterium RIFCSPLOWO2_02_FULL_61_13
TCAGGACGGGCAACCCTTCACCCACGAAAACCTCCGCGGCCGCTGGTCGCTGTTATTCTTCGGCTTCACCCATTGTCCGGACATCTGTCCGGTGACCCTGGCCGCGCTGGCCCAGGCCAAAACCGGGTTGACGACCGCCGCCAAAGACACGCCGTTGCAGGTGATCTTTGTTTCCGTGGACCCGGAACGCGATGCCCCGGCACAACTGGCTGAATACGTGCGCTACTTCGACCCGGACTTCCTGGGACTGGGTGGCACCCTGGATCAGATCCGCGCGCTCACGACCCAACTGG
>MGYT01000182.1:29084-29281 GCA_001801865.1 Gammaproteobacteria bacterium RIFCSPLOWO2_02_FULL_61_13
AGCGTGGATCACAGTGCCGCCATATTTGTCATCGATCCGCAGATGCGCATGGTCGGCGTACTTTCGGCGCCGCATCAGCCGGAATCCCTGGTCACGCGCTTCCGGAACATGGCGGACTTTATCCGACGGGCCGGCACTTGATGCTGCTTCGGAAAAGGTTGGCAATCATTCTTGCCTGCGCACTACCTGGCTTCTCC
>MGYT01000182.1:29441-30636 GCA_001801865.1 Gammaproteobacteria bacterium RIFCSPLOWO2_02_FULL_61_13
TGCATCGCAGCGAAATGCATAACGGCGTCTATTCCATGCACCGGCAGTATTCCCTGGTACTCGCCAGCGGCGAAAAACTCTCATTTGCGCCTGGCGGATTGCACCTGATGCTGTTCGATCCTTCATCGGCGCCACGGCCCAAGGAGCTGATTCCGTTGACGCTGATCTTTGCCGACGGACAACGGGTGACGGTGAAGGCCGAAGTGCGTCCGCCGCAGCCGGATGGCGGGCATCACAGGCACTGATGGCCTGACTATCCAGCCCATGACCGCCCCGCTGCGCGTGGCCACGCAACATCTGCTGCCACAACATGCCCTGACATCACTGGTATACCGCCTGACCCGGTGCCGCTCGCCCTGGCTGAAGAATCTGCTGATCCGCAGCTTCTGCCGTGCCTACAACGTCAATCTCGCCGAGGCGGAACATACCGACGCAACCAGCTATTCCACCTTTAATGCCTTTTTCACCCGCGCATTGCAGTCCGGAGCACGGCCGGTGGATCCGGCCCCGGACGCGCTGGTATCGCCGGTGGATGGCCACATCAGCCAGATTGGCCGCATCAGCGACGGCTTGCTGGTGCAGGCGAAAGGTCGTGATTACACCGTGGCGGCGCTCCTCGGCAGTGAAGCATCCGATGCCACCCGTTTTGCCAACGGCAATTTCGCCACGCTCTACCTGGCGCCGCACAACTACCATCGCATACACATGCCCTGCGCCGGGCGCCTGCGGCATATGCGCTATGTGCCCGGGCACCTGTTTTCCGTCAACGACGCCAGCGTTGCCGGCATCGATCAACTATTTGCCCGCAATGAACGGCTGGTGTGCAGCTTCGATGCAAACGGCCAAATGATCGTATGCCTGGTCGGCGCCCTGTTCGTCGGCAGCACGGAAACCGTCTGGCACGGGGCAGTCACCCCGGCGCGCGAACGCCGGGTCACGGATTTTGACTACAGTGATCCTGCCGCGGCACGCGCATTCACAAAGGGCGAGGAAATGGGCCGCTTCAACATGGGTTCCACGGTAATCCTGATGTTTGAAGAAGGACGGGTGGAATGGGACGCGGGGCTGGGGGCGGGCTCAGAGATTCGCGTGGGGCGGAGGATGGGAAGACTGCTGCGAAGAACGTGAAGCGTATCTCGTGGAAATCAAAACAGGTTGATCAGTCCCACTTTCACGCTTCACGACCTACTGTTTT
>MGYT01000182.1:30688-31282 GCA_001801865.1 Gammaproteobacteria bacterium RIFCSPLOWO2_02_FULL_61_13
GCGTACCGCGTGGCGCCGCTGAAACCACGGGCTCATCGAAGTACATCAACTTGATGATGCGCAGGTAGTAGTACCCGCCGACGACGGAGAACACCACGGCCAGGACCGCCAGCCAGGTGTGCTCCACGGCGATGACCTCCTTGATCACGAACCACTTGGCCCAGAAACCGGCGAAGGGCGGCACACCGGCCATGGAAAACATCAGGATCAGCATCATCAATGCAAACCACGGGCTGCGGCGCGCCAAGCCCTTGAAATCCTCCAGTCGATCATGTTCCCACTGGCGGCGGCTGAGCAACATGACCATGCCGAATGAACCCAGGCTCATGAATGCATAGACGATGGCGTAAAACATCGATCCCGCATAACCGGTCCCGGTCCCCGACAAAATGCCGAGCACCAGGAAGCCCACGTGGGCAATAGCTGAATAGGCCAGCATGCGCTTGATGTTGGTCTGGGAGATGGCAATCACGTTGCCGGCGGCCATGGACAGGATGGACAGCACAATGAGCATGCCCTCCCAGGCGGGAAGCATGGGCCACAGTCCGTCCACCAGCAGGCGCATGGCCATGGCGAACGCGGCAATCTTCGGCG
>MGYT01000182.1:31308-32396 GCA_001801865.1 Gammaproteobacteria bacterium RIFCSPLOWO2_02_FULL_61_13
GTGGGGGAACCCTCGTAAACATCCGGCACCCACATGTGGAAGGGCACCAGCCCCAGTTTGAAGGCGGTGCCCACCACCACGAATACCAGGCCGAAGACCAGCACCAGTTGATTGCCGCCAAGGTCGGCGACGACGCGGGCCATCTCCGCCAAATCCAGCGTGCCGGTGACGCCGTAGAGCATGGACATCCCGTACAGCAGCATCCCCGAGGCTAACGCACCGAGGACGAAATATTTCATGGCCGCCTCCGACGCCGTGGGGGAATCCCGGTTCAGGGCCACCATGGCGTACAGGGATAACGACAGCAATTCGAGACCCAGGTAAACGGTCAGCAGGCTGTGGGCGGAGATCAGCACCATCATACCGAGCACCGCGAACAGTCCCAGGATGTAAAACTCGCCGCGGGAAAATTGATGTTCGTGGAAATAATCCAGCGCATAGGAGAACGCCACCACGGTCACCAGCATGATGACGACTTTCAGCACCACACTCATGGGGTCGGAAACGAAATGCCCGCTGAAGGCGATGCTGGTCTCGGCCGGTGCGCCCAGGATCACCAGCGCCGCCGTCACCACCAGCGCCGCCTGCGCCAGCATGCAGGTAATGCGCCGCGATTCCTCCCGCACCATGGTGTCGGCCACGAGCAACAGTGAGGCCAGCAGCAGCAGCGCCAGTTCCGGGTAGGCCAGGGGCAATTCGGTCAACAGGGCGTCCATCAGCCAACCTTCGAAACGGAAATGTGCTGGAACAGGTGTTCCATCGTCGGGTGCATCAGGTCAAAGATGGGCGCCGGCCAGATCCCGAATACCAGGACCACCAGCGCCAGGATGGCCAGGAAGGCAAACTCCCTCGCATTCACATCCTGCAACGCAGCCACCTTGTCGTTCGCGACGTCACCGAAGATGACGCGCTTGTACATCCACAACGTGTAGGCGGCGCCCAGGATCAGGATGGTGGCGGCGCCAAAGGCGATCCAGGGGCTGGCCTGGAAGCTGGCAAGAATGACGAGAAATTCGCCGACGAAGCCGGAAGTGCCCGGCAGACCGGCATTGGCCATGGCGAACAACATCATCAGCGCCGCAAACTTG
>MGYT01000183.1:0-2630 GCA_001801865.1 Gammaproteobacteria bacterium RIFCSPLOWO2_02_FULL_61_13
CTGCCGTCGGCATCGATGTTGGTGCCGCAAATCACCAGGCCCACGCGCTTGCCCGCCAGTTTCTTCCGCAATGGACCAAAGGCGGCCGCGGTGCTGGCCGCAGCGGCGGCCTCCACGGCCAGTTTCATTTCCGCGAACAGGATCGCGGCGGCGGCCGCCATTTCATCATCACTGACCAGCACCACTTCATCCAGCGAGCGGCGGCACATTTCAAACACATAGGGCAGGGTCATCGGCGGCGCCAGGCTGTCGGCGATGGTCTTCACCTGGCCGATGGTCTGCGCACTGCCGGCCGCGAGACTTTTTGTCATCACCTGCGTCGCCTGCGGTTCCACGCCGTAGACCTTGCACTTCGGATCCAGCAACTTCGTGATGGTCCCCACGCCGGAGCACAGTCCTCCCGCGCCGATGGGTACGACCACCGCGTCCAGTCCGGCCACCTGTTCATGAAACTCCAGCCCGCAGGTAGCCGTGCCCGCGGTGACGCGCGGCCCTTCAAACGGATGGATGAAGGTGCGCCCTTCCGTCCGGACGATTTCTTCCACCAGCTTGAATCCGGTCGGGCCATCGGGGGCCAGCACCACCTCTGCGCCGAGGGCCCTGGCGGCGGCGACACGGGCCGGATTGGCGGTGGCGATCATGACCACCTTGGCATGCGCGCCCACACACGCCGCCGCGTAGGCGGCGGCGATGGCATGGTTGCCGGCGCTGATGGCGGTAATACCCCGTTGTCGCGCCTCCTCATCCAGCGCCAACACATTATTAATGGCGCCGCGGGCCTTGAACGTGCCGGTGCGCTGGAACAATTCCAGCTTCAGATGCAGGTTGGTGGGCAGGGCGAAGCGCGCCGCGACCGCCGGACTGCGCCATTCATGCACCGGCGTACGCACGGTGTACGGCGCGATGCGCCAGGCCGTGGCCCGGATCTGTTCCAGCGTGGGGGGGGTCAGGTCAACAGCGGACATTTGAGGGCACCTCCGCGCCGGGGTCGGGACTCCCGCCGGGACAGGTCCGCAGGTATGCTGTGGCTCATGGCCAAGTATGCTGACGTGGGCAGGGCAAAGCAAACCGCGCGCAAGGCGCGCCGCACCTATCCGTTTACACCACCGCCGGAGCTGGGTCGCGCCGAAATCACCCATCACCCCGTCATCATCGCCGGTGGCGGGCCCATTGGCCTGGCGACGGCCGTTGATCTGGCCAGACAGGGAATCAGATCGGTGGTCCTTGAGCGATCCAATACCGTCAGTGACGGATCGCGCGCTATCTGCTGGGCCAAGCGCACGCTGGAGATCCTGGATCGCCTCGGCACCGGCGAGCACATGCTGGGAAAAGGCGTGGTCTGGAACGTGGGCAAGGTCTATTACGGACCGGACCCGGATCCGCTCTATTCATTTGATTTGTTGCCGGACAAGGCGCAGAAGTTTCCGGCCTTCATCAATCTGCAACAGTACTACGCGGAGGAATACCTGGCGGATCGGCTGGGGGAATTGCCCGGCACGTCCCTGCGCTGGCAGAACGAGGTCATCCACGTCGAAAACCGGCCCGACCAGATCATCGTCACCGTGCGCACGCCGGTGGGTGAGTACCGCCTCAGTTGCGATTATCTGATCGCCGCCGACGGCCATCGCAGCCCGGTACGCAGCATGCTGGGGCTGGATTTCGAAGGGCGGTTGTTCGAGGACCATTTCCTGATCGCGGACGTGATCATGAAGGCGGACTTTCCGGCCGAGCGGCGCTTCTGGTTCGACCCGCCGTTCAATCCGGGCCAGACGTCGCTGATCCACAAGCAGGCCGATGACGTATGGCGCATTGATTTTCAGATGGGCTGGCACATCGATCGCGAGGCTGCGCTGAAGGAGGAGAACGTGGACGCCAAGGTGCGCGCGTTCCTCGGCCCCGACATCGAGTTTGAGTACGAATGGGTGAGTTTGTATACGTTTCAGTGCCGGCGCATGAAGAATTTCGTGCACGGGCGCGTGATCTTCGCCGGCGACTCCGCGCACCTGGTCTCGCCCTTCGGTGCGCGCGGCGCCAATGGCGGCATCCAGGACGTGGATAACCTGACGTGGAAACTGGCGCTGGTATTGAAGGGCAAGGCGCCGGTGGAATTGCTGCAAAGTTACGACGCCGAGCGCATCCACGGCGCCGATGAAAATATTCTCAACTCATCCCGCAGCACCGACTTCATGACGCCCAAGAGCGTGGTCAGCAAGGCATTCCGTGATGCGGCGCTGGAACTGGCCCGCGATTTCCCGTTCGCGCGGCGCTTTGTGAACCCCGGGCGGCTGTCGGTGCCATGCACGCTGGATAAATCCCCGCTGAATACCCCGGACAGCGAAGCATTCAGCGCGCGCCAACGGCCCGGTTCACCCTGCATGGATGCTCCGGTGACCGTCAATGGCCGCGCGGGATGGTTCCTGCAACAACTGGGGGATCAATTCAAGGGGGTGTATTTCGCCGCGGCGGATGAATCCGTGGCCATGGCCGGCGCACTTCCCGCCCTGCCGGTCCCGCTGAAACTTGTTGTGGTGCGCCCGCAAGGCGCCGCGGGCGGTGCCGGCGAGGTAATTGACGTGCAGGGACTGCTGGCAACCCATTACGACGCCACCCCGGGCACGTTTTATCTCATT
>MGYT01000183.1:2679-2861 GCA_001801865.1 Gammaproteobacteria bacterium RIFCSPLOWO2_02_FULL_61_13
AAGTGAAGGCCGCGCTGGATCGCTGTCTCTGTCGTTGAACCCAGGATCAGCGGCGGGCGGGTACTGTCGCCGGCTCATCCCACGCGTGCTCGCTGACGCTTACCTACAGGATGTAGGGTATGCCGCGAGAGGACAGGATGTCCGAAGCGGCGCGCGTGGATGGAATGACCCCGCGCCACCCG
>MGYT01000183.1:2904-17005 GCA_001801865.1 Gammaproteobacteria bacterium RIFCSPLOWO2_02_FULL_61_13
TGACAATTACGGCGCCTGCATGATCACCAGGAAGGCGGTCACCAGCGCGACGCCACCGTTGTAAAGCAACAGTGGGCGTTTCGACCTGCCGGGGCCAATCAGTTTCCCGAGCCGCAGATTGATCATCAACAACGCCGACACGGTCACCAAAATGATGAGGATGTTGAAGAGCCGGTAGAAACGCGGCCCGCTGCCATCCCCGATCAGGATGCCGCCAATGACGCCGGACAGCGCGGCAACCGCCGTCAGCACCGTGAAGCACATCAATGCCCCATGCCAGAAACGCCAGTCCGGCAATCGGTCCCGGCACCGCGATGCCGCCACCGCGCCCAGCAACGCAGCCAGCGCAGCCACGGCATAGGCGTCAAAGGCATCGAATACATGCAGGACGCCGAGCGTGATGGCGCTGGCCAGGGCCAGCACCATGCCGCAGACGACGATCCACCCGAGTTGCCGGTGCAACCGATCCCCCTTGCGCCGCGACAGGATGCCGATGGCCAACAACAGCGTCAGCAATCCAATCAGGGCATGAACAATGGAAATTCCAGACATGAATCCACCCTATCACGCATCCACATTGCGGATACCGGTTAAATCGTCATCGCGACCGGATGCAACACCGATGCCCCGGGTCCGGTGATGACGCGGACATTGAGCGGAAAGCGCCGCAGCAAGTCCGCTTCATCCAGATCAATACGCAAAGGCCGACCGCCTAACGCCTGCAGTTTGGCCGGCGTGGAAATGACGGAAATATTCTCCACGCCCACGGCGCGTATCACGCGCTCGCTCAAGGGCTGGTTGCCGCGGCCAAACAGGAACCCCTGACCACCCACCGGCGTAATGATGATGCGGGTCTTGTCGTGGTGTTGCAGCAGCCTTGCCAGTTGCGGTTCACTGGCGTCGCCCGCGATGAGCTTGCCGCGCAGGATCACGTCCACGCCGACCAGTGTGCCAGCGAGTCCCATGCGCGCCAGCACCGCCAGCTTGGTGCTGCCGGGTCCGAACACGATGCAGGTATCGGCATCCATCAATGCGCGTGTTGCCTCGACAACCTGCTCCAATTGCACCGCATCGGCAGGGACGGAAATCTTCGGCCCGGGAATCAGATCACGATCATAGGGAACGCGCAACCGCCCATACGCAATCGGTTCAATGCGGGTCGCGCCGGGCGCAAGTCCGCCGCGCCCCAGCACTTCCTGATCACGCCCTGTGCGACATTCTCCGCGCAGGAAGGCGAGCGCCAGCATACCGGCGGCCTCCGGTGTGGCGGCAAAGACTCCGGACTGCATGCTGGCACCACAGGGTATCCCGATGATCGGAAGCCGATCCCTTGCAACCGCCAGAATGTCCCGTGCGGTACCGTCTCCTCCGGCGAATAACAGCAACTCTATGCCACGCCCCAGCATCTGTTTCACACAATGGCGCGTGGCCGCCGCGGACCGGGCGGATATTTCCGGGCCGGTGCACAATATCGCGTCAGGGAAATTCTCTGCCAGGGACTCCTGGCCCATGGCGCCGGGGCCGGTGCTGATACGGAGGAACCGCGCCATGGGCAGCAATGCCTGCAACGCGCGCCGTGACCGTGCCACGGCCCGGGATGCAATGCCCAGTTCCCGGGCAGCGGCCTGTTGCTCCGGCGTGTCCGTGCCCCTGACTCCCGCCGGGCCACCCGGCCCCGCGCAGGGATTAACGATCACGCCGATGTCACGTCGCGTTTGCATGCCGGTCGATAGCCGAAAGAACCTTTTTTGCGCCGGACTGAAATAGTGACGCGACGAGACGAACACTCATCCGGCGCACACTGCCTACAATGGCTTCCAACGTAACTGCCGCGAAATTCATTTCGCCAACCCAATTTTGGAGTACTGCCATGAAAAATTTCACCATCACCCTGACCAGCGCGATTCTGCTTACGTTTTCCACCCTGACCCTCGCCGGCAGTAACCGGGATCAGCACTTTACCCGGGACTATGCCTGCAAGGTATTGGAATCCACCAGTCAGCAAATTGAAACCGAATTGCGCAACAACCTGAACGTCGGCATGCCGCAGCTGCAGGTCGACGAAGCCAGCGCATTCGGTGTTGACTTCTCCGCGGCCCAGGTTGAGACCCAAGCCTCCAATTCCAGCCCCACGTCAATGCGCTAGACGGGGTGGCTGAACCGGCCCCTTTCCGTCGCCGCTTTGGGTATTAACCACTGCGGCGATACTTTTTTTCCGGGTACACTGGATCAAGATCTTAATATGGCTGCACTTGCCGAAACTGCCCCGGGTTCCATTCGCGAATTCACGATGACAAATCCATTCACCCTGCTGATTGAAACCCTCGGCCGCAGCCGGCAGCGCCAGTACTGGGCGCTGCAGACAATCGGCTGGAGCGGGTACCTGTTCTTCCTCGTCGCCCAGGCGTGGGCCAACGACGGCGGCGACCCGGTGCACACACTGTATGCCCTGGTCTCGACGCTGACCGGCATGCTGCTCAGCATGGGCATGCACCGCGTGTTCAAGGACACCTGGGACCACGCCCCGATCGCACGCGCGGTTTCCACGGTGATTGCCGTAGGTATCGCAACGGGCCTGTGGGCGGGATGGAAGTTCTACGTTTACCTGCAGATCTATCCGCCAAAGGGACACAAGGACATCAGCATCCTCGCCGAGTACCTGTACTGGTATTCATATTCCTTCTTCATCCTGCTGAGCTGGGCCGGGCTCTACTACGGCATCAAGTATTACCAGATGATGAAGGAGGAACATGAAAACGGGCTGCGCATCGCCGCCATGGCCCACCAGACGCAGCTCAAGATGCTGCGCTACCAGCTGAATCCGCATTTCCTGTTCAACACGTTGAACGCCATTTCGACCTTGATCATGGACCACAAGGCGGACACGGCCAATCGCATGGTCAGCGAATTGTCACACTTCCTGCGCTATTCTCTGGACAACGACCCCATGCAGAAGGTCAGCCTGGCCCAGGAGGTCGAAGCCATGAAGCTCTACCTGGACATTGAGAAGGTGCGATTTGAGGAGCGGCTCGAACTGGACATCCAGCTGGATGACGCGGCGCGCAAGGCGCGCATCCCCAGCCTGTTGTTGCAACCGCTGGTGGAGAATGCCATCAAGTATGCGGTGGCACTCAGCGAAAGCGGCGGCGCCATCCGGTTGCAGGCCAGGGTCTTCGCCGATGAGTTGTTGATGGAGATCAGTGACGACGGGCCGGGGATCCCGAACCTGGACCAGGTGATGGCCTCGGCCCAGGGAGTCGGGCTCAACAACACCCGCGAACGCCTGCGCGTCATCTACGGCGACAATCATTCCTGCAAGTTCACCAATCTTGAGCCGCATGGGTTGCGGGTTAGCATCCGCATTCCTTTTGAAGTATGACGACATTGCGCACGCTGATTGTGGATGATGAGGCATTGGCCCGCCGCGGCCTGCGCTTGCGTCTGGAAAAGCATGACGACGTGGAGATCCTGCGCGAGTGCCGCAATGGCCGCGAGGCGCTGGCGTCCATCCCGGAACTCGAACCGGACCTGGTATTTCTCGACATCCAGATGCCCGGATTCGACGGCTTCGACGTGGTACGGAGCATGCAGGGCGACGACATGCCGATGGTGGTGTTTGCCACCGCCTTCGATCACTTCGCAGTGAAGGCATTTGAGGTCCACGCGGTGGATTACATCCTGAAGCCGGTGGATGAGGCGCATTTGTCACGCGCCCTGGAGCGGGCCCGCGAACGGCTGATCCAGAAACTGGCCGTCAGCGACAAGGAACATCTGCTGGAAGTCATCGGCGAGATCACCGGCCGGGCGCCGTCGGAGATGGGAAGGTGGCTGGAGGGTGGCGGCAAGCCGCCGCGTCAGTACCCGGAAAAGATTGCCATCCGCGATGGCGGCAACACCACGCTGGTGCCGGCCGCTGACATCGACTGGGTCGACGCCGCGGGCGACTATATGTGCGTCCACGCCGGCGGGCAGACCCACATCATGCGCATCACCATGAAACAACTGGAGGACGAGCTGGATCCGACGCTTTTCCAGCGCGTGCACCGATCCACCATCGTCAACCTGGACCGCGTGCAGAAGATCAGCGCACATATGAACGGCGAGTTTCACCTGATCCTGAGCGACAGCACCCGGCTGAAAATGAGCCGCGGGTACAAGGAAAAAGTCCAGCTTCTCCTGAAACACTGACGCGCCATTCCAGTCTGCCCGGACTGGCGCCTGTGGGGCCGGCTTTATGCCGGCCACATCAAGGCCGGGATAAACCCGGCCCCACAACGTTCCGGATACTGCTCGTTTCATCGCAGGTCCGATGCAACTGGTCGCAGCCGGCCAGCATCCCGTCGCACCCGGTGCTACGCTCTGATGCTTGAAACCCGGCCGGAGAAGCCGCTATGGACCTCACTGAATCCACCCTGCGCAACCCTGCCGGTGCCGCTGTCGGCATCGCGCTTGTCATCCTGTTCGGCGTCTTCAGCCTGACCAAGCTGCCGGTGCAGTTGTTCCCGGATATGGAAAACCCCCAGATCAACATCCAGGCCAGCTGGCGCGCCGCCTCGCCCAATGAAATGGAGGCGGAGATCGTGGAACCCATCGAGGAGGTGCTGCAGGGCCTCCCGGGCGTCAAGGAAATGGACGGTGGCGCCAGCACCGGATTTTCCTATATCAACCTGACTTTCGCCGTCGGCACGGACATGCAGCACGCCATGGTCGAGGTCATCAGCCGCATGAACCGCCTGCCACCGCTGCCGCGGGATGCCGATCAGCCGGTCATCACGCTCGGTGGCTGGGACGGGGCAGTACCGGCATTGACCTGGTTCTTTTTGCAGGTGCTGCCCGGCAACAACACGCCGGTGCTGGAATACACGCGCCTCATCGAGGACGTCATCGGCCCGGCCATCGAGGCCGTGCCAGGTGTGGCCAGAGCCGAAGAACAAACACTGGGGGCCGATGCCGAGGAAGTGCAGATTGTTTTTGACCCGTTCCGCGCAGCAGAACTGGGCATCCAGATCCCGAACCTGGTGCGGACCCTGGGGGACGCGGAGAATATTTCCGGCGGCCAGGTCGACGTCGGCCGCCGGCAGTACACGTTGCGCTTCGCCGGCAAATTTGACCCCGCCACGCTTCCCGAACAAGTGCTGGAGTGGCGCGACGGTCGGCCCATACGGCTGGGCGACATCGCCACAGTCAAGGTCACGCAGGTGGATCGCTTTGCCCTTGCCATCCAGAACGGCAATCCCGCGCTCGGGATCCGCGTTGATCGCGAAAGCGGCGCCAACGTGCTGGCTACGCTCAACCAGGTAAAGGAGGTCGTGGAAAAACTCAATGACGGCGTGCTGAAGGACCAGAATCTTGCCCTGGTCCAGTCCTTCGATTCGTCCCTGTACATCAATCGCGCCATCAAGTTCCTGAGCGGTGACCTGACCGTCGGTGTGGGTCTCGCGCTGCTGGTACTGTGGTGGTTCATGCGCCATGCCCGCGCCACGCTGATCATTTCCACCGCCATTCCGATTTCATTGCTGAGCACGTTCATAGTCCTGTTTCTGACGGGCCGTTCCCTCAACGTCATTTCCATCGCCGGACTGGTGTTCGGCATCGGCATCGTTATTGACCACGACATCGTGGTCATGGAAAACATTGTGCGCCTGCGCCAGCAGGGATTGAGCGTCATGGAGGCCGCCGGACGCGGCGCGCAGGAAGTATGGGCCGCCCTGCTGGCCTCGACGGCAACCACGGTCGCAATCTTCATCCCGGTACTGTTCATCAAGGACGTGGAAGGGCAATTGTTCGCTGATCTGGCGCTGACCATTTCCATCGCCGCCGTACTGTCGCTGATCGTGTCGGTGACTATTGTGCCGCTGGCCACCGCACGCTGGTTCGGCGAAGAGCAGTCCGAGGATGCCCATGCGGCGCTGTGGAACCGCATCACCAACACGGTGATGTCGCTCACCAGTACGCCGCGCAAGCGTCACGTGCTGATTGCCGTGCTCATCGGCGTCCCGGTGCTGACCACGTGGCTGCTCCTGCCCGAGCTGGATTACCTTCCGCCGGTCAAGCGTGACGCGGTGGACAGCTATTTCATGCTGCCCCCGGCCGCCAACCTGGAGACAGTGGAAAAGGACGTGGTGCAGCCCATACAGGCGCGCCTCAAGCCATATATGGATGGGATCAAGGAGCCGGCGCTGAAAAATTACTACATCCTGATCTGGCCGGGCGGCGGCACCATGGGCGTACGTGTCAAGGACGAGTCGCGCCTGAAGGAAATGGAAAACATCATCAACGCCGAGATCACGACCGGGCTGCCGGACTTTGTCGCCTACAGCGCCCAGGGCGACCTGTTCGCCGGGTACGATGGCGGACGGGAGATTCCCGTGCACTTGCAGTCACGGGATCAAAAGGCCCTGTCCGCCGTGGCCACGCTGACCATGGGCTGGTTGCAGGAGGCGCTGCCGGAAGCCAGCGTGCGGCCGGAGTTTCAGGAGGCACAACCGGAATTGCGCGTCATCCCCGACGACCGCAGCCTGATGGAAAAAGGCTGGACGCGCGGCGACCTGGGCACGGTGATGCGCGCCCTGGGCGACGGAATTTTCGTGGCCGAGTATTTCGACGGCGTGAAACGCGAGGACGTGATCCTGCGCGCCAACAAATGGTCCAACCCGGATGACCTGGCGGCGCTGCCGCTGGCAACACCGAACGGCGGCGTTGTGTCCCTGGGGCAGCTCGCAACCGTGGAGCAGACGGTCGGCCCCAACCAGGTGCGGCGCGTGGACCGGCGCCGGACGCTGACGTTGCGCGTTGTGCCGCCCGTGAACATGTCACTGGAGCGGGCCATGGCAAAAATCCGCGAAGTGGAGCCGCGCATTCGCGCCGCGATGCCGGCGGACGGGAACATCATTTATGGCGGCAGCGCTGATCGTCTCAAGGCGGCCATCGGCACCATGGGAGAGAATTTCGGCCTGGCGCTGATGATCCTGTTCATGCTCATGGCCGCCCTGTTCCGCTCGCTCAAGGACAGCGCGCTGGTCATGCTGACCATCCCGCTGGGCACGGTGGGCGGCGTCATCGCACTGCGCGCGCTGAATCTCATCAGCTTCCAGCCGCTGGACCTGCTGACGATGATCGGTTTCATCATCCTGCTTGGCCTGGTGGTCAACAATGCCATCCTGCTGGTGGATCAGACGCGCACGGCGGAGCGCCAGGGGGTCAACCGGCACCAGGCGGTGGAGCAGGCGTTGCGTTTTCGCCTGCGGCCCATCTTCATGGGCACGCTGACAACGGTACTGGGCATGGCGCCCATGGTGCTGGTGCCGGGCGAAGGCAGTGTGATATATCGCGGCCTTGCCACCGCCATACTTGGCGGGCTGTGCGTAAGCACGATTTTTACGGTGCTGCTGCTGCCCTGCTTCCTGCGCATGGGCGCAACCCAGCCGGTGTTGGTAAAGGACGCCGTGCCCGCCGCAAAGCCGGCGCCCAAACTGGAAAGTGTTGCCTGACAGGCTGACTGGCGTGGAGAGACTTTGCATGAATATGAATGCTTTCAGGGCGACCGTGATCGCAATCGCGCTGGGATTGTTGCCACCCATTCCAGTGCTGGCCCAGGGACAGCAACCGCCATCGCCGGTGGGCGTGGTCGAGGCCCGCAGGGAACTGGTCACACCGGCGCGCTGGGTGCCGGGAACCGTGATCAGCCGGGAGGACTCGCGCATCGCCTCCGAGGTGGCCGGCATACTGGTCTCGGTGCTGGAAGTGGGCACCCAGGTAAAGAAGGGCGAACCCCTGGCACGGCTGAATGACCGTGAGTTGCAACTGCAATTGCGCAACGACAATGCCCAGGTGGCGCGCCTGGCCACGCAACTGGAGTATCTGAAACGCCAGGTGCAGCGCGTGGCCAAGCTGGCGGAAAGCAATACCGCGGCCATGGCCAACCTGGATGAGAACACCGCGCAGCGCGACATGCTGGAGCAGGAACTCAAGGCCGCGGAAGTGGCGCGTGATCGCACCTTGTACTCCATCGAACGCACGCGGATCCTCGCGCCCTTCGACGGCGTGGTCGTGGAACGGGTGCGCATGCCGGGGGAATTCATTGATCGCGGGGAACAGGTGGTGCGGCTGGTGAATACCGCAGCGTTGGAAATTCGTGTCCAGGCGCCGCTGGACGTGGTCCGGCATGTGCAGGCGGGTGACACGGTCGCCGTTACCAATGACAAGCAGCAGCTGCAGACCAAGGTGCACAGCGTTGTGCCAGTGGGCGACGAAGTGTCAAGGATGCTGGAACTGCGGCTGGCCCTCAGCGGCACGGACTGGATTATTGGGGAACCGGTGCGCGTGGCCGTCAGTCATGGCGCACCCACCGAGTCGGTCACCGTGCCGCGGGATTCCGTGGTGCTGCGTGAAGGCGAGGCTTTTGTTTACAAGGTGTTGCCGGACAACACCGCCCGCAAGGTGGGTGTCACCGTGGGCGAAGGCGCCGGAGACCAGGTCAGCATCAAGGGTGACATCAAGGTCGGCGACCGCATCGTCATCCGCGGCGCCGAACGGCTGCAGGACGGCGCCCCCATTACCATCATTGGTAATGGCGCGGCCTGACCGCGGCCGCAGCGCCTCCGCCGCCGGGCGTTTCGCGCGCACCATTCTCCTCGCTGCACTGGCCGGCGGCGGCGCGCATCTCCCGCTACTCCATGCAGACGACGCGCTTTCAGCCCCGGCCTGCCCGGTGCGGGTGCCTGCGTCGGGCGCCAGCGCCGGGGAACTCTCCGCCCGCATCTATGCCTGTTTTGGCAGCGCCGCTGCCGGGCTCAGGTTCCGCGACGAAACCCTGGATCGGCTTACCGTGCTGGCACGGCTGGCAACCACTAAAAGCAGCGGGGAAAGGCGTGCGCTATTTCAGTCCCTGGAGCCGGTGTGGCGATCCATCGACGGCGATGGGGATGAGACCAGCCCGTGGCGCGCGCTGAACCGACTCCATATCACGCAATTGCAATCCAGAGACGGATCTCTGGCTGCCCGCGCCGCGGCACTGGGCGTCGATCCGGCGCAGGTTGAACCCTGGCTGGTCGCCGTGCTGCAGGCATGGCGGGATGCACTGGCAGACCAGGACCTGGAACCGTGGGATTTCTACTTTCACACCGGCGCCATGGAGCGCGCGCTGGCCGGTCACCTGCCGCTGGAATCGCTGCGGCCGCTGAATGATCGGGTGTACCGGGAACTCGGTGCTGACCCCTCACAACTGGGCATCGAGTACGACATAGCCCCCCGCGCCGGCAAGGACCCGGTGGCGTTCACGGATTTTGTCACGCGCCAGCGTCAGCTGCCCGACGGCACCTGGGCACCGGGTCATTACCGGGTGTCCGCAACCTATGCAACCGGCGGCGCCGGTAATCTCGCCGAACTGCTGCACGAAACCGGGCATGCCATCCATATCGCCGCGATCCGTGCGTCGCCGGGCCTCTCCGATTGGCCGGACAGCGACATCTTCACCGAGGCGTTGGCTGACCTCGTCGCCCTCGATGTGTATGACCCGGCGTGGCAACAACGTTACCTGGGCGACTCGGTCCCGGCCGCAGACGCGTTGCGCGCCAAGTATGCCGTGATCGTCATGGACGTGGCCTGGGCATTGTTCGAACTGCGCATGCAGGCGGATCCGGAACGCGACCCCAACGCAGTGTGGACCGGGATCATGCAACAGTACCTGCGCATCCGCCCGCACCCGGAATGGTCCTGGTGGGCGATGCGCGGGCAGCTCGTGTCCGGCCCGGGAGGCATGCTCAATTACGCGCTCGGTGCAATCCTCATCGCCGATCTGCGCGCGCGGACCCGGGAGCTGTTCGGGCAGCAACCCTGGGGGGACACAACCTGGTATGCGCGCGTGGCGGAAAGATTGTTTCGTTTCGGCCTGGAGCGCCCAAGCCGGCGGGTGATTGAAGACTACCTGGGCCGGCCGGTGACGCCGGAAGCATTGCGGGCAGAGCTGCGCGCAAGATAACGCAGGGGCATCAGGCTGGCGGGGTGGAAAACCGGTTGCGTTCCTAGGCCAGAACGCTGATGTCCGCATCAATCAGCAATACTGCGCTGCCTTGCGTGTACTGGTGGTAAAGCTGACCGCCGATCGATCGATCCGCGGCCTCATGCCAACCTGCACCGATGTCCACGCGATCACCCGCATTACCCATGATCCGCAGTGTGTTATTGGTGGGCGAGATTCCCAATACCTCGTTTACATCCAGTATCAACGTGTTGTTCCCGGTACCGGTCAGGTTAATCATTTCCATGCCCATGAGCCGCGCGTCATCGAGTAATGTAAGGTCCAATTTCTGACCCCGGCCGATCAAGTCAAGTTGATCCAGGCCGGGTCCGCCGTTAATGGCCAGATCCCGGGCATCGAAATAGAAGCGATCACTCCCGCGATTGCCGAGCAGGGTATCCGCCCCTGCCCTGCCCTTGAGCAGATCCGCCCCATCACCACCGCGCAACTCATCGCTGCTGCCACCGCCGATGAGTTCGTCATTGCCCTGCCCGCCGGCAAGCACATTGGCCGCGCCGTTGCCGCGCAGCACATCATTTCCCCGGGTACCGATGGCGTTCTCAATCACCACGTTGAATGCCACTGCGGTCGCGGAACGCGGGCCATGTAAAGTGAACGCCCCCGGCACCAGTGAGATGGTGGTGCCGGACAACAACTGCGAGCCATCCAGGGTGTCTACGCCGCCCGCGTCCCACAGCGTGCGGTAGGCGCCATCCGCCACCAGCGTGTAAACGTCATCGCCGGTGCGATACCTCATATTCGCGCCATACAAATATTGAATCGCAAGGATGTCGTTGGGCATGGGCGTGACGGGCCAGCCGCCACGCAATGTGGAGCCGGCCACGGCCTCGTAAGACATCACCGTCCTTTGCCCGACAGCGGGACCAGGGAGGTGCGCGTCTCAGCTATCGGCGCATCGTAAACGACCGGTCTGCCTCCGCAGCTTAAAAAATGCCTTTTATTTTCATGCAGTTAGCTGTCATCACCTCTCTCAACAGCGAATATCCGAGCGCAACACATAATGATGTATTAAGTGAATAAGATCGTCTATTAGCATGATAAATAAGAATTTTATTGAATTCCTCTTTACATCCGGGAACAATATCCTCTTCTATGCGCTCCATTCACCCTCTGGCTTTTCCCGTTCAACGGCACCCGATCTGGCTGATCCTGGCGCTCGCGATCGGCACGCCCGCGACCCTGGTGCGCGCACAGGAAACCGAGGACTTCGAATCCTGGTCCCGAACCATCGACGCCGAGGAATCCGGCGAATCCCTGGAGCCCGGCGATGAAAGCCATGTGCGCGATGACTGGTATGCGCGCATCGGCATAACGGGCGGGGCGGTTCCCGGGTACATGGGGTCAAGTCACTACGAGGGCAGTTACGCGCCCCGGATCAAAATCGTCTGGCGCGACCTGGTGTTCCTGAATGATCGGCAACTGGGCGTCAACATTTTCAAGAATGAAGTCATGGCCATCGGCCCGTTCATGCGTTACACCGGCGGGCGCAGCGACGACAACGAAGGACTCGAAGGCATGGGTGACGTCGACCGCACCCTGGCGGCCGGCGGGTTTTTCAATTACCGCCTCGGGGTGCTGCGCTTCAAATCCGAGGTTCGCCAGGACGTACTGGACGAAAAACAGGGGTTGCTGGCCATCGCCCGCCTCGGCACCAGGATTCCCTGGAACATGCCGTTCGTGAATGTTTATGTCAGCAGCACCTGGGGCAGCGGCGAGTACATGCAGTCATTTTTTGGCGTGGAGGACTGGCAATCAGTCCGCACCGGCCTGCCGGCCTACGATGCCGATGGGGGCATTCGTGATGTGGCCATCAGCCTGAGTAGCGGTTACAAGTTCAACGATCATTGGAACGTGGCTGGCCAGGTGGAATATCAACGCCTGCTCGGCGACGCTGCGGACAGTCCGCTGGTCGAGGACCAGGGATCCGAAAATCAGTTTGTGATTGGCCTGGGCTTGACCTACACGTTCTGATTCTTTCGCGGACAGCCCCCAGTCATCCGCGAAATGGCGGGATAGCCCCGCCCAGGACGGCGCGCTGAAGCGCGCCCTACTTGTCCGGCAAGGACGGCGCAGGCGCGTCGTAAAACTCCAGCTTCGCGCTCTTTTGTCCGAGCCGGCTGGCGAACTGGAACCGTCCGACCTTGCCCTTTTTTTCCTTCACCACCTTGCCCATCTGCGGGATATTCTTGCTCAACTTGTCTCCGGCCCGCGTCACATTCTCGTGCATCGCCACCGAATAACCGAACTTGTACGCGCGCGGCACGCCATGCGCGCCGGCTTTCGTCACTTCCGTTGCCCAGAGATAAATGACCCCTTCTGAGCCGGTGAGTGAGTCAGGCGGCTGCACGTACATGCCCACCAGGTTGAATTGCGGCGGCAGTTCCGCCACCGTCGGCCAACCCAGCAACGCCGGCCATGACACATAGGGGAGGACATAAAAAATCGAGGCCGCGGCGATTACCGCGGCCTTGCTCCACCACGGCCCGCGCGCATTGAACAGCAACGCGAGCAGCAGCGCAGTCACCAGCACATACGCGACAACCAGTCCGCCGGTGCCCAGCGTCATCAGGAAGCACCTCGCGTTCCAGCGTTCATTTGGTCGCCATCACCAGTGTCTTGGGGATGTGATTGATCCCTGAAATCCCGCCGTCTTCATTGAGGCGGAAGCGCAGGGCGGTTTTTTCTTCGCCCTTCTGCTCCAGTGTCACGGTGTCGTAGTACGCAACCTCCAACGAAGGATTCACCTTGTCCACGCGCACCGTGACTTTCACCGGCTTGCCGGTCTCCGTGGCGAAGTAATGCACATTGACGATGAACTCGCCCGGCACCACCCCGCGAATGGTGACCACTTCCTGGTTCAGGGGGTTTTGCAGGATCCGGCCGTTGATGTTCAGCGTATCGTTGAGCATGCCGCGGTCATCCCGATCCAGGTGCACCAGCCCCGCGTCACGGCTGCGAAACCAGACCAGCGCTCCGGTCGGGTCCTCCACCCAGACATCCACGTCATCCGGGTTGTTGTCCGGCCACGTCACCGTGATCAGATACTCGGCCTTGGTTTCAATGATGCCCTTCTTCGCCACCGGGTTCATGAACAGCACTGCCAGCACGAAGAAAAATGTCAGCGCCTGGATCATCTTGAACAGGACCGCCGTCATCGGATCGAACGGCTGTTGAAACTTGGATCGGGTGCTCAGGCGCACGGCCATGGGATGTTCCTACGGACCCGCAGCCGCCAGGCGCGGCAATATCTCAACCCGGGTCAGGCGCACCGTGGTTTCGAACAGTTCCTCCAGTCCCCGGCCCAACATGTAATACGGAAGGGAAAGCAGGATCCCACCCAACAGGCTTGATAGTGTGGTGTTGAGCGCCGTGCTCATGCCGAAGCTCATTTCCCGCAGGATGACCTGCATGGACGTCGCATCGACCAGGGGGTGCTGGGAGACCGAGGCCAGCATCCAGATGAACCCGACCAGGGTGCCCAGGAAGCCGACCTTCAGCATCAGGTCAATCAGGAACCAGCCGAATTCATTCTCGCTGCGCCAGGGGACGCAATGTGCCTCCAGCAATTCGGCGCCGGTTTCGGCGGCGTCCGTTTCCGCCTGCTGCGCCCGGCGGGTATTCAATAGATCTATGACATGGGCGGTGAGAAAGCCGCGTGGCAGGATGCGATTGCCGCAAACCAGACCTGCATCGACCACCCGGATAGGGGCGCCGGCCTCCGCATTCAATACCAGCTCCACCTGCGCCGTCCAGTTCAATTCGCAGGACAGCGCCCAGGTTCGTTTAAGGCTGTGGCACAATCCAAACAGGTACATGGCCATGACGACCACCGAGACATAACTGCGGTCGGTAACGATGAGATAGCCCATCAAGCCCTGATCGATCAGGACGTAGGTGCCGACAAAGACCAGGCCGGTGGTAAACAGCCAACTCAAAAGCAAAAAGTGCTCTGACTTGCGCATGACTCGCCTTGGCAAAAAGGGGGATGGAGGTTAAGGAAAAGCCGCTGTGGCCGCGGCGCAGTTTGCTGTATGCCCTCGCCAGCGTCAATAGATGGGAGGC
>MGYT01000183.1:17054-22910 GCA_001801865.1 Gammaproteobacteria bacterium RIFCSPLOWO2_02_FULL_61_13
TCCCTGGCAGTCGCCTCAACGAGCTTGAATCCGGTCAGGACTGTTTGCTACTCCCAGGAATACCCGACGGTGCCGCCAATCCAGCGCGGACGCCCGTAGGCCTGCTGGTTGAAACCAAAACCGGTAAAGTCGAAGGTGTAACTAAGGTATTCCTCATCAGCGACGTTGTTGACAAATACCGCCGCATGCCAGTGCTCGGTGGGACTGGTCCACTGCAGGCGGGCGTTACCGATGATGTACCCGTTCTCGCGCGAGATGGGATGGTTTTGAATGTCGAAGTAGGTTGCGTCCTGGAACTGCATGGTGGCCACCGCCGCCATGGTGCCGCCCCACAGGGGCCAGGAATAACGCGCCATGCCATTGAAGGTGACGTCCGGCGCGGACACCATGGTGCGGTCACGCAATTCGCCGGTGCCGGGCGCCGGAATATCATCCGCGGTGGCATCCAGCAGCGCCAGGCCAAACAGGAAGTCCCATCCTTCCCACGGGCTGGTGATCAGCTCGAACTCGGCGCCGTATACTTCCGCGTCGGTGTTGAAGATGATCTGGTTCAGCAGCTCAAAACGGAAGGTCTGGAAATCCTGGTAGTCGTAGTAAAAACCGCTGGCATTGAGGCGCGTGGTGCCGTTGAACAGCGTGGACTTCACGCCCATTTCATAGGCATGCAGCGTCTCATCGTCAAACGGGACCGTCTCCGGCGTGTTGCTGGCGAAGATGAACGTGCCGTCCAGGAAGCCGGTGTTGAAACCGGCGGATTTCACTCCGCGGGAGAATGACGCGTACACCAGCAGGTCATCGTTGGGCTTGAAGTCCAGTTCAATCTTTCCGGAGACATTAGTCTTGTCATGTCTTGCCAGTTTGCCGACGGTATCCGAGTTGAACACAAAGGCATCGTCCGGATTCGGGCGGAACGGCGTCAGTGGCACCACGCCGATGCCGGTCAGGAAGGCATACAGGCCGGTGAGATCCACGCTGTTGTAATCCATGTCCTTGTCTTCTTCCGTGTAACGGATACCGCCTACCAGCGTCCACATGGGATTGAAGTCGTATTCCAGGTTGCCGAACACCGACCAGGAATCCGTCTCCTGGGTGTAGTTGGCGTCGAAATAGACAAAGCCGAGATTGGTGAGATCCAGCAGGTAGTTCGCGTCCACTTCACTGCTGAAATAATAGAATCCCGCCAGCCAGCGCATCTGATCCGTGTCGCCGCTGATGCGGAGTTCCTGTGTGATCTGATCGGTGTCCCCGCCGAAGGTCGGAATGAGCAGCGGGAACGGCGTCGCATCGGTATCTTCCTCCTGCAGGCGGCTGACCTTCTCGAACGCGGTGATGGAAACGATGTCGAAGTTTTCGAATTTCCACTCCAGACGTCCGGACGTGCCCCAGGAATCCACCACCACGCTGCCATCCCGGTCGAACTCGCCGTGCCAGGGGTTGTTGTCATTGTCGCGATAGCCGAACGCGTCGCATCCCGGGCAGGTGCCGTAAAAATTCTCGTCTGCGGGCAATTCCACGTTGCCGTCGGGACCGGGCTTGGTGGACTGATGCTGCCAGGCGCCCACATTGCCGTCGTTCCACGAACCATGGAAGTTGAGCAGCGCGGAGAAAGTCTCGCTGGGGTCGTATTGCAATTGCACCCGGGTGGCGAAGGCATCCGTGGAGTTGTAGTCCGGTCCCGGTCCTTCATTCTTGACATAGCCATTGTGCATATTCTTGGACAGGGACACGCGCGCCTTGAGCCCGTCGATCTCGGGGATCGGGCCGCTCACCGCGCCGTCGAATTGCAATGTGCCGTAGGAGCCGATGGTCACATCGCCGTAACCTTCAAAGATGTCCGTGGGCCTCTTGCTGATGAAATGGATCAATCCACCGGTGGTGTTGCGTCCATACAGGTTGCCCTGGGGTCCGCGCAGTACCTCCGCCCGCTCCACGTCGAAGAGCTGGAAATGCAGCCCACCCATGGCGCCGCGATAAACCTCGTCCACGTACGTGGCCACCGGGTTTTCGTTGGCATCGGCAAAATCATTGAGGCCCACGCCACGCAGGAAAAAATTGATCTGGCTGCCTTCGGCATTCGGTACTGTGTACTGCAGGCCTGGAGTCATGGCCGTCAGGTCCACCGAATTGGTGATACCCATTTCCTGCATCTGCTCCCCGGTGTAGGCGGTGACCGAGATGCCGATGTCCTGCAGGCTCTGCTCGCGCTTCTGTGCCGTGACAATGACTTCTTCCAGGACGTCCTGCGGAAATGCTCCGGCAGCAAACAGGGTCAGGACCAGAGTGCCGATCAATGGACGAAGAATGGGCTTGGGCATAGGTGCTTCTCCGGCTGAAGTACACTAAGTATGTTTCCCGCGGAGACTTTATTCAACCTCGTCAGGCTCTTATGCAGGCAATGGCGCTGAAAATACCCGCCCAGGCCGCTGGTGGCGGACTTCCGCCCCGGGTGGTCGGCCCGGAAAGTGGCCATCCTGGCCGCCCGGCAGGGTCAGTTGTCGCGTTGCTGGCCCGTGCCCCTAGCGACTCAGTATCCTGACGACACCTCAGGAATTACCACGCCATTTTGCGCGGCATATTCCTCCCAGGCCTTGATAAGCTGACGCAGTTTCTCCGGGTGATTATCGGCGAGGTCGTGGCGTTCACCCGGGTCTTCGGCAAGGTTGTACAGCTGCCAGGTGTTGGTCTTGATGCCTTTCGGCCAAGGCTCACGCAATTCATGGAACGGTTCGTAAATGATCTTCCAGTCGCCCTGGCGCAGACCGCGCTTGGCCAACAGCTCCCAGCCCATGGCGTATTCCGGACCATGCACGGCGTCGGTCGTTCCTTCCAACATCGTCAGCATGGATTCCCCTGCCATGGGCAATACGTCGCGATCACGGAAGCGCGTATCCGGATTAGCCACGCCCGTTACTGCGAGTATTGTCGGCATCACGTCCATGACATGGGTGATGGCTTGGGTGACACGGCCGCCGGAGAATCGTTTTGGAAAATGGGCAAATGCCGGCGCATTGACGCCGCCCTGGGACGTGAAGCCCTTGTACATGCGCCGCGGCGTGCTGCCGGCTGCGCCCCAGTTGGGACCGTACCAAATGTAGGAATCGGCGTGGCCCATGTTGGCAAGGCTGTTGTCGCAGCATTCAGCCATCCACTTCGCCAGCGGCTCCCAGCCGCGGTGCAGGTGATGACCTTCGGGGCCATTGTCCGCCATCAGGAAGATGAACGTGTTGTCGTATTGGCCCGTCTCCTTGAGCCATATCACAAGACGCCCAATATAAATATCCAGGTCTTCCACCATGGCAGCGTAGATCTCCATGCGCCGTTGTTCCACGCGTTTTTCCTGTTCCGAGAGTTCATCCCACGCCTTTTCACCCGGCAAGCGCGGATATGCGGACACTCCGGGCGCAAAGAAACCCAGTTCCTTGAGACGCTGCAGGCGTCGCTCCACGAGCACATCGTAACCTTCGGCGTACTTGCCGCGATGTCGGGCGATGGACTCCTCGGGCGCCTGCAGTGGCCAGTGCGGGGAGGTGTACGCCACATAGGCGAAGAAGGGGCGGTCGTCAGCCAGGTTCGCCTGCATATACTCGATCATCTTCTCAGTGTAGAAACGCGTCGAATAGAAATCCGCCGGCAACGACTCCAGCAATTTGCCGTCCTCACGGTACTTGGCCTTGCCAGGGCCCACGATGGGCAGCATGTTGCTAAACGCGCCCGCCCCGCCCTGCAACATCGCGAACGATTTTTCGAAGCCGCGCGCGGCTGGACTGGTCTCCCTCGTCAAGCCGAGATGCCACTTGCCGGTCATGTATGTATGGTAGCCGGCATCGCGCAGCACTTCCGGCAGCGCGGCGACCCGGAGGTTGAGATAACCCTCATACCCCGATTTGCCTTGTTGGTTTGGTGCCAGCTCCTCCGCCATATTGCCGAGCCCAACCAGGTGGCTATCGTTGCCGGAAAGCAGCATGGCCCGGGTCGGCGAGCAAGTGGGCGACACGTGGAAACCGGTGTAGATCACGCCGCCACGTGCCAGCGCGTCCATATTCGGTGTTGGAATCTCACTTCCAAAGGAGCCGAGATCGGTGAAGGCGATGTCGTCCAGCACGATCAGCAGCACATTGGGACGCACGGAATGCTTCACCAGCAGCGGCGCCGCGTTCGTGGACGCATTTTTTTCTGCCGCCGGCGCTTCCCCGCGCTCGCATCCGGCCAGTGACAGCAGGGCGATGGTCGTGCTGATCAGGCAGCGAACTACAGTCACTTCACGGCGCCAGCCAGCGGGAATTCGCGCAACGTCTATTGCTTCGCTGCGGACTCGGCAGAGGCGGCGGACTTGTCCACGACGAAGATGTCGCCGACGCAGACCCACTCGCCGTTGCGACGCTCCCACAGGAACAGGATCTTGAACGTGAACGGCGCCACGGACTGATCTTCCGGCGTCACATGAAAATCCGCCCAGTCCCAACCCAGATCACCCTTCACATTCGTGGCGAAGGACTCGATTTTCACTAGATTTGGATGAGTCTGAGTGACCTCTACGTACACATTGCGGAGTTGTTCGCGCCCCTGGGTAAGCGCCTCGCCCTCGCCGATGGAGATGACGTCCTCGCTGTAGAACTTCGTGACGATGGTCTCTGGATCGTGTTCGGCGAAGGCCTTCTCCTTGAGGTCGTACTTGGCGCGAATGGCGTGCTTGAACGCCGCCATTTCCGCGTCGGCGGCCATGGCCGGCAGTACCGCGAAAATCATTACTGCGATGACCCCTAGTACCCAAAGAGTTTTGTTTTTCATTTCCCTTGTCTCCACATGTTCGACTGGTTGATTCCAAATTACATCTTCAGCGTCGGAACACTGACTACCGTGCTACCCGCGTCAACGGTGATAACGGCGCCGGTGATGAGGCTGGCGCGCTCCGATATAAGATAACAGCAGAGCTCGGCAACTTCCGCCGCGGTGCCCGGCCGCTTTAATGGTGTCTCCGATGTCACCAGCGCGTAGGCGTCGTCCAGGGAAATCGAGTCCCGGGCCATGATTGCGGCCATTTCGGCATCCGCCATCGGCGTCCGGATCCAGCCCGGGCATACGACGTTGGTGCGTACGCCATGCGCGCCGTAATCGAACGCCAGCGAGCGCCCCAGTCCGATGACCGCATGCTTGGCCGTGATATATCCACATGAGGAAGGCATCGCCTCAAGCCCGGCGATGGACGACACTATGACGATGGCGCCGCGCCGCTCGATGAGCGATGGGAGCGCCTCCCGCGCGGTGACGAACGCGGTGTCAAGATTGGAATACATCATGCGCCGCCAGCTATCGTCGTCCGTATCGGCCACTGCGCCCACTTCTACTGTACCGGCACAGGCGACCACGGCATCGAGCCCGCCGAATGCGGCGTGTGCTTGTTGAATCGCGGCGCGAACATCCGCGGTGCTTGCCGCATCGCCTGCGTGGGACAAAGTGGCGGGACCAATCCTCGAGGCCACGGCCTGCACGGTATCCGCGCGCCGCCCCATGACTACGACGTTTGCACCGTCCCTGACAGCCGTTTCCGCCACTGCGGCACCAATCCCGGTTCCGCCGCCGGTCACGAAAACAACCTTGTTCTTCAACAACATGAAATATGCGTTATGCGAAAACAGCCTGGATAATCCGGTTTCAAAACAAGTTTAGCTTCAGCACAGAACCGTCACGCTATTTCGAGCACTTGATTGGCCGCCCTTTCACCTTCTTCCATCGCCGGCTGCATCAGTTGCGCGCCCACCAGCTCCGAGTGTCCGAAGCTGATGCGGCCGTGGCGATTGCGGATCACGCTGCTCGGCGCCGGCTTGCCGTCCTTGCCGTAGACGAAGCCCGGTCCGG
>MGYT01000183.1:22919-25578 GCA_001801865.1 Gammaproteobacteria bacterium RIFCSPLOWO2_02_FULL_61_13
CCCGCCACATCGCGCTTCGCCTGGAAGCCACTGGCGGCGAACATCTTCGTCATCTGCGCAAGGATGCCCTGTTCAATATCCCTGAACGACATTCCGAACATGGACATGCGCGCCGCCACGCATTGTTCGGCCAGCGGCATGCCCGGGTGCAGAAACGGTATGTACATGTTCAGCACGATGGGCTTGTTGGGGTTCAGAGGCATGGGTTCCTTGCCGTCGATGAGCATTTGCCGGCGCAACGCCATGAACCAACCGAAGCCCTCAAACCAGCGCGCCGCGGTGATGCCCAATTTCTCCATGAATCGCCAATTACGCAATGCAACGTTGAGCGTCAGCATCGGCGCATGGTGGAACTGGCCCATGGCCTCCACGTATTGGGGCGGCAGGTCCTTGACGATGCGCTTGTTCAGATGCTGATGGCCGGCCATGACCACCTGGCGCGCGGTAACGCGGTGCAACTTGCCGTCCTTGTGGTAGGTGACAAATACCTTCTTTGCCGACTGCGGCGCGCCGTCGTGGCGCACATCCACGACCAATGACGACAGGCGTACGCGCACCGGTTGGTTGGCCTTGTCCAGGGACTCCCATTGCACCGGGCCATAAATGATTTCACTCAAACTACTGCCGCCGGGCAGCGCGCCCGGGATCATTTTCTTCACGAAATGCCGTAATACACCTGCGTTGCCCCCCGGCAAACCCGCAAGATGAATGTAGTCCGTCGGATCTCCCATGTGGTGCAGGCGCTTGTAGGCGATGGCCCCCGGCAGGATGAACTCGTAGGCCTGCGCGGCGGAGATCACATCGCAGCCGAGGCCGCAACCCATGGAGGCCGCCACCGGGCTGATATATGGACACACGTCCTTGGATACCCCCACCACGTTGGTCAAAAAATCCTGGTAGGTCATGGAATCCAGATACTCATTCCAATCCTTGCGATCCGGCGGTGTTCGGAACACTTCCATCCACAACATGTCCTGCTTTAGTTTTTCCGGGATCGGCGCCTCGGCAAAGCGATTGGACCAGGGGTTCATTACCCAACCCTTGTTCTCGTAGAAGAAGCCCGTGTCAGCCGCCTCCCACTGAATGTGCATCGGGCCGTAGACGTCGCCCGCGACACGCAAATCCTGCTTCGTCCCCTTGAGTTTCTGCCATTCGTAGGATTCCGGCAGACCGAGTTCCTTCTGGTAACGATGATACGCGCCGATACGTTTGGCATCCTTTGGCGGATACACGGTGCCGGTGGAGCCCTGGGGCGCCCACAGGTGCGTACCATCCACATCAAACTCGTTGGTCTTGGCCTCACCGCCGAAGATCGGGTGGTTGTCCAGTATCAGGATGCGGTCATCGGGCCGCTCCTTCATGTAGGTATAGGCTGCGGAGTTTCCGGCGAATCCGGCACCGACGACGACGAGGTCGTAGGTCTCGCCGGTGTCCACGGCATCCTTGATCAGCTTGTCGTACACGCCGGTGCGCAATCCGTGGCCGGCGTTGACGACCTCGTGGGTGTTGCCGTTGGATTTCGCGTAGTCGCCGATACCCCCAGGACCGGTCCAGTCCGGCCCGAGTCCTGTCAACGGCAATGGCAGTGTTTGCGCATTTGCCTCGCGCATGGCGCCCGGGGCACCGGAATACAGCAGCGCCGCGCCGGCGCCAAGCAGCGTACCGCCGACAAAATCGCGGCGCGTGAGGGAATTGCCGAGGTCAATGAACCGCGAGGGAATTTCCGACTTGTGCTTTTTGGACATGGGGCTGCTCCGGGTATGAAGGGGTCGGAACGCCGGTTCCGTCCCCCTGTGAGATCTCCGAGGCCTGCGCGAGTGCGCCGGGTGCGTGCCTACGTGTCTACTCCCACTTGAACGAGATGGATCCGCCGACCCAACGCGGCTGGCCGAAGGTATCGTTGCCGAAGCCGAGAGCGCTGATGTCCAGCGCGTAGATGCGGTATTCCTCGTCGGCCACGTTGTGCACGAACACAGCCGCCTGCCACTTGTCGTCGCCGGAGGTCCAGGACGCGCGCATGTTGCCGACGATGTAGGAATCCTCCTCCTCGTAGGGATGGCAGATGACCGTGAAACACACGTCGTCCTGCCAGTTGAAGTCCGCCTGCAACGCCATGGTGCCGTTGTAGAATGACGCCCAGGAATAGCGCACCAGGCCGTTCAACTCCACGCCCGGCGCCAGCGGGAATTCGCGGTCGTCCACGCTGCCGTCCGGCAGCGTCACGTCCTTGACCTCGTCGTCCAGGAATGCAGCGCCAAAGACGAGGTCCCAGCCGTCCGCAGGATTGAGGAACAACTCCAGTTCGCCGCCCCATGCCTCGGCATCATTGTTGCCGATGGCCTGAGCGAGACCACCAACGAGCCCAAAGGCTTGGTAATCGTTGTAATCGTAGTAGAACACGTCGCCATTCAGTCGTGCCCTACCGTCCATGAACGTGGACTTGAAGCCCAGTTCGAAACTGTGCAGCACTTCCTCGTCATGGGCGAGCGACGGCACGAAGGCATCTCGCGGCGCCCCCGGCGGCGGCAGGAAGATGGGCGCGGCCCAGTTGCCGCCCTTGTGACCGCGGTTGAAGCTGCCGTACAGCAGCAGGTCTTCGTTGGGCTTCCAGTCCAGTTCCGCGCGCACGGAAACGTTCTCCCAGCCCTGCTCCGCGATG
>MGYT01000183.1:25606-26454 GCA_001801865.1 Gammaproteobacteria bacterium RIFCSPLOWO2_02_FULL_61_13
GACCTGGCCGAACAGCGCCCACGACTTTGTATTCAACTCCCAGTCACCGAGGGGAATGAACTTCAACCCCGGCGGCGCCCCGAACAGGTTGTCAATGCCCAGCGTCACCGTGGAGGTGTAGTCGCCCGTCATGTCCAGGTAGTAAAAACCGGCCACCCACCGCCACACGTCCATATCGCCATTGAAGCGCAACTCCTGCGAGAACTGGTCGGACTGCTGCCCGGTCGTGAAGTTAAATTGCTGAATCGGCGAGCCTTCCGTGTCCTCCGTGTAATCCTTGTTGATGGTCAGGTAGTCCGTGATCGAGGTCAACGCCACGGCATCGGATAACTGCCAGGTGATGTGCAGGTTGCCGCCCAAGATGTCGCGATCGAAGAAGCCCTTGTCTTCAACGGACGCAGTGAACGGATCGTCATCGGATTCCCGGAAACCGGCCAGATCGCAGCCGGGGCACGTACCCCAGAAATTTTCATCCGGCGCGATGGGCTCGCCCTGCAACTCCGCATTCGGCTTCAACGCCTTCCAACTGTATGTATTGCCGACGGTGTCGGTGGTGCTGTACGTGACCTTGCCCAGGACGGTAACGGCCTCGGTCAGGTCATACTCCAGCTGACCGCGCACGGCATAGCTTTCATCACCGCGCAGATCCTTGCCGATGCGGTTCTCGATGTAGCCGTCATGGTAGTTCGTCGCCACGGACACGCGTCCGCGCAGTGTGTCAGTGAGCGGGCCGCCGGCTGCGCCCTCGAACTTGATCTGGTCGTAATACCCAAGCGTCAGTTCACCATAGCCTTCGAAGGTATCCGTGGGCTTGCGGCTGATGAAATGCAGCAGGCCGCCGGTGGCAT
>MGYT01000183.1:26485-30680 GCA_001801865.1 Gammaproteobacteria bacterium RIFCSPLOWO2_02_FULL_61_13
AAATCATTCTGCGACACACCGCGGATGGTGATGTTGGTAATGGACGGATGGAACTGGTTGATCGTGACACCGGGGGACTGGGCCGCCAGATCCGTGGTGCTCGTATAACCCAGCTCCCGCACTTGGTCACCGCTGAAGGCGGTGATCGAGATACCCACATCCTGGATACTCTGCTCGCGTTTCTGCGCTGTGACCACCACCTCTTCGATGACCGACTGCTGCTGAGCCGAAGCCGCGGCTGACAACAACAGCGATAAAAATAGCAGACCGGCATCCCGGCTGCGCCCCGGGACTTGAGAGTAGCTTGCCATGGCGAAATCCCCCTGTTGCGGAAAGGAATTATCAACTAATATTAGGATATTATGTCACTTGACCAAATGTCAATGAGCTCATGGGCGCGAAGCTGAAAATCGCAGCCAAAGCGAATTCCCGGGACTCGACGGCGAAAGTGCCGTCGCGCAAGGCGCTGGGACGAAAGGAGGCGGTACTCCAGGCCGCGCATCGCGTGCTCGCCGATCAGGGGTACACGCAATTTTCCCTGCGTAATGTCGCGGCGGCGGCCGATATGCACCTCAGCAACCTGCAGTACTACTTCCCTTCCCGCAGTGCGCTAATCAGGGCGTTGATGGAATATGTCCAGGCCGGCTATCTGGCCAAATATGCGGAGAAATTCGCGGCGCTGCCAGCGGACCCCCTGCCGCGGTTCGCGGCCATGGTGGATTACCTGATCGAGGACATTCACAGCGCCGAGACCCGGCGCTTCTTTATCCAGCTCTGGGCACTCCTGGACTCGTTCGACGGCGAGGCGCGCCTGCTGAACGAAATGTATTCAATGCACCTCAATACAATTTCTGGAATCATCAGGGAAATAAATCCCGCCCTTTCGCGCGGCACCCTGCAACAGCGAACCGCGATGATCGCATCGATGATTGAAGGAATGATGCTGATGGTGGCCGACGCGGATTTATATACCCGGTCAGGAGATGAATCCATTTCTGTGGCCATGCGCAGACAGATCCTCCACATAGCCACCGATCCTCCCTGATTGCCAAAAGGAAAATCGACATGAGCGCAATCCTGAAAGACCCGTTGCAACTATTAATTGCCGCGCAACAGCCCGGCCAGTCCCTGGCACAATCGTTTTACTGCGACCTGGCCGTGTACGAGCGGGACCTGGAACAGGTGTTAAGCCGGCAATGGCTGGTCGTGGATCACATCTCCCGTATCCCCAATCGTGGCGACTACTTCCTGTTCGACATCGGCAATGAATCCATCATCGTCGTGCGCGAAGATGAGACAAAGATCGGCGCCTTCTTCAACGTCTGCCGCCACCGCGGCTCGCGCGTGTGCCTGGATGCCGAGGGGCACAAGGGCGCGTTCACGTGCCCGTACCACGCATGGACCTACAACCTGGACGGCAGCCTGCGCTCCGCGCGTCTCATGCCGGCGGATTTCGACAAGGGCGTGAACGGCCTGCACCGCTGCCACGTGCGCGTGCTGGAGGGATTCATCTTCTTGTGCCTTGCCCAGGGCACACCGCCGGATTTCGACAGCGCCTACCAGCCCTTTGCTGACTGGTTGGGTTTTCACGGCTTCGCCAACGCCCGCGTGGCGGAGCGACGCTCCTATTCCACGGCCGCCAACTGGAAGCTGGTCGTGGAAAATTTTATCGAGTGTTACCACTGTGCGCCCGCGCACCCGGAATACTGCTCGGTGCATCCGCCGGAACTGCTGCTGGCCTATGGCGCCGGGCCCGGTTCGGGCCCGCCGGAAGCGGAGGAAAGGTTCGCACGCGAACTTGCCGACTGGGAGGTGCGCGCCAGAACATTGGGACATCCTGCGGGCTTCCTGTTTTCGGACGCGGCAGACTCGCCGCACCTTCGCACCCTGGTGCGACTACCCATCGGCGGCACACACAAGACTGAAACCCATGACGGCGAGCCCGCCTCGAAACTGATGGGCCAATTCAAGGAATTCGATGGCGGCGAGACCGCCTTTGTATTCAACGCGGTCAGCTACCTGCTGGCGCAGAATGATTTTGCCATCCTGTTCCGGTTCACGCCTCGCGCACCATTGCTGACCGACGTGGAAGTACGCTGGATAGTGGCAGGCGATACCGAGGCCGGACGCGACTATGACGTCGGCAACCTGACCTGGTGCTGGGACGTCACGCTGAAGCAGGACAAAAAGATCACCGAGGACAACCAGGTCGGCATCCTGTCCAGCCGCTACCAGCCAGGGCGGTATTCAGAACATGAGCGGCGCGTGTCAACATTCGTTGACTGGTACCTGCGGCAACTGGCCTGAGAAAAAACGGGGACAGTGTACGAAATTCGGCCACGCTGGCCGCTGCAACCGTCTGTTCGGCCGAATTACGTACACTGTCCCCGTGTTTTTCGCGGACCTGCGTGCGGTCCGGCCTCCAGTCGATGGACTACAAGTGCAAACAGCGGCGCAGCGAGCAGGCAATTTCCCAGCGCAAACCAGCCGATGAGGGCCAGTGACCACGTGTCCGCGATCAAACCACCTGTGCTGATTCCCATCGAGTAAGACAGGAACATGACGCCGCCGCAGGCCGCGGCGACGCGACCGGAAGGGTCCAGCGCTGAAGTCACTCCGGCAATCAAGTACGCACTGAGGAACAGGTACGCCGCCTCCGAGATCATAAGTGCCACGACGTAGGCGGCGGGCACGGGCGCCAGCGCGACCGCCAGTGCGGCAACGCCGGTGATCAATGTGCCCAGAACCAGCGGCAGCAGTCGACCTGCGCTGGTACCGAGCCAGGCCGCAAACAGGCAGCCGCCGATCATGGCCAGCGAAGTTGCCGACAATGCCGCACCCACCTGGGCCACGCTCATGCCTACATCGAGCCCCATGCGCTCGACGAATCCCCACAGGGCGCCGAGACCCAAATTGACAAATATGGTCGCGAGAAAGTGCAACCGCACCAGTTGCCAGGCGATGGGTGGCGCAGATTCAATCTCCGGGGACGCTGCGCCGGATGGTGCTGCCAGTGAGACACGGCGCAGCACGGGTTGAAGCAACAGGAAAATGATGCCCAATGTCCCAAACAGCGCCGGGTGTCCACCCAAAACCAACATGCGTGGCAGGATCAGAAACAACACAAGGAAGGCCAGATTCATGAACGCGAGTCCCTGCGCATACAACCGATCCGGATTGTCGGTGCGTGCGACTGCCGCGTTGACGGCGCCATAGATGCCGCCACATCCGATACCCGTGAGCAAGCGTGTTATTGGCACCACCCCGACCGAGGTGGACACCGCGGTGAGAAGTTCTCCAAACGCCGCGAGCAGGCCGCCCCCCAGCGCCACCCGGGACAGCGGCCAGCGCCCCAGCATCGGCGCCAGCACCAGTGTGGTGATGGACATGGCTCCGATCTCGAGCGTTCCCAGAAGTCCGCTTTGCATCGCCGAGAGTCCGAGGCTGTCCATAAGTGCGCCGATCTGGAACGGCACAACGTAGATTCCCATGCTGCCGGCAAACAATGCGGCACCGACAACCTGCGGAGAGAGTCTATTCTGCATCTGTGCGCCGGATGGTATTACTTTGCGCGACAGTGTGGAAACCCGGCGCGGGACTGACGCACGGCTTCGGTTACAATCTTCGCTGCACAAAACAAACTACAGGATGTGCCCAGTGTTGCATCTGATCCTCGGCAATAAAGGCCCGGTGGACGTCAACAGCCGGCGCACGCTGTTCGCCGCCATGTACATGGCCGTCATCGGCCCGGAGGTGTTCATCGTCCAGCCGGGTTTCGTGCAGGGGATGGTGAAATACCTCGGCTTCTCCGAGTCCACCGCCGGCGACATTGCGTCCGCCGAGATGTGGGGCATCGCCGTGACCACCGTGATCATGACGTTCTTCGCCACGCGCTTCCGCTGGCGGCACGTGTTCGCCGGTTCGCTGCTGATCATGATTGCCGGTAACGTGGCGTCACTGTTTGCCGATGCTCCGCTGTGGTTCGGCATCTGGCGTTTTGGTGCGGGTTTCGGCGCCGGCGCGCTGGTGTCCCTGGGTTTCGCAGTTGTGGGCCTGACGCGCAACCCGGATCGTAACTTCGGCTGGCTGATCATGTGGGTGCTGGCCTATGGTGCCGTGGTATTGCTGGCGATGCCCGCCGTCTATGAACTGGTTGGTCTATCCGGCATGATCATTTTCTTCGCCCTGTTCCCGG
>MGYT01000183.1:30691-31971 GCA_001801865.1 Gammaproteobacteria bacterium RIFCSPLOWO2_02_FULL_61_13
GGGCCTACCTGTTCCTCATCGGACTCGCCGGCGGCGCCAGTGAACAGGAGGTCGCCTACGGTCTGACCGCGTCCCAGTTTGCGGGCGTGGCCGGGGCATTTTGCGCCGCGCAGCTCGGCAGTCGCATCGGCCGCACGTTGCCGCTGGGCGCGTCGATCCTGCTGACACTGCTGCCGCTACTGGCGCTCTTCGGCCCCACGGGCGCACTCTTGTTCGGCGGCATGGTCTGTATTTACAACTATGCCTGGAACGTGGCGCAGCCGTACATGCTGGCCGCCATGGCGGCCTTCGACCGCAGCGGGCGCACGGTCATCAACGCCACCGCATGCCAGATGCTCGGGCTCGCCAATGGCCCGTGGATCGCCGCGCGCGTGATCAACGATGAAGGCTTTGCCAATGTGCTCTGGCTGGGCATCGCGCTGTTCGCGGTATCGTTTGTATTGTTCGTGCTACCACTGCGAAGACACCATGCACTCAGGTCGGCGATTCCCCCGCCGCCATGAATTTCCGCCAGGTTTCAAATTCATGCCGGAACACCATGTCGCTCGTCCCCAGTCCGCTCACGGTGCCGTCGTCGTTGGCGCCGGGCCCGGCCAGGTAGCGGTGCTGGCTGACCCAGTCGGAACCCTGGCTGACCAGCCCCTGCTGGATGCGATGATAGGCCTCCCAGTCGTCATTGCCGGCGATGGACGCGGGCGAAAAGATCAGGTGGTTATAAAACGCGGCGCGCTCCAGCATCTCCTCCGGCGCGCCTTTCAGGCGGAACGTCCATGTTTCCTGGAGCGTCCGATCCACCGCCAACGGGCGGTAGACGCGGATGCTTTGTAACGCACACTTGAACGTCATGCTGGGATAGATGATGGTGTTGTGCCGCTGCACCGCCAGGATGCGGCGGGTCTCATCGGCGCCATAGCGCAACTCCATGGCGCGCAGGTACGCCGGGATTTCCGGGTAGGCCGAATGGATGCTGACATTGCCGCCTGAGTAGGTGTGTCCGTTGCCGCAGACGGTGTGGCCGATCTGGTCAAAAAATTCATAGCCGCCACCGAAGGGTTCCAACATGGTGATCGCCATGGGCGCCGGACCATCGCCGAGGCCGCGCCAGGCCATGCGCGCCGCTTGGTACACCGACTGATGGGTCACCATGGAATGCAGATTGTCACTGACATTTTCCAGCAGGATCTTCCAGTTCGCGTCATGGATATACCGCAGGCAGCCGCCGACGACCTCTATCTCGCCCTCCGGGGAACGCTCCACGGCATTGTCGAAAGTGGCCCGGG
>MGYT01000183.1:31994-37242 GCA_001801865.1 Gammaproteobacteria bacterium RIFCSPLOWO2_02_FULL_61_13
CAAATCCACGGTAGCTGGCGACCCGCGCGAGCGCGCGCAGATTGGACTCCGCAAATCCAGGACCGAAGCCGGATCCCGCATAACCCTGTGGCAGCGGCGCGCTCTGCAACGTGCCGTCCGTGGCATAGGTCCAGCCGTGATAGGCACAGCGCAGCCTTTCCGCCTTGCCGCAGCCGTCACCCACGAGCATGGCGCCCTTGTGGGCGCAGCGGTTGTACAACACATGCACGCGCCCATCCGTGTGCCGGATCATCAGCACCGGTTCGCGTGCCAGCGTGGTTGCAAAATGATTCCCGGGTTTCGGCACCTGGCTTTCATGACCCACGTATAACCAGGTGCGCCGCCAGAGCCGCTCCATCTCGACCTCGAAGATTTCCGGATCGGTGTACACGCGTTTGTGAACCCGGTCGGGCTGCACCAATTCTTCCAGAGGCGACACGATTTCATGCCGGGCACTCATGGCACAGGCTCGGACATTCCCAGCAGGATCGTGGTGGTGCAGTGATAGACATTGGTGCTGGCGCCGGCACACCAGTTGATGTTGTTGCTCTTGGCCGGATAGTAAATCGGCCGATCACCCTCGTTGCGGCCGCACATGCAACGGTTGCACGTGCTTTTCCCGCAGCAATCGTTGTAGGCAATGATGTAATCCCTGCCGTCGGCCGGATCACGACAGGTACCGATCCAGGTGGTCGTCGCCATCTCGGTCCCCGGCGGACAACTGGTGGAACTGCCGCCACAGCAACCGCACAGAAAGCCATCCATGCCGCAGTTGCGCCAGTATTCACATCGCATTGGATCCTGCGTCGGGTCGACAGCGCCGGTTGCCGGCTCTTTGGCATCAGCCCGCGCCACCGGCAGCAACGGGACGCCGGCCGCGCCCACCAGCGCCGCGCCAAGTAAAGTCAGCAGGCTGCGCCGCGATGTGCGCCTGGCCACAAAGCGGGAGAAATGCGCAAAGGACTGATCGAAATTTTTCATGACGCGAATCTGGTTACCGTCACTTTCCCGGTGCCGCGGGCGGCTGCCACGGGAATTGCACCAGCGCCGGCGTCACGCCAACCTCGCCGATGCTGCGCAGATGGCGCCCGTCCACGGCGGTATACACATCAAGGTGCGAGGAAAGCATGTCCAGCCCCACCAGCACGGCGTCCGCATCCTGACTCACGCCGATGGCGACGGTCGCATGTTCAAGAGCGATGCGCCACAACCGTTTTCCGCTGCCGATATCGTACACCCACACCTCGGTGCCGGGATCCTTGTAGGTGTCCGGAGCCCCTTGATGCATGAGTACAAACAGTCGGCCGGTGGCCACGTGCACGGCGCTGCCCTGGTATCCGCTGATGCGCCAGTTCTCCCTGCGCTCCTTTTTCGTCACCAGGGACCACACCTTGCCGGCCTTTATGGTCTTCCCCGTGAACTCCAACGGGTACAGGTTCCCGTACAGCGACGGGAAAAGCCACGCATTGCCGAACCGCGCACCGTTGTCGGCGATAAAATCGCCTTCCGCGTCGAAAAGCTTTTCCACGCGCGACTGCGAGGATAGCGAACCATCCGGGTTCAATTCGGTCACCAGCGCCCCACCGTTGAAGCAGAGCGAAAAGAGCGTGCGGGCGCCGGCCGGGAAAGCCAGGCTGCAGCCGGGAATGCCGATTTCTCCCACGAACTTCCTTGTGCGCGTGTCGACAATGCTGAGAGACGTGGCGGGGGTCAGGTTGAACACCGCCATGAAGCGGCCATCGTCCGTCAGCGCGGAATCGTTCAGGCGCGGAATGGTGGACGCGCGCTTCGGCGGCAGCGCGATTTCCGCCCGGGGTGACAGCGTGTTCGGGTCATAGACGCTGACCACATCGGTGCGCACCCCGCGTGTATGCCGGCTGTAATAGGTCTCCGCCGAATAGATCTCGTGATAGGCGCGTGGCAATGCGAAGGCGACGAACGAATAGCCGGTATTCAGGGACCCCATCGACCTGCCACTGTCCGCATCGAACAGCCAGGCGCGCCCATCGGGCATGGAACTCAGATTCGCATCCAGCACCCAGACCCAATGTGCCCCCGGGGACTCCGCCAACTGCTCCACCTTCCCCACTGAATCCTGCCGGTGCAGGAGATCCGGCACCGATTCACCGGCACCTGCAACAGAAGCCGCAAAGATGCAGGCCCCTGTCATGACGGCCAGAAATCCAGCACCACCCTTCATCTTTCTATAATTCCGGCCTTCGGCTCACAGTAATACACCCGCCGTTTACGGATCTTGTTCTGCTCAAACTGCATCACATCCGCAAACAACACACTGATCTCCGTTCCATCCTGACTTGCGGCATTGAACCGCCCCCAGCAGATACCGTTACTGCCCTCGGCGGCCATGGACTCGATCACGTGCTCGCCCTTGCGGATGGACCGGACGTTCCTGTAGTAATTCATGATCCCGTCGCGACCACGAATAGGTCGTTGCCCGCTGACCTCGTATTCGGCCTGGTGATGAAACAGGGATTCCACCACCATCCAGTCCGCCGCATCGATGGCGCGCAGCAACAGGCGCATGACGGTATGAACGGGATTAGGAGTGGACATGATCTGGACTCGCTCCGGCTCAGCGCCCTGTAGGAATCCGTCCCTCAGTCAACCGTGACGTGGACCGGCTGCACCTTCCAGATTTCTTCACAATATTCGCGTATTGCCCGGTCGGAGGAAAACCTGCCGGCCCGGGCCACGTTCAGGATCGACATGCGGGTCCAGCGTTCCGCGTCGGCGTAGGCGCGGGCCGCCGCATCCTGACATTCAATATAAGATTCGTAATCGGCGAACAGCATGTAATGGTCATGATAGAGAAGCGCGTCCACCAGCGGGCGGAAAAGGCCGCTGTCGCCGGCAGAGAAATGCCCGCTGGCGATCAAATCGATGACCGCCTTGAGCGCCGCGTTGTTCTCGTAGATTTCGCGCGGGTGATAGCCCGCCGTCTGGGTGGCCCGGACTTTATCCACATCCATCCCGAACAGGAAGAAATTCTCCGCACCCACCGCCTCGCGGATCTCGACATTGGCGCCGTCGAGCGTGCCAATAGTCACCGCCCCATTCAACACGAATTTCATGTTTCCCGTGCCCGAGGCCTCCATGCCGGCCAGCGAGATCTGTTCGGAAAGGTCAGCCGCCGGGTAGATGAGCTGGGCTTGCTTGACGGTGAAATTCGGCATGAATGCAACGCGCATGCGCGTGTTTACGTCCGTGTCCCTGTTCACCACATCCGCAACAGAGTTGATCAGCTTGATGATGCGCTTCGCCATGAAATACCCGGGCGCGGACTTGCCCGCGAACAGGAACGCCCGTGGCGGTGCGTCAAAGCCCGGATCGTGCTTGAGCCGCAGATAATGGGTGATCATGTTCAGCACGTTCAGGTGCTGGCGCTTGTACTCGTGGATGCGCTTGGCCTGAATATCGAACAGCCAGCCCGGATCCAGTTCGATCCCGGTCTCGGCGCGCACGTAGGCGGCAAGCCGTGCCTTGTTGGCGTACTTGACCTCGCGCCAGCGCTGGCGAAACTCCGCATTCCCGGCCAGCGGTTCCAATCCGCACAACTCTTCTGCGCGGCTGATCCAGCCCGTGCCGATATTCGCACTTATCAGTTCGCTGAGACCGGGATTGGCGAGCAGCATGAAACGCCGCGGCGTCACGCCATTGGTCATATTGGTGAAACGTTCCGGCCACAGTTCGTAAAAGTCGCGCAGTACGCTGCTCTTGAGCAACTCGCTGTGCAGCCGCGCCACGCCATTGATGGAATGCGAGCCGACGCAGGCCAGATTCGCCATGCGCACGCGTTTTTCGCCGGCTTCATCGATCAGCGACAGCCGCGCGACACGGGCATCGTCGCCCGGATAGCAGGTGCGCACGTGCTCCAGGAAGTGCCAGTTTATCTCGCAGATGATCTCGAGGTGCCGCGGCAGCAGCGAACGGAACAGCGGCAGCGGCCAGGTCTCGAGGGCCTCCGGCAGCAAGGTGTGATTGGTGTAGCCGAAGGTGCGCTGCGTGATGTCCCAGGCCTCATCCCATTTGAGCAGATGATCGTCCACCAGGATGCGCATGAGTTCGGCCACGGCGATTGACGGATGGGTGTCGTTAAGCTGAACGGCGTACTTCTCATGCAGGCCGCGGATATCCGCACCGGCTCCCTGCATGTGGATGCGGACCATGTCGCGCAACGAACAGGAGACGAAAAAGTACTGCTGCGCCAGGCGCAGGGATTTTCCCACCGTCTGCTCGTCGTTCGGGTACAGCACCTTGGAAATTGTCTCCGAGCGGATCTTTTCGTTGACCGCGCCGATGTAGTTTCCGGTGTTGAAGGCCTGGAGGTCGAACGACTCCACCGCTTCGGCGGTCCATAACCGCAGCAGGTTGGCAGTGTCCACGCCAAATCCCAGCACCGGCGTGTCATAGGCGACGCCCCGCACCTCGCGGTCGGGGAGCCATTGCACCCGGTAGCGTCCCTGTTCGTCGGTATAAGCCTGCGTGTGGCCGCCAAGCTTCACATTGAACGCGATCGTGGGCCGCGGGATCTCCCACGGATTGCCGAAGCGCAACCACTTGTCCGTGCGCTCGACCTGCCAGCCTTCGCGGATTTCCTGATCGAATATCCCGAATTCGTAGCGGATACCGTAACCGATGGCGGGGACCTGCAGCGTCGCCAGCGACTCCATGTAGCAGGCCGCCAGGCGGCCGAGACCGCCGTTGCCGAGGCCGGGCTCCTCCTCAAACTCGATCAAACGGTCGAGGTCGAGGCCAAGCTCCTGCAAAGCCTGCCGCACCTGCCCGGCGATGCCAAGATTGAGCAGGTTGGCGCCGAGATGCGGTCCGAGCAGGAACTCCGCCGATATGTAGCAGACGGTGCGCGCGGCCCTCTTTTTGAATGTCTGCGCGCTGCGCACCCAATGTTTGAGCAGCCGGTCGCGCACCGTGTAGGCTAGTGCCTGGTAATAATCGTTGTCGCTGGCAACCTCGGGGAAACGCGCCTGGATGTAGAACAGATTATCGATGAGATCGCGCTTTATCGCCTCGACGCTGTAGCCGGTCCTGATCGACTCATCGACCGGCGCTGCGATCTTTCCCGCGCCCTTTTTCATGGTTATCTCCGCAACAATTGGCTACCCGTGACAACTGCGTCAGCCCTGCGATCCAGACCGGCCTACGGTCTCGCAATCAACGTCCGGCTGACGATCCCCTGCGCCTCATCGACAATTGCATCCAGATGCATCTG
>MGYT01000183.1:37275-55730 GCA_001801865.1 Gammaproteobacteria bacterium RIFCSPLOWO2_02_FULL_61_13
TGCCGGAAGGTCTGGCGGCGAACCAGCCGTTTTTTGTCGCCACCTTCAAACCGCCGATCGGCGCATCGTTCCCCGGCGCGCGCGTGTGCCTGGCAAGTATCGGTTCGCCGGCCAATTTTGTCGCCGTCACGGCGTCGGGCGCAAGTTTCGACAGGCGCTGCTTCTGTTCCGGATTGGCCGGGGCATCAATGCGCACATAGTAGGGTGTCCCATACCGGGATGCGAGTTCGGAATAGCACGCGGCGGGATCCTTACCCAAACGCGCGGTCATCTCCGCCGCCAGCAGGCCCAGCAGCAGGCCGTCCTTGTCCGTGGTCCATACCGTTCCGTCCCGGCGCAGGAAACTTGCGCCGGCGCTTTCTTCGCCGCCGAAACACAACGACGCGTCGAGCAACCCCGGGGCGAACCACTTGAATCCGACCGGGACCTCGACCAGGGGGTGCCCGCAAGCGTGCACGACACGGTCGATGAGGCCGCTGCTGACGAGCGTCTTTCCGACGCCGGCGCTTGCCGGCCACGCCGGGCGATGAGTGAGCAGATAGTGGATCGCGGCCGCCAGGTAGTGGTTCGGATTCATGAGCCCCGTGCCCCGGCAAACGATGCCGTGCCGATCCGCGTCGGGATCATTGCCGAAGGCGATATCGAAGCGGTCCTTGAGTCCGACCAGGCCTGCCATGGCGTGGGAACTGGAGCAGTCCATGCGGATCTGACCGTCGTGATCCAGCGTCATGAAACGGAAGGTCGGATCAAGCTTCGCGTTTACCACCGTGATGTCCAGGCCATGCTGCTCCTGCAGGTCCGGCCAGTAGCCGGCTGCCGCACCACCCATGGGGTCGATCCCGATCCGTACCCCCGCCGCGCGAATGCATTCCAAATCCACCGCCGTCGCCAGGTCTTTGACATAGGAGGGCACGAAATCCGTCTGCCTGATGGTTACGGCCCTGCGCGCCTTCTCGAACGGGATTCGCCTGACGTCCCGGTTGCCTGCGCGCAGCAGGGTGTTGGCCCGCTCCTGGATCCATCCGGTCACCTCGGCATGCGCCGGACCGCCGTGGGGCGGGTTGTACTTGAAGCCGCCGTCGGCCGGCGGATTATGCGACGGCGTGATCACGATGCCATCCGCGCTGTGCCCGGTGCGGCCGCGATTGTGCGCGAGAATGGCGTGGGAAATCACCGGCGTCGGTGTGACCCCGTCGTCACACTGGATGAAGGTTTCCATGGCGTTGGCGGCCAGCACTTCCAGCGCCGTGCGTTCGGCAGGGCCGGACACTGCATGCGTGTCCTTGCCCAGAAACAATGGCCCGTCGATGCCATGGCGGGTGCGGTAATCGCAGATCGCCTGCGTGATGGCGAGCACATGCGCTTCGTTAAAGCTGGTGGTGAATGGCGAGCCCCGGTGGCCGCTGGTGCCAAAGCTGACCAAATGATTGGGATGATCCGGATCCAGCCGGTTCTCGTAATAGGCGCGCTCCAGCCGGCCGACATCAATAAGGAGTTCCGCTGGCGCGGGCCGGCCAGCCAGCGCGTGAATGGTCATGGGCGCAGTTGGCGGGCTCGATCCACGGCGCGGCGGGCAAGGACCGCGATTTCGTCGAAGCGTCCCTGAGTGATCAGATTCTCCGGCACCATCCAGCTGCCGCCGACGGCGACGACATTCGGCAGGGAAAGATAATCAGCCAGGTTGTCCAGGCTGACGCCGCCGGTGGGACAGAAAACCAGATCCGGAAGCGGTCCGGCAAAGGCCTTGAGCGCCGCTGCGCCGCCGGCCGGGCCGGCCGGAAAGAATTTCATGAAGCGAAAGCCCGCGTCCCTCGCCGTCAATGCCTCGGTCACCGTGGCGATCCCTGGAATGACGGGGACTGCAGCCGCAACAGCGGCCGCCAACAGCCGCGCCGGCGCGCCCGGCGTGACGACGAAACGGCCGCCGGCGCCGATGATCCGCTCGATATCGGCAGCCGCAAGCGCCGTGCCACCCCCCACCCACGCATCGGGTTTGGCCGCTGCCATGATCCGGATTGCGTCAACGGCGCAGTCGGTTCGCAGTGTGACTTCCAGCACCGTCATCTCCGCACTGACCAGGGCCTGCGCCAGGGGCGCTGCCTGCGCGACATCCTTCACGGTCAGCACCGGTATGATCGGACACCGGACCAGGGCGCGTTTCATGGCTGTCCAATCTGTGCTCATGCCTTACTCCTCTGCGTTACCTGGTGTCCTGCCCGCAAGAATCTTAATTAATTCCAAGGGCGAAGTTTTTTGTAGGGCGGGATTTATCGCGCCGCGATGCCAGCGGCCGGCCCTACAGAGAATTATGCGAGGTCTTTGCAAGGCAACACACCAGCGCCGACCAGGTGTTCATCCGGCCAGCGCAATACCGATGCCCCTTGCTCCGCCGAACCGACACCCTCGCGGAAACCCTGGAACAGCTCCCGGCCCATGCCGAAGTGGTTCGGAGATAGTTCAACTTCGACCGGCTGCCTCGCGTTGAACTCCAGGTCCGGGACCTTTGCTTCCAGTATTCCCCGCTCGGCATCCACGCGGATCACATCGCCGTCGCGCAGCCGGGCGATGGGTCCCTGCGTGGCCGCCTCCGGCGTCAGATGAATTGCCGCCGGCACGCGGCCGGAAGCCCCGGACATGCGGCCGTCCGTCACCATCGCCACGCGATGGCCCCGACCCTGCAAAACGCTTAACGGCGTCGTCAGCTTATGTAATTCCGGCATGCCGTTGGCCCGCGGTCCCTGAAACCGGATCACGGCGATGAAGTCCCGATCCAGTTCACCGCGCTTGAACGCGGCTTCGAGCTCGTGCTGATCGTGAAAGATAAGGCAGGGTGCCTCGATGATCCGATGCTCCCGCGCCACGGCCGATACCTTTATTACGCTGCGACCGAGATTGCCTCTCAGGACCTTCAACCCGCCTTCCGGGGCAAAAGGATCGCGCATTGGCCGCAGGACCTCGGAATTCCGGGATTCAGTCACTACTGGCCGCCAGGCGAGGTTGCCGTTTTCAAGCAGCGGCTCCTCCCGATACGGCGTCAGCCCGTTACCCGCCACCGTGGTGATATCCTCGTGCAGCAGACCGGCATCCAGCAGTTCGCGGATCAGAAACGCCATGCCCCCCGCGGCGTGAAAGTGATTCACATCCAGGTGGCCGTTGGGATAAATGCGGGTCAGCAGCGGCACCACCGGGGAGAGCCGGTCAAAATCGTCCCAGTTGATTTGTATGCCCGCGGCCCGGGCCATGGCCACCAGGTGCAGGGTGTGGTTGGTGGATCCACCCGTGGCCAGAAGCCCTACCATCGCATTGACGATCGCCTTTTCGTCCACGACTCTGGCCAGGGGCGTGTAGGCATCACCGAGCGCGGTCAGTTGCGCCACACGCTGCGCCGCGGCGCGAGTCAGTGCGGTACGCAGCGGCGTATTCGGGTTGACAAAGGCCGCACCGGGCAGCATCAGACCCATCACTTCCATCATCATCTGGTTACTGTTTGCCGTCCCGTAAAAGGTGCAGGTGCCGACCGTATGATAGGACCGGGCCTCGGCCTCCAGAAGTTCATCCTTTCCGGCGTTCCCTTCCGCATACTGTTTCCGCACCTGGGCCTTTTCGGGGTTGGACAGTCCGCTCGGCATGGGCCCACCCGGCACAAAGATGACCGGCAGATGTCCGAACGGCAGCGCGCCGATCAACAGGCCGGGAACGATCTTGTCGCAGACGCCAAGACAGAGGGCGGCATCGAACATGTTGTGGCTCAACGCTACAGCGGTAGCCATCGCGATGACGTCGCGGCTGAACAGGGACAGTTCCATGCCCGGCTGGCCCTGCGTGACCCCGTCGCACATGGCCGGCACGCCGCCGGCCACTTGCGCCGTGGCACCGACTTCCCGCGCGGCGAGCTTAATCAGCGTCGGGTAAGTCCCCAGCGGCTGATGCGCCGATAGCATGTCATTGTAGGCGGTCACAATGCCGATGTTGGGCGCCGCGCCGCGCCGGAGCTTGGCCTTGTCGTCCTGTTCAGCGGATGCAAAGCCATGCGCCAGGTTGCCGCATGACATCTTGGTTCGTGCGGCGACGGTTTCCCGGGCGGCACGCATGCGTTCCAGATAAGCATCCCGGGTCCGCCGGCTGCGCGTCACAATCTCACTGGTGGCCTGTTCAACTACCGGATGCATTTTGATTCACCTTTGTCCCATCAATCGGCATGCCATCAGGGTGCCCAGTAAACACTGACGGGAGTCTTTGACTGCCGCAATATCGCCCGCACCGGCATTTCCCGTTCCTCTTTTCCAAGCAACGCGCGGTCGAATGCCGCGCGCTTCTCCGCACCGGTGATGACGAGATAAATGTGCCTGGTCTGGATCAGCGCCATCAACGTCAGGCTCATGCGCGGATAAGGACCTGCGATCGGCGAGGCCTCCGGGTACACCGCCTTGCAGAGCCGGCCAAAGTTGACATTCAATGCATCGGTGAGCGCCGCCGTGCCGGGGAACAGGGACGCCGCGTGTCCATCCGTCCCCATGCCCAGCATGCACAGCGAATTGCGCCACGGCATCGCGGTCAGTCTCTCATGACAGTGGGTCTCGGCCGCTTCCGGCGATGCGTGGTCCGAATAAATGGGTATGAAGTTGGCGCGCGCCGCCGGACCACGCAGCAGTTTGTCCCGCACCATGCGTTCGTTGCTGGCCTCGTGCTCCGCATTCACCCAGCGCTCATCCGAGACCGTCACCCAGACCCGTGCCCAGTCGAGGTCCATGGCAGCCAATCGTTCCAGTACGGGTGGCGCGGTCGTGCCGCCGGCCGCTATCAGACCGGCGGACGGTGCCTGGGCGAGCGCCTGGGCCAGTCCGGCGCCCATGGTTGCGGCAAGCTCTGAGCACAAGGCCTGCCGATCGGAAAATTCCTGCCATTGATGCGGCATCAATTTGTTCCGGTCATCTCATGCCTCGTGCCACGTATGCCCGTGGCGTTCGGTCAGCGCGAAAGAAGAGGACGGCCCCCAGGTTCCCGCGCCGTAGGACTGCGGCGTCATCCCGACTTCCTTCCAGCCGGCGACGATGCCGTCAACCCAGGTCCACGCCGCTTCCACCTCATCACGGCGCACGAACAATGTCCGGTTGCCGTGCATGGCGTCCAGGATGAGCCGCTCGTAGGCGATCCCGCGCCGGTAATTCTCGAACGCGGTGGTCCGGCTCAGGTTGAGCGGCAACGACTGTAATCGCGTGCCCTCGGAGGTCAGCCCGGGAACCTTGTTCATGATCCAGAGCGTGACTTCCTCCTCCGGCTGCAACCGGATCATCAACTTGTTGGCGGTGAGTTCCGATCCAGGCGGCATGGGAAAGATCGAGTGCGGAATGGCCTTGAACTGTATGAAGATCTCCGTGTAACGCTTCGGCATGCGCTTGCCGGTGCGCAGGTAGAACGGCACGCCCGCCCAGCGCCAGTTGTCGATCTCGGCGCGCAGCGCCACGAAGGTTTCACAGTTGCTTGCGCGGCCGCCTTCCTCTTCCGTGTATCCCGGCACCGATTTGCCGCCGACCGCGCCGGCACTGTACTGGCCGCGAACGGTGTTGTGCCTGACCTGAAACGCATCGATCGGCCGGAGTGAACGCAGAACCTTGACCTTTTCGTCCCGCACCGCATGCGACTCGAGTTCGATCGGCGGCTCCATGGCGACGAGGCAGAGCAACTGCAACATGTGGTTCTGCACCATGTCCCTGAGCGCGCCGCTCTCGTTATAGTAGGACCAGCGTCCTTCCGCGCCGACGGTCTCGGCAATGGTGATCTGGATATTGTCGATGCCCCTGTGATTCCAGAGCGGCTCCAGCAGCGAGTTTGCGAACCGCAGGCACAACAGGTTCTGGACGGTTTCCTTGCCCAGGTAGTGGTCGACCCGGAAGATTGAATCCTCCTCCAGGGCCTCCGCGATCGAGCCGTTGATCTGTTTCGACGTCTGCAGGTCGTAACCGAGGGGTTTCTCCAGGATCACCCGGCAATGCTGGCCCAACAGGCCGGCGGACTTCAGGTTGCGGCAGATCGTGCCGTAGAGTTTTGGCGTCACGGCCAGGTAATACATCGTTGCATCCAGGCCGCCGCCCGCCAGATTCTGCGCCAGCCGGGCGTAATCATCGGGTTGCTCCGCGTCCAGTTGCATCGCAGTCACGCGGGCTGCGAAGCGCTGCCAGACCTGCGCGTCGAGATTCTGAACCTGGGGACTCGAGGCAATGATCTTTTGCAGATCCTCGCGCAGGGCTTCCGTCTCCGCGATGGAGCGGTCTACGGCAACGATCAAAAACCCCTCCGGCAAAAGTCCGTCCCGGTCCAGCAGGTAGAGGGACGGAAACAACATGCGCCGCGACAGGTCACCGTTGCCGCCGAACAGCACGATGCGGGACGAAAGCTGGCCGTCGTTCTCCACTGGAGCGATTTTCCTTGAATGTTCTGCGGCAGGGCGTCAACCGACCCGACAAGCAGTTGCCGGCTATCATTTGACCGGAAAACCCGCCCATCTCAATGGGCAATTGTGGGCGCGTAGCGGCGGATTTTCAAATGCTGTTTGAGCAACATGCACGCTATATACTCCGCCTGTTCCGTTCCGCCACTTTGTGCCAGCCGGAGGTCAGCGTCATGTCCAGAGTATTCAATTTCTGCGCCGGTCCCGCGGCCATGCCCGAACCGGTACTGCTCCGCGCCCAGGAGGAGTTTCTCAGCTGGGGCAAGCGTGGATCATCCGTACTGGAAATGAGCCATCGCAGCGACGAATTCGTGCAGATTGCCCGGCACGCCGAACAGGGCCTGCGGGATCTGATGCATATCCCTGAAAACTACAAAATCCTTCTGCTGCAGGGCGGCGCCAGCGCCCAGTTCGCGTTCATACCCATGAACATCCTGGGTGGCAAGCGCACGGCCGATTACATCAGCACCGGGATCTGGTCCGAAAAGGCCATCGAGGAGGCCAGAAACTATTGTGACGTCAATGTTACAGCGACCGGCGCCGCGGATGGTTTCACCCGGATTCCGGACCGGGAGCAGTGGAAACTGAATCCAAATGCCGCTTACGTGCATTACACGCCCAACGAAACCGTCAATGGCGTGGAATTTCACTGGATACCGGAGACCGGGGACGTGCCGCTGGTGGCGGACATGTCCTCCACCATCTTGTCCCGGCCCATCGACGTTTCAAAGTTTGGGCTGATTTACGCCGGCGCGCAGAAAAACATCGGCCCATCAGGCATTGCGGTGGTCATCGTGCGCGAAGACCTGATCGGGCGCCCGTTGCCGCAGACGCCGCGTCCGTTCGACTACGCAGTACAGGTCAAGGACGCGTCCCTGTACAACACGCCCCCGACCTTCGGCTGGTACCTGATCGACCTGGTCTTTGACTGGCTCCGGCAACAGGGCGGACCGGAGGCCATGGGACCGATCAACGCCAGGAAGGCGGCAAAACTCTATCAAGTCATCGACGCCAGCGACTTTTACAGCAACGCGGTGGCGGCGGAGTGCCGATCCTGGATGAACATACCCTTCCGGCTCGCCGACCCACGGCTTGATCCGGTATTCCTGAAACAGGCCGCGGAAAACAATATGGTGAATCTCAACGGCTTCCGCAGCGTCGGCGGCATGCGCGCCAGCATCTATAACGCAGTGCCGGAGGCGGCAGTCGATGCCTTGTGTGCGTTCATGCGCGACTTCGAAAAGCGGCACGGCTGAACCGGGCAGGAACGGGCGTGTTCCTGAAAAACTCTCCTGCCGGTTATGGCCTGTTCAGCAAGTCGCTGCACTGGCTCAATGCGCTGTTGGTCATCATTCTCATCGGGTTGGGTTTCTACATGGTGGGACTGACCTATTACGACCGCTGGTACAACGCCGCGCTGACGTGGCATAAATCCCTGGGCCTGATCGCACTTGGGCTGGCCATGGGGATGGCCGGTTGGCAGTGGTACAGCCCGCCACCGGCCACGCTTCCGGGATTGCAACGCTGGGAACGACTGGGGGCCCGGATCATGCACATTGCGCTGATGGGGATGATGCTGGTCATACCGTTCAGCGGATACCTGATCTCCACGTCCGCCGGACAGGGTGTCGAGATCTTCGGCCTGGCGCGCATACCCGCGCTGTTGCACGGTGGCACCACGCTGCGGGACGTCGCCATTGCCGTACATTTCTATGCCGCCTACGGCACCGCCCTGCTGGTCATCGGCCATGGGGGCGCCGCCCTGAAGCACCACTTCGTCAACCGGGACGACACCCTGCGTCGCATGCTGTAACCAGAACCAATCTCAAAATTAGCGCGAGCACCATTTTTGAGGTCGGTTCCAACTGCGCGGCGGATTCCTCATGGACCCGGGCTCACTGCCGCCGATTGCATGCGCATGATGGCCTGGGCCCGGATGGGAATGCCCAGATAGCCGTCGTCCGCGTACTTGTCCTTGACGCAGTCCTCGGCGAAAGTCCCTGATTCAGGCTGGCCAAAGCGGTGCTTCGGATCCACCAACGGCAAATCCGAGGGCATGGAATCGGTGGGGGAGTAGCGCATCATCGCCCACATGACCTTGTTTACGAATGGCACGATGAGTTCATAACAGTAATATACCTGCACCTTGATCACGTTGGCATCCTGGATGGTCTGGCTGGATTCGCTGCCGAGCTTGATGCCGCGATAGATGAGATTGTCATTGGGGATCACGACGGCACTACCGTCCATTACGCCGAAATCCCGGAACGCACCCGGACCCGGATTCACCACCTCGATGCGCACGTAACCGTCCTCGATCTGCTTCCGCACCCGGTCACGCCCATCCTTGAATTTCGTCACGTTGTCGGCATGGGTGTACAACGACGCCAGGGTGCGGGCCACCGCCGACTCCATGAAAAACATCCTGGCCCCGTTGAGGCTCCCGGCCCGCGCCGCCTCGAAGGCGGCATAGTTCAGTGTCACCTTGGCATGCATGATGAATGCGATCTGCAGCGTGCCGAACAGCAACATCAGCAACAGCGGCAGCACGATGAGAAATTCAACCATGGCCTGCCCTGGCGCCGCACCGCGGCAGCCGGTTGCGCGTGGATCGGCGCGCAGGTCCAGGCCGGGTTCACTGTTCGGGGACACCGGCCTCCACCGTTCCTTTTTCAGCCTCGCCTTTGAGAACCTGCATTAATTCTTTCAGGACCTCACTGCTGCGATCGACCATGGGATCCCCCGGCGGCGCGATCTTTTGCAGTTCGATCAGGCTGCTGGCCGCGGTGTTGAGGTAAAGAATGGACAAGTTGTACCAGGCCTTGGCGTGATCCGGGGCGCGTACCAGGGCCTCGCGGTAGGCAGCTATGGCCAAATCCGGGCGATTGCTGCGCGCATAGATATTGCCCAGCCGGAACCAGTTCTCGGGCTCGACCGGCACCTTTTGCGCCAGCAACGTGTAATGCTTCTCGGCCTGCGCGTAATCCTTCGCTGCATAGCTTGCTTCCGCGGCATCGCGCACCTGGAACAGGTCCGCCTCTTCCGCGGGCTTGCCCCGTGTCCCCATGCCGCCGGCGCATCCCGCCAGCAGGAGGACCATCATTACCGATGCACAGCGCATGGAGTCAGGGTCCGACCCAATTGAGGGTCTGCCCTTCCGCCAATTCGAGGGAGGTGATGCTGCCCACTGGCAGTTCCAGCACCATGCGCGCGCCGCCGCATGCGGCCATGCGCCAGGGCAGCAACGCACGCACCAGCTTCAGGATCCGCCCCGCGGCGTTGAGAAATACCAGGTCCAGCGGGTAGGTCATGCCCAGCGCATGCACGGCCGAACACGGTTCTATCAACAAACCCTGCCCGGATTGCAGCACCGGCCGCGACAGCAGGCCACGCATCCGCTCCAGCATGTTTTCCGTGCGGTAGGCATTGGGCACCACGCAGCGGCCATCCTCCACGCGTTGTATTGCGCCTGACATCACAACAGACCTTCACCGAGGAATTTCATGACGATGGGGAAACCCAGGATCATGAAGGTAACCGGGAAGATGAAGATGATGAGCGGCGCCACCAGTTTGACCGGCGCCTCCATGGCCATCTTTTCCGCGCGCTGGAAACGTTCGCTGCGGCGCTGATCGGCCTGCACGCGCAACACATTGGCCAGGCTGGCACCCATTTTTTCGGCCTGGATGATGGCGCTGACAAAGCTGGTTATCTCATTGATATCCAGCCGTTCCGCCATGCGCCGCAAGGCGTCTGCACGCGCCAGTCCGGAACGCATGTCGCGCAGCACGATGGCAAATTCATTGCGCAACGCGCCGGGCGGCGCCTTTTCCATGGCCTGGGTCAGGGCGCCCTGGAAATTGAGGCCGGCCTCCACGCACATGGTGATGAAATCCAGGTACACGGGCAGCGTGCGGATGACATTGCTTTCGCGCCGCTTGCGCGTGTCATTGAGCCATACATCCGGGAGCAGGAAGCCGACCAGCGGCGCCACCACCAGCCAGATGGGTTCCCAGACATCCATCCCCAGCATGGCAAACCAGACCACGATGGGCGCGGTAATGGCAACCAGGATGCGCAGCGCAATGAACTGTTCCGCAGACAACAGGTAGCTGACCCCGGTGCGTTGCAGCCGTTGATCGGTGTACTCCATGAGTTCATAGGGCAGAAATACGCAAAAGAAATTCGCGATGATCTGGATGGCGGGCCAGACCAGGCGCAACTTCCAGGACAGCGGGTCCATGTAGGCACGATCCTCTTCACCCACCATCAGGTACATGCGCTGCAGGAACAGGATGGTGAGCAGCGCGGCGATGCCCGTGCAGATGGCAGCGAGAGGAAACGAAAGCGTGGCGAGGAATTCGATCATGCGCCTACACGTCGATGGTGGTTATTTTCTTGATCAGGAAATATCCCATGCTTTCCATGATCACGATGACCACCAGCAGCGCCCAGCCGATGGGGGTGGTCCAGAGCTTGCTCATGGCCTCCGGTTCCATGAAATTGAGCAGGCAACCCAGCAATATCGGCAGGCCGGTCATGACAATACCCTGGAGCTTGCCCTGCGCGGTGAGACTCTCGATCTTCCCCTCCATCATGGACTTGCGGCGCAGGGTGTCACCCAGGGTTTCCATGGTTTCGGCCAGATTACCGCCCACCTCGCGATTGATGCGCAGTGCCGTCACCAGCATGCGGAAATCCGGCATCGGATTGCGCGCCTCCATGGATCGCAGGGATTGCTCGAATTCAACGCCCAATCGTTGCTCCTTCAGGTACAACTCGAATTCCTGGGAGATCGGCGGCGGCTGCTCCTTGACCAGTCCTTCCAGGGCGATGCTGAGGCTGGCGCCGGCGCGCATGGCGCCGGAGACCATGAGCAATGCATCCGGCAACTGCGCCTCGAACTTCTTCATGCGCCGCGCACGCATGGAGCGGTACACCGAGGCGGGCAGGATGATGACGATACCCAGTACCGCCAGTGTCGCCCCGATGTCGCGAAACAGAATCCAGCTGATCAGGGGCAGCACCACGATGGCAATCAGGTTGTACTTGAACAGCTTCTGGGGATCCAGGAACAGGAACATGTCGGACATGTTGCTGCTGGCGGTGCTGGTAAAGGTTTCGCGATAACCGTCGAGAAAGTCCTGGCCTTTTTCCAGGACCACCATCCAGAGCAGTGTCGCGGAGGCAAAGATACAGCCCACTGCCAGGACGAACAGTACCTTGGCCCCGGCACCCAGCAGTAGTTCCATCATTGAATTAAACTCAAACGCAGCGAGCGAAGGCGGAACAAGGCGAAAACGGGCGAGAAAGCGCAGTTGACACGCCAGTCAATGAGCATTTCGAGTCCGTTTTCAACGCCGTACCGCCAAGCGCAGCAATTTTGAGCCAGCATCATTGCTTGAAGATCGACATGTCCACGTTCAGCCCGCGTTGCCGCAGGTCTTCATAAAACTCCGGCACCGCGCCGGTAGCCATAAAGTGGCCGGTGACGCGACCCTTCTCGTCGAACCCTTCCTGCTGATACTTGAAGATATCCTGCAACTGCACAATCCCGGATTCGACGCCGGTTATCTCGGTGATAAAGATGATGCGACGGCTGCCGTCGGTGAAGCGCGTCTGTTGCACAATTATGTGGATCGCGGACGCCACCTGTTCCCGGATCGCCATCAGCGGCAGGTCCATGCCCGACATCATGACCATGACCTCCAGGCGCGCAATCAGATCGCGGGGGGTATTGGCGTGGGCCGTGGTCAGGGAGCCGTCGTGACCGGTATTCATGGCCTGCAACATGTCCAGAGTCTCACCACCGCGACACTCGCCGACGACAATGCGGTCCGGGCGCATGCGCAGGCAGTTCTTCACCAGGTCCCGAATCGGCACGGCACCCTTGCCCTCCAGGTTCGCCGGGCGCGCCTCCAGGCTGACCAGATGCGGCTGCGCCAGCTTCAGTTCCGCGGCATCCTCAACGGTCACGATGCGTTCGTTTGGCGGAATGAAATTCGACAACACATTCAAGGTGGTGGTCTTGCCGCTACCGGTGCCCCCGGAAATGATAACGTTGCGTTTGTGCTTCACCGCCATCTGCAGAAACTGCACCATCGCTTCATTAATCGCTCCAAAACGGATCAGGTCCTCTGCCTGCAACTTGCTCTTGGCAAATTTGCGGATCGTCAGGCAGGGCCCGCGCAGCGCCAGCGGCGGGATGATGGCATTGACGCGCGACCCGTCCTTCAGGCGCGCGTCCACCATCGGCGAACTCTCGTCGATGCGCCGGCCGAGGGGCGAGACGATGCGCTCGATGGCGGTCATAACCGCATTGTCGCTGGAAAAGGTCACATCTGATTTGGTCAGCTTGCCGGCCTTTTCCACGTAGATGTCATCAAACTTGTTGACCATGATCTCGGTGATGGAATCGTCGGCCAGCAGTTTCTCCAGCGGGCCGAGCCCGACGGCCTCGTTCAGGACTTCAGTCGCCAGCGCCTCGCGGTCCAGATCGGAGGGCAGCTTGTCTCCCATCTTCTTGATGATCTCGCGCACCATCTCCTGCACCTGCGCACGCAATGCCCCCTCATCCATCGACCCGATGTCGGTGCGGCGCAGGTCCATCATCTCGAGCAGTTCGTCATGAACGCGGTTGCGCCACTTGTACTTCTCGTTGTGCATCAATGAGACGATGGTCTTGCTGAGCGCATCGGATTCCTCGATGGCGGCATGCCGGGATACGCCGATGGCGGTCTTCAGACTGTCATCGTCGTCATCATCATCATTGCCGGCGGCAGTGGCTGGCTTGGCACCGGACGGCTTGGCGCCGGCATCCTGGATCATGCCGGCGCTAATCTGGTAGCCGGCAATATGGATTACGTCGGTGGATTTGAGCGGCCCGAAATGCTCGACCTCCACGCCGTTCACTTCGATGCGCGCCTGCCCGGTCTTGTCCTCGACAAAAAGGCCTTCCGGGGTGCGCCGGATCTCGGCATGGTGGCCGGCCACGCGCCAGCCCTTCAACTGGATGAAGTTGTCGCGTGCCTTGCCGATGCTGCACTCGGCCACCGGACAACGGAAGGTCTTGACCCGGTTGCCATCACTGTCATTTACGATCACATCAAACATGGTGCGGACCTCAGTCAAGGATTTCCAGGGATTCCTCCCCGAGTCCATCAATGGCTTTCTGCAGTCCCTCCTTGCGCTTCTCGAGCAGGGACTGGTTCAGATCGGATTGGGCGTCATACACGGTCGGCGTGACAAAGATGACCAGTTCGCTCTTCTGATCGCGAAAAGATTTGGACTTGAATAATTCACCCAGGATCGGGATATCCCCGAGGAACGCCAACTGGTTGGTGTCCTTGGATATCTGCTGGTTGATGAGACCGGAAATGACCAGCGTCTCCCCGGACTTCATGCTCACATCCGTGTCGGTGCGCCGCGTAAGAAATCCGGGCACGCCCTGCACGGCCACCGAGTTGTCGATGACACTGACCTCGGTGGAGACATTGGCGTGGATGTTGTTGTTGGTGTCCACCTCCGGCTTCAGTGTCAGCTGGATGCCGTACTCCTTGAACTCCACGTTCGACGCGCCCAGGCTGTTGGTGACCTGGTAAGGCACCTCGCCGCCGGCCAGAAAACTTGCCTCGCCACCGCTGCGCGTTGCCAACCGCGGCTCCGCGAGGATGACTGCATTTCCGGAATTGACCGCGAGATTGATGCGCGAAGAAATCTCGGTGGCGATGCCGAAAAAACCAAGCGGGCTGGTGGCGGACCCGGGCAGCAGATCGCTGAACGACGGCGGCGATGGTGTCGGGGAACGGAATTGCTCATTGGCCACGATATCCCACGCAAAACCGGCGGCCGGCCCGTTGATCACCTTGTCCCAGACGATGCCCAGGTTCTCGAGAAAGTTGCGGTTGAATTCCGTGATCTTGAGGTTCATGAACACCATCTTGTTGATCGGCAGATCCAGCACGTCCTTGCTGGTCAGATCCATGATCTCCTTGTACACACCGGCGACGGTAGTGATCGCCGCTTCCGAATTCGATGGGACACTGCCGCTGAGGACGATGCGGTCGCCGATTACACGGACCTCCAGCCCGGTCACGCCTGCCAGCAGTGTCCGGACATTCTCGGCCTTCTCTTCCAGCGTGCCGTATTCACTCTTGATGCGTACCGTGATGTCGCGCTCCGTGCCGTTGTTGAACCAGATGTGGACGTTACTGTCGCCCTCGCCCTCGGCGATGATCAACAGTTGCCCGTTGTTGAGCAATGATGTGCTCAGCAGCTTGGAATTACCCACCGCGATGCGATTGATATCGGCGACCTTGAGGATCTTGATCTCGCCGACATACAACTCCACCATCTCATCGTCCGCGGCCCAGCACAGTCCGGCCGCAAACATGAAAACCACCACAATCAATTGCCTTAGCATTGTCATACCCCACTTCATCGTTCCATCATGGGTTGTAATGTTTTGCTGGTGGCATCGGCCATCCAGTACCGCAATTCTTCCGTGGAGGCTAGTCCTCCTTCTTCAACCTGCTGCGCTTGGCAATCCCGTCCTGGCCTTGTCCGCCGACTATCAATTCCACGTCCGAGTCCGCCAGCTCGCGCTGCCGGAATCCACCCGCGGATCCGTCGCCTTCCGGGGCGGATTGCGCCGGCGCGGATTCATCCAGCTCGATAACCAGGCCCTGGCCTCCACCCTCAACCTCAATTTCGCCGGCGTCCTCCGCGAGCGCAGCATCTGTCAGCTCGTCTGCCAGGCACATTGAACTCATTGCCCAGCATAAGACCGCGACCGGCATGCAACGCGGCATGGGTGTTCTCCGCGCCTACTCCGGCACCGGGACCCGTTGCGACTTGGCTATGCCATCCGTACTTGAACCACCGATGACATAATCGTAACTGCCCTCGCCGCCCGTGGGGCTGCCGCTGATGGGTATTTCCTTCGCCACCGCGGCAATCTGTTCGCGCGACACCAGGTTGCCATTTGCATCCACCACCTGACCCTTGGCGTTCACCGACAAACCGGCGGCGGCAAGCTGCTTTTTGCTCAGCACGGTGCCATCCGGGGCGATCACCAGGTCATCACTGGCCACGACATTGCCGGCCGCATCCACGACCTGGCCGGCGGCGTTCACTGACAAGCCGGCGGCAGCAAGCTGTTCGCGCGTCACGACCTTGCCGTCCGCGGTGGTAATGACTTCCGCGGCGGACACCACGTTGCCGTTCTTGTCCACCAGCTGGCCGTTGGCATTGACGCTGAGACCGGCTGCGGCCAATTGCCCCTTGCTCAATATCTTGCCGTCGGCGCTCACCAGCAGCGTCTTCGGATCGATAACCTTGCCACTGGCATCCACCACCTCGCCTTTTTCATTTACCGTCAGTCCCGCGGCTGCCAGCGCCTCCTTCGTGATCACGGTGCCGTTGGCGGACACGATCAGATCCGCCCCGCTGACGACCTTGCCCTGCGCATCCACAACCTCACCATTGGCATTCACCGACAAACCGGCAGCGGCAAGTTGCTGGCGTGTCATCACCTTGCCGTCCTTGGTGACGACGACATCCGCGGCGGACACCACGTTGCCGTTCTTGTCCACCAACTGGCCGCTGGCATTGACGGTGAGACCGGCTGCAGCCAGTTGCTCCTTGCTCAGTATCTTGCCGTCGGCGCCGACCACCAGCGACTTCGGATCGACCACTTTGCCGGAGGCATCCACCAGCTGGCCATTTTCATTTACATGCAATCCCGCGGCCGCCAGCTGCTCGCTGCTGGCCAGTTTCTTGCCGCTCGCATCGACCAGGTTACCCGAGGCATCCACGCCGCCGGCCTCGGCCGCGCGCGCCGCGCGCTGCTCTTCTGCGGCGGCCATTTTCGCGGCATTGTCGAACAGGTCACGCGCAGAAACCGCGGTAAACGCCGAGGCGCCCGGGTCCTTGCGATTACGCAGCAACGCCAGCAAATCACCCTTGTCCTGTGCCGCGGTCAGCATTGCCGCCTGTTCCGCGGTCACATCCAGCGTGACCGAGGTGAAATTGCCCTCAGCCCGCAGTTGGGGCTGGCGCAGCAAATCGAGGGATTCAATGTACGGGTCCTGGCCGGTCGCCAGCACGCGCACACCCTGCAAAACGGGGAGAATCACGTCGCCGGGAGAAATGCTGCCCAATACCGCATCCAGTTCCTCGCCGGAAAACTGGCTGGCGATGCTGGCGATGCCACCCGGAATATTCGGGAGCTTGATGTTCCCGGGCAATTCCTTGAACAAACCCACGGTATAGAGCTTGGGATCGAATCCCGAGGTCTGGTAGGGAATATTCACCAGCACATCGATGCGGTTGCCCGGCCGGATCATGCCGGCGACGGAGTTGACCTCGTCCACGGTGACAGTCAGCGCGCGTCGCCCCACCGGGATGGTGTCGGAGAAATCCACCGGGAAATCTTCATCGAGAAAACTCTTGAGCAACGGCCTGCCAACACCCAGGGCAGTGGTCAGCGCACGGCCCTTGAAACGCTCATACTCGCCCGGACGGATCGCGTCCGCATGGACAAATTCCGCCGGTAATTCGCGCACGGCGAAACTCCCATCCGCCACCGGCGCGCCCCGGGGCAGATCCCGGTTCGCGACCACCACGGTGACCTTCTGCTGTTCCGGCCCCCTGAGGCTCGCCTCAATGGCGGCGGTCCGCGCCTTCAGATACACCACCGACAACAGGGCCGCCGCTACGCCGAAACCGACCGCCCCCATGATCATGGTGAGCGGCAGTCCCCCTTTCTTTTTTACCTGGGCCATTGGTTCGCCTCTTCTATCCGGCCGTGGGGCGCGGACTATTAATGTCAATGTGGACTGCCCGCGCGCCTCCGGCGCTGACGGGCCGCAAGTCCAGATCTCCGCCTGGTTTGCGCATCAGCCGGGGACAGATTTGAATTTAATCCCCGGTCCTGATTATAGCTTTGTGTCAACCGGCTAGAAGATGCCTCCTGCCCCTTCCATTACATCCCCTACATTACTCGGCAAGACGCTGGTCGGGTCGGCAAGCTTTGTCTTCAGATCCGAAAGCACCGCGCTTGGGTCACGATTGAAGAATTGCAGGACTTTCAACGCATCGGGCGTATCCACCGCCAGGCGGTCAATCTGGTCCTGGTCCAGCCCCTCAGCCTCCAACGCCAGCGCGTAATCCGCCGCAGAATCAAAGTCCGGCGCCTCGGACAACGACAGGGCATAAGAATAGCCCTTGTAATTCTCCTTGATGACGTCCAGCAACTCCTGGATCACGTCACCGGAAGGCCCCGTCGTCAACGCCAGCACGCCAAAAACCAGCACCACGGTGTACTCCACCATGGATTGCCCGGCCTGTCGAAAAAGGGTGCTCATGCATTCACTATAACATGGCAAAAATCAAAGAATATCGTGCCGCACTTCATTGATTACCACCTGTGTTTCCTTATCATCGCCGGTCAGCACGATGTTGATTTTCCGGCGCCCGCCGGTGAATGCCAGCACATGCATTTTGGCTGCGGGAATGGCCTTGTCCATGTCCGGGCGCCAGTCGCCTGCCTGATACTGCTGGCGGTAATAATTGACATTGCTGGTAAGGGAATGGCGGTTCGTCAACAGCACCGTGGCGCCGGTCTGCCCCGGATCGCGGCTGGTCATGTTCTGCAGCACCTGGCTGCCGGACATCTTCGGCACCCCCGGCGCATCCGTGGCACCGGCGGGGGCTTCATCCACGCGGCTCATGGCCAGGTAACCCCAGGTACCCTTGTTATCGGCACGCTGTGCCTGCACCGTCAGCAAATAGCCCTCCTCAACGCGGCTGAGGATGTACCAGGGACTCATAGCGTCAGTTTCTCCATATCCGGGTTCGATTCCGTTTTCATCCTCCTTCCAGAGCCGGCGATAAAACTCGTACACGCGTTCCGGGGCTTCCGTGGTAGAGAACTGGCGAATCTCCATGGCGCGCCCACCGATGACGGTGCTGGTACCCATGGACTGCACCGTGGCATCGGGTGGAG
>MGYT01000183.1:55755-89072 GCA_001801865.1 Gammaproteobacteria bacterium RIFCSPLOWO2_02_FULL_61_13
CAGCAAGGGGGCAGAAAGTCCCAGCATCAGGACCAGTGTCATGCAGCGCTGCCACATTAGCTTCATCCCTGGCACTCCGAATGGGACATGGTCTCGGTAGGCACCAGCCGGCAACGGCCGGCGTCATCACACACGTGGGTGCCGCCACCGGACAATCGATCCGGATGCACCACGTCCCCGTCTACGTAACCCAGCCACAGGCTGCCTTCCGGGCCCACCGCCGGGGAATGGAAGGTGGGCTTGCAACGGGTCAATTCCGGCGCCATGAACGAAGCCAGATCCCAGATCTCGCCCACCACCGGCATCGTCAACAGCTCTTTCAACAACGTCGACGGGATCGCGCCGCCAATCTGCTTGTAGGTGTGATCGGTACCGCCGGCATTCCAGCCCTCGCTCAACACGCCGGCGCGGGCGAATATGCCCTCCTGCACCGAGCCATCGGCCACATTAATGGCGCCCGGGTAGGTGTAGATGGGTGCCGACACGTCCACCTTCGTATAGCCCTCGGTGTTGATGGCGCTGAATTCATTGCCTGAGCTCCCGGGGATAATGCTGAGCAGCGCGCCGAAGGCGTCAAACACCAGGTCCAGCACGTTCAGGATCAGGTTGATGATTTTTGCGGAATCCATGCCGAAGATCTTGTATCCGGGCGTATCTTGCGCGGTGTTTATGCTGGCGCCCAGGGAACCGGCGTAAATGGCATCACCACGATGGTTGGTCCAGAGCGGATTCATGTCCGTCGACTTCCAGCCCGAGGTGTCGGCGGTACTTATCGCCAGCGCGTCATCGCCTTCGCGGATATAGGAGAACAATCGCCGCTCGGCCTCCTTCGCGGTGTTGGCCGGGGATTTATACGGGATCTTGGCCGCGTCGAAATTGCCGACGATGTCATGGTCATCCACGCTGTTGTACCAGGCCGTGTATTCCCAGGCCTGGTAGCGGGCCGAATTGATGGTGGCATGCTTGATGTCAATGTACTTGGCCACCAGGGGAACCATGAGGAACAGCGGCACCAGCACATACGCCGCGCAAATCTGGAATTCGGTCATCGCCTGCCCGGCCTGCGCGCGCGCGGTCGACGGGGCGGCACTGACCCCGCTATCCATTCCCATACTTGTGGCTTGTTGCTTGTGGCTTGTCGCTCTGTTCATTTCACTTTCCACTTATAACTTGTGACTATATTTCACAACCCCAGCAATCCGATGACCGGCCCCAATACACTGAGGAGATTGAACAACGGCGTCGAACCATCCATGTTCACCCCCTGCTGCAACATCAGCGCGGCAGCACGATCCGAATGGGACGTTTCCACCAGACGCGCCTGCCAGTATGGATTGAAAGCACTGCCGGATTCCTCCTGGCCATCGCCACGCCGAAAATAGGACAGGTCCGACGGCCGCTTGAAGTACACCTCGGACTTTGCCAATACGGAAAGTTGATCATTGGCGAACTTGTCCGTCAATTCCAGACGCCCGGTCGGTTCGATCTCCTTGCTGCGCGTCCCGCCGGCTGTGGCATTGCCCAGGTCGAAATCCGACTCGCCCAATATCAGGCCCACCACCAGATTGGGTCCGCCGGTCCCGTACAGCGGCCGCACATCGGCGGTGTCGGTATAGCGCGGCAGGCCGCCGTACTTGTCCGCCACCTTGTGATCGGCCATGCCGGCCTGGTAGAAGATGCCGGGCGGCGCCGGGAATTCCCACGCCAGCATGGCGTCCGCGGCCCCGCCATAGCCCTCCCGCGGCACCGGCCCCTTGAGGGCGGCGGACACATCGGCGCCCATATGCGGAAACTCGCCGCCGTTCGGGGTGGTGGTAAGAAAGTTGTCCAGGGCGCCCTTCTTGATGCCGGCCTGGGCAAAGCCCGCCGAGGCGGGGAACTTGGTCGGGAACGGCACGTTGACGATTTCCAGACCTTCCTCCCCTTCAACCTCCTCACAGGCCTCTTCCGTATCCGGATCGCCATCGTCCGCCTCGCAGCCGGTCCCGCCACCGAACAAATTGACGAAGATGCGCAACCTGTCATCCACGACCTTGATGCTGGCGCCCACATCCACGACCTTGATGCGCTCATCAATAATCGGAATGATGATCCAGGCCTTGACGCTGAAACCACCCTTGAGCCCCACCCCCAGGTAGCTGGTATCCGCGCCGGACCAGTTGAAATACTGCCCCGCGGCCATGTCCGCCGTGCTGCCGCTCAGCGGCACCACCATGCGCAGCTCGCCGCCGCCGACGCGGGTGAAATCGATGTGGAACAGCAGCCAGAACTTCCATTCGATTTCGAAGATGCCGAGATCGATGTTGCTGCCAACGTCGATGCCGGCCCAACCCCGGCGTTTGCCGGTGGAAGTGGTGTCTTCGCTGTAGAACGGATCCGGTGGCAGCCCGAGCTGATCGCGCATGATAAGAAACGGGTCGAAGATCCAGCCGCGCGACTTGGTGAACACGTCCGTCGAATCGGAGATGATGGCTGCGAGACGGCCATAGCCGCCGGCGTCTGTGTCCCCGGTAACATCCGCCTGGAAGTCAGCGACCGGCGAGGTGGCCGTGGGATCATAGCTGTGGGTGAACTGCTCCCCGGGCAACCCGGGCAACGCGCCATAGGTGCCCAGATGGCCGATGAGCGTGATCAGCCCGAACTCGGACAGGCGCGCCCCCTCCGGTGCATTCTGATCCACCATCTCCTGCATCGCGCCCAGGGCGTACAGTGTGCTGGTCAGGTGAAAGCCGTATTGGGCGTAACCATAGAACTTGTTGATGTTGTGGGTTATCAGCGTGCCGTACTTGGCCAGCGGCTTCATGATTTTCAGCGCGATATCGCCGGAGATCTTGAATACCTTGCCAATCCCCTCCAGCACCGCCGCCAGCGGCGCCAGCGGTGTGGGTTTCAGCGGCGTGGAATAGGCGCGCAGATAGTCATCATAAGAACGCCAGTGGAAGGCCCAGGAGGCCAGTCCCACCATCTGGCCCACCGCCACTTCGTTGGCGACGATGGCGCGGTTCATGTAGGAGGCGAAATTGAGGTCCCGCGCCTCCACCACGGACACGCTGTAGGCGGCGGCATCCGCGGCATTCTGCAGTTCCATCTTGTCGCTGGTGATCTTGCCGGCCTTGTATATAAAGTAAAACGCTACCAGCAACACCGGGATGAACAGCAAAACAAAAACGGCAGCCTGACCGCGCTGCCGTTTTTTTTGCCTGTTTACCGCCGCGCCGCAGGGACCACAGGATGCCCTGGCGACCATGATGCGATTCTCGGAACCGGGTGCTGTCAGCGCCTACTCGCCACCGGCCTCAGCCCCGCCGGTAAATTCGCCCAAACCTTTGTGCTCAACTTCCTTCGCGGCAGCGTCGGCAGAACCCTGGGCAGCCTTGGTCGAGTCCGCGCCACTGGTGCCGGACAATTCCTTGACGATGGCGCCGGTCTGACCGCGCAGCGTGTCGCCGAAGAATGAATAAACCGCAATGGCGGCAATAGCAATGAGCGCGACAATGATGATGTACTCGGTCATACCCTGCCCAAGTTGCTTAAGATACCTTTTCATTGCAAAACCTCCTGCGTGGAAAGCGGGTGTTGCGGGGTATTCTTCCCCGATGGCCGGGGATTATGGCCCCCGGATACCGCCGATGCAATAGAACCAATTTACTTGCGGATACCCTCCACAAACAGGTCAAACTCCATGGTCTCGGCCGTCGGCCCCAGCTGATAGGTCATGCCGAAATCGGCGCGCCGCAACGTCGTCTGTGCCTTGAAACCGGCGCGGTAGCCACCCCAGGGATCGGGCCCTGCGCCGATGAATTGGACGTCCAGCATCAACGGTTTGGTGACGCCGTGCAGCGTGAGGGTTCCCTCCATTTTGCCGCCTTTGGCATCGCCGGTGTATTTCGTACCCTTGAACGTGGCCCTGGGGAATTGCTTGACGTCGAGGAAATCCGCGCCGCGCAGGTGCTTGTCGCGCTCCGCCCAGTTACTGTCAATGCTGGCCGTGTCAACAACGACCTCAACTATTGCGGCCTGTGGGCTGGCCTGATCCCAGCTGAATTTGCCGGCAAACTGGTTGAAGCGCCCGTTCAGCACGCTGTAGCCCAGGTGCGAGATACGGAACTGGATGAAGGCGTGGCTTGAATCAATGTCATAGTCAGCGGCGCGAACGGGCATGGAAACTGATACAGCGGACAACATTGCCATTCCGGCTACAGCGTGCATCAACATGGGCGATTTCACGATGGCTTTCTCCTGCGTTTTTGTGTCGGGCCAGACCCGTCCCGGATGCACATTTTACCCCCAGAACCTGTCATAATTTTCATTTTACCGGATGTTCCCAATCGAGGTATCAACACATGTCCAAGGCATTTGCATCCCAGGGTGACCTGGAAGAAAAGAAGATCACCTTCAGCAAGCTTTCCGCCAACGCCTACGCGTATACCGCGGAAGGCGACCCCAACACCGGCGTCATCATCGGCACTGACGCGGTCATGGTCATCGACACCCAGGCCACGCCGATCATGGCAAAGGACGTCATCCGGCGCATTCGCAAGGTCACCGACAAACCCATCAAGTATGTGGTGCTGACCCACTACCACGCCGTGCGTGTGCTGGGCGCCTCCGCCTACGGCGCGGAACATGTCATTGCCAGCCAGGATACCTACGACCTGATCGTGGAGCGCGGGACGCAGGACTACAAATCCGAATTCGAGCGATTTCCGCGGTTGTTCCGCGGCGACGATTCCATCCCCGGGCTCACCTGGCCGACCTTGACCTTCAAGGGAGAAATGACCCTGTGGCTCGGCAAGCTGGAGGTGAAACTCATGCAATTGGGCCGGGGCCATACCAAGGGCGACACGGTGGTGTGGTTGCCCGGTGACCGGGTGCTGTTCAGCGGCGACCTGGTGGAATATGCGGCCACTCCCTACACCGGGGATGCGTATCTCACCGACTGGCCGGCCACGCTGGATCGCATTGCCGCGCTGAAGCCGAGGGCACTGGTGCCGGGCCGGGGCGATGCCCTCACCACGCCAGCCAGGGTCCGCGCCGGTATTGCCGGCACCCGGGCCTTTGTCACCAAGATGTTTGCCGCCGTGAAAAAGGGGCGCCGGGCCGGGAAAAATCTCAGGGATATATATAAGGAGTCCTACCGGCGCCTGAAGCCCGAGTTCGGTCATTGGGTCATTTTCGATCACTGCCTGCCGTTTGACGTGACCCGCGCCTTCGATGAGGCAGGTGGCATCCGCGACCCGCGTATCTGGACCGCCAAGCGCGACGCCGCCATGTGGAAATCCATGGAGGATTGAATGGCCGCCCAGTTGCGAACGGATCCCAACGTCGAGGACCCGGATGGTTTCTACGCCAAACTCATAGAACTGCACCAGGGACTTACCCCGGAGCAGAGCCACAAACTGAATGCCAAGCTGATCCTGATGCTGGCGAATCACATCGGCGATCAGGAAGTGCTGGACGAAATCTGCGCGTACCTCCGGACTACCCTCCCCGAAGCCTGATCCAGTTTGGGTTCACGCAAGATAAATATCCTGTTTGCCTGCCTGGCTGTGGCCGCACTGGGCGGTGGAGTGGGCGCGGACGAGGAAGCCGCGGCGCCGTCGATTAATCTGGAGCAGGCCATTTCCTCGACCATCGAACACAACTACGGCATCCGGCTGGAGCAGATTGGGACCGAGGCCGGCGAAGGCGCGCTGGAAACCGCGTCCGGCGAATTCGACTGGAACCTGGTGTCGGATGCCTCCGCATTTCGCGAACGATTGCCGCCGCTGTCGCCCTGGGCCTACGGCACCGGTATCAGCGACTGGAACTACTCCGCGGGGGTGCAGAAAAAGCTGCGCAGCGGGGTCGAGATTTCTCCCAGCGTGGGCGCAGATGTGCTCAAGGACCCCGACGAAACCAGCCGCCGGTGGATCAGCCGCGGCGCGGTGCGATTCGAGATGTTGGTCCCGCTCGCGCGCGGCGGGGGTGAGGCGTCGGCTGCGGCCAATGAAATGTTCGCGCGCAAGGACCTGGACAGCAGGTATGCGCTCTATCGCCACCAGATCGCAACCAGTGTGCTGGAGTCGGTTTCCGCTTACTGGGAATGCGTCGGCGCAACGGAAGCGCTGCGAATTCTGCAGACATCGGAGCAGGAGGCAATGGAAATGGAGTCGGTGGTCAACCGTCTTGCCAAGGCGGAGCTGTTTTCCCTGGCCTATGTGGAACAGGCGCAGTCCAACAGCCGCGAAAAGCAGACCCGGCGGGTCAATGCCGAGCTGGAGCAATACAAGGCGCGCCAGACCCTGGGTGTGTCAATGGGCATGGATGCGCTGGCCCTGGCGGCGCCGCCGCTTCCGGCGGACACATTTCCGGAACTGGATGAGCCGCGCGTGCCCCCGGCGCGGAATTATGGCCGGGTGATACTTTATGCACAGGACCAGCGCGAGGATTTGCACGCCGCACTCACCAGCAAGGAGGCACTGGCCATCCTTTCCAATGCCGCGCGACAGGACCTGCGGCCGCGCGTGGACCTGTCGCTGCAGCTAAGCTATGACGGCATCGATGATGGTCAGCGGCCGCAGGCTTTCCTGTTCAACGAAAATGACGGCTTGCGGGTCATGGGCGGTCTGTCCATGGAATTCCCGATGGAAAAGCGGCTCTATAGCGGGCAATTGCGCCAGGCGCTGGCGGAGGAAGAGCTGGCTGATGTGTTGCGGGCGCAATTGTCCCAGTCCATCGCCTCCGAGGTAATGATTGCCCTGGAGGAGGTGTCCAATACTTACGCTGCGTACCATGTCTCCCTGGAAGCGGAAAAATACTATGCCGAGGCCCTGCGCAAGGAGCGCAAGAGGTTCCTGATTGGCGATTCCAGTTTCATTGATGTCATATCGCTGCAGGACGGCTATCGTGATGCGCAATTGGAAACCATTAGCGCGCGCCAGGCGCACCTCATCGCGCTGGCCACCTTGCGCTTTGCCAGCGGCACCCTGGTGCAAGGAACCGAGTCCTCCGGTACCGTGGGCATCGAGGAATTGACGGTGGTTCCACGCTTCGAGTGAGCCGGATGTGAAGACAGCAACCATTTATTCATTGTTGGTTACGATCCTGACCGGCCTGACGGCAGCGACAGCCAGCGCCGCAGACATTGCCTGTTTTGGCCGCATCCTGCCCAACGGGGGAACCGTCAACGTCAGCGCGCCGTCTACAGACACCATTGCAGAAGTCCTGGTGCACGAAGGGCAGCAGGTCAAGGCCGGCGATGTCCTGGCGATTTTGAGCAGCCGCGATGTGGGGCAGCTGCAACTTGAGGAAGCCAAACTCGCCCTCGCGCAGGCCGAACTGGAACGGGACAGCGGCGTGCGCATGGAACAGGAGAAACAGCAGAACCTCAAGGATGGACTGAGTGACGCCAGGGAGCGCCTGAAAAACCTGTACACCAACAAGGCGGAGGATTACGTCTCGCCGGAGTACATCGCGGAGCGCGAGGGCGAAATTGAGGACTTTGAGCAACAGCTGAAGCTGTCGGCACTGGAGATGGAAAAGCTGAAGCGCAGCACCGACATGGGCGTAACCCGCGCGCAAAAGCAGTTCGCCATAGCGGAGGCCGCACTGGCGGACTCCACCGTCCGTTCCCCCCTGGGCGGACGCGTGCTGAAGGTCCTGGGCCGCCCCGGCGAGCATGTGGGCCCGGTACTGTTCATGATCGGTGACGTGTCCAGCATGTTCGTTCGCGCCGAAGTGTATGAATCAGATGCACTGCGGGTAAAAGTCGGGCAAAAGGCGTCCATTGCCAGCGCCGCACTTCCCGGAAAGCTGAGTGGCACCGTGGAATCATTGGGCACCATGATCTACAAGAGCACACTGGAGAGCGTGGACGCGACCTCGCAAACCGGATCCCGGGTAGTCGAAACGCTGATCCGGCTCGATCCCAATGCCTGGGCAGACCGGTTGATCAATCTGCAGGTGGATGTCGTCATCCGGGAGTAGTTCGCCCAACCCTCCCGCATGCGCACCCTGCTCTCCTGGCACAACACATTTCATAACTGGAAGCGGGCGCTCGCGGCGACAGCCGGCATCACCTTCGCCGTCCTGTTGATCTTCATGGAAGTCGGTTTTCTGGATGCGGCCCGGATCAACGCCGCGCAGTTATATGAGAGCATGGAATTTGATGCGGTCATCGTGTCACAGGGCTACGTCTCTGCGCAGCGCACGCTCCCGGTAAGCGCCTACCGGCTGTTGCAGGCCGGAAACGTCCCCGGTGTGGATGCCACGGTCCCGGTCTTGATCGAAACCGCGCGCTGGATGAACGTGGCCGAGCGCCGTTCGCGCAGTTGTCGCGTAATAGGTGTGGACCCGATCCAGTCACCGTTCCGGGATCCGGCGCTTACCGCGCACCTGGATGGCATTCAACGTCCCAATACCGTGTTGGTGGATCGCCTGTCCAGCCGCAAGTACGGCGCCTGGGAACCTGGCGCCAGGGTATTTATCAATGACGCGCCGCTGACCGTGACGGGAGAGTTTTCCATGGGCACCGGACTCATCAGTGACGGCGGCGTCATCGTCAGCCGGGAGACATTTGCGGAGATCGCCGGCAGGGGCGCGGATCAGGGCTATGACATCGGCCTGTTGCGTTTAACCGCGGATGCCGATCCCGGACCGGTCATTGAGGCGGTCCGGGCGGCGCTGCCGGATGACGTCCTGGTGTTATCCCGGCGTGAGATCATCGAGCGCGAGCAATTTTTCTGGGTAAACCTGAAACCGGTCGGCATCATGTTCCGGGTCGGCGCCACGGTTGCGTTCATCATCGGGGCCGTCATCCTGTACCAGGTGCTGGCGCTGGAGATCGGCAACCGGTTGAATGAATTCGCCACGCTGAAGGCCATGGGTTATGCGCCTGAATATCTCTACCGAATCGGCGCCGAACAGGCGCTGATCTATTCGTTGCTGGGCTACCTGCCCGCATTTGTGCTCGCGTTGGGCCTGTATGCACTGGTATTCAGGCTGTCGCGGCTGCCGCTGTTCATGGATCCGGGGCGCGCCGGCATGGTGCTGCTGCTGACGCTGGCCATGGCCGCGGTGGCGGCGGCACTGGCCTTGCGCAAATTGCACCAGGCCGATCCGGCGGAACTGTTTTGATGCACCTGGTCGTCACCGCCTGGCGCATGCTGGTTCACAACCGTCCGCGGTTGCTGTTGTCCTGCCTGAGCATCGCCTTCGCCGTGGTCATCATGTTCATGCAAATGGGATTCTTCAACGGCTTGAATGACAGCCAGGCGAATCTGGCGCGCATCCTTGATGCGGACCTGGTGATGTCCCATCGCGACAAGGACAATCTGAAATCCACCGAGGAGTTCAGCCGCAAGCGCTGGCGCCAGGCGCTGGCGGTGCCCGGCGTTGAATCCGGCTCCTATCTGTACGCATCCGCGTCGTACTGGTGGAATCCCCAGGACGGCAGCCGCAACCGCCTGCTGGTCCTCGGCATCGACCCCGACAATCCGGGGCTGAGACTTCCGGGCGCAGCAGTATCCCTGCAGCCACTCAAGCAGCCGGGCACGATCTTCTATGATCGGCGCTCACGGAAAGAGTTGGGCAATGTGGATGTGGGGACCGAAGCCACGCTCGGCCAGGCGCGTGTCCGCGTGGCGGGACTTTTCGATCTGGGCGCCAATTTCAGTTACGAGGGACATGTCATCGCCGGCACGGAGACATTTTTCCGCATCTTCAGCCAGCGCGACCCGCAACGGCTGGCGGACAGGATATCCCTCGGCCTCCTGCGCCTGCAGCCGGGCGCCGATGCCGGAAAGGTGAGCCGGCAGTTGCTCGACGCGCTGCCCGGCGACTTCACGGTAATGACCCGCGCGCAATTGGAGGCAAGGGAAAAGGCTTACACCACGCGCGCCACCCCGGTCGGGATCATCTTCGGGCTCGGGTTGGTGGTGGCATTGGTGATTGGCATCATCATTTGCCATCAGCTGTTGTTCAACGAAATCCAGGACCACCTGCGCCAGTTTGCGACACTGAAAGCGATTGGCTACCAGGCGCGGCATTTGTACCTGATCGTTACCAGCGAAGCGCTGTTGCTCTCCGTGCTTGGATTCCTGCCGGGCCTGGCGGCCACCTTTGCGCTCTACCGGGCCATTGAGCAACTGTCGGAAATCGTCATGCATTTGAGCCCCGGCCGGATCCTGTTCATTCTCTTCCTTACCCTGCTCATGGGTGCGGCGTCGGCAGCGCTGGCGCTAAAGCAGGTTATCCGGCTGGACCCGGCGGATTTGTTTTAGGCCATGACGCCGCCGGCACTTCCAGCTGACGCAGACGCCATCATCGCGCGTGATGTGAGCTATCACTTTGGCAGCGGTGAAAGCGCCAGGCAGGTGCTCGGGAACATCAGTGTTCATATTCCGCGCGGACAGGTCATTATCATGACCGGACCATCCGGCTCGGGGAAAACCACGCTGCTGACACTGATCGGCGCACTACGCTCATTGCAACAGGGAAGCATCGGCTTTTTCGGGACCGAATTGCGCGGGCTGTCCCTACAGCAGCAGGTTGAGGTACGGCGCAACATCGGTTTCATCTTCCAAGCGCATAATCTGTTCGAGAGCCTGACGGCGCGCCAGAACGTGCACATGGCCCTGGAGCTTCACAATCTGACCGTGCATGAGAAACAGCGGCGGGCGGAGCAGTTGCTTTCCGATTTGGGTCTGGCGCAACGCCTGGATTACCACCCCGGCCGGCTGTCCGGCGGACAGCGGCAACGCGTGGCCATCGCCCGTGCCCTGGCCAACAACCCGGCGCTGATACTTGCCGACGAACCTACTGCGGCGCTGGACAAGGATTCCAGCCGCGATGTCATCAACCTGCTGAAGCAGCTGGCAGGCGAGCATCAGAGCACAGTCCTCATCGTTACCCACGACAACCGCATCATGGATGCGGCCGATCGGATCATCAACCTGACCGATGGCGCCATCAGTTCGGACATGGAGGTAAAGCGCACGCTGTATATCTGCCAGTTCATCAAGAACTGCCCGATCTTTCAGGGCATGTCGCTGGGCGATCTCACCGACGTCGCGCAACACATGGAACTGCAATACTTTCCCTCCGGCACCGGGATTATCCGGCAGGGAGACCTGGGCGATCGTTTCCACCTCATTTATCGCGGCACTGTCTCGGTCAGTGTGAACAGGAATGGCGTTTCCTCGAACGTGGCGGAACTCAAGTCCGGTGATTTCTTTGGTGAAGTGGCGTTACTCAGGGAGGAGCCGCGCAATGCCACGGTCACTGCGATCACTGAAGTGGAAACGTATTCGCTTTCCAAGGATCAGTTTCTTGCGGCACTGCGCAATCACAAATCCTTTGAAGAACAGGTGGCAGGCACCTTGTTTATACGCTAGGGAGCAACTGCACGAAGCTTGCCTATTCAGCGGCGGCGGCACCTTCACGGGACCTGATACCCATATGTTCCAGGCGATATCCGTGCTGGTAAATGGCGCTCAGCCGCCAGCCGGTTTCCGGCCCCAGCGACAGCTTCTTGCGCAACCGGCTCAGGTAGGTATCCACGGTACGCGTATTGACGTTGGCACTGCGGCCCCAGATCGATTCCAACAGGTGTCCTCGCGACAGCATGCGTCCGACGTTACGGAACAGGTACCTGGCCAGTTCAAATTCCGTGTTGGTCAAAACCACCGGCTCGCCATGCATGAACAGAGTGCGCGCCGCGGTGTCTATCCGGTAGGGTTCGGCCTCGATGATATCGTTCTCACCGGCTGATCTGCGCCGCCCCAGCGCCTCGACACGCGCCAGCAATTCCAGTTTCCGGGCCGGCTTCACCATGTAATCGTCGCCGCCAGCCCTCAGTATCATGGCGATTTCCACTTCCGAATCGCGGCTGGTGACGAACATTACCGGCGGCATGTCGGACAGCATAGTACGAACCCTGGCCAATACTTCGTCCCCGGCTATATCCGGGATGACCCAGTCCAGGATCAACAGGTCGAAACTCTCCCTGCCGAGCTGTCGTATGAACGCCTCGCCGCTCTCGGTTACGGTACATGTATGCCCCGCAGCCCTGAGCCAGGAACCGACCAATTCCGCGTGAAACGGATCGTCTTCCAGCATTGCAATGCGCATCTTTCTCCGGCTCTCCATTGGCAACCGACCATGCACACACATTCGCAGTGGTGCCACATGTTGGTCACGGCACGAGAGTCTAGCGCCCGTAGCCAGCACCGGGAAGCGGGTTTTGCCTGTTCCCCGGGTCACCCCGGCCCGGCTGCAGCCGGTTTCCCGACTGCTGCACGCCGTGGCTGCTCAAGCCTGTACTCCGGTCTCGCTGCGCGCGGTGCGCTGGATGACTGCCAGCGCCCAGGCCTGCACGGGCTGGGCTTTTCCCTTCAGCGTCAATGGCGGTACCGGTATCAGCGGCATGTTCATGCCGGCGGACGCGAGCGCGAAACGCACCTCTTCCGACAGCAGAATCTCGCCGGCCCGGGCGCGCGCGGTCAGGCGGGCGGCGACGTTTACCGCATCGCCAATCAACGTATAGCTCATATAATCGGGCGAACCGATGTTGCCGGCGACCACCTCGCCAACATTGATGCCAACACCCAGGCCGACATCGACCGGCCAGCGCGCGAACGCCGGCCCGGACTCGGCGATCATCTCCTGTCCGGCGCGCAACGCCCGCGCAACGGCGTCGGACTGCACAAACGGCACCCCGAATCCGACCATCAGCGCATCGCCTGCCATATGGAAAATGGTGCCGCCGTGGCGATGCACGATCAGCGTCATGTGGGCGAAGTACCGGTTCAGCAATGACACCACATCATGTGGCGAGAGACTTTCCGCCATGCTGGTAAAGCCGCGCAAGTCTGCAAACAGAACGGCGGCTTCGAGCCGTTCGTTGCGAGTGGCAAGGGCATCCTTGTGTTCCGGGTCGCCGCTGAATATCCGCTCCACCACCGCCGGCGACATATAGCGCTGAAAGATCGCGCGCTGGGCATCCACCTCGCGCGCCAGCCGGCCGATGCGCTCCGCTTCAAGCGCCTTGCGCATGCGGTGCAGGTCCAGCAGGTTTCCGACGCGGGCAACCAGTTCTGCGCGATCCACCGGCTTGACCAGGAAATCCGAGGCGCCTGCGCGCAGTCCCTCGATCCGGTCCTTGCGCGAACCCAGGCCGCTCGCCATCACCACCGGCACCATCGCACTGCAGGGGTCGGCCTTCACCCGTGTGCATACCTCGAAGCCGGAGAGATCCGGCAGCAGTACATCCAGGATCATCAGGTCGATCCCGTCTCCCGCCATGATCCGGAGCGCGTCCGCACCGGTAAATGCCTGACTGACGTCCGCGCCAAGTTCCTGCAGGTAGCGCGCGATCAGTTTGCACGTGATCTCGTCATCATCCACCACCAACACCGAACTCCCGGCATACGAGGAATCCGCGCCCGGCGGCGGAGCGGCCCAGTCATCTGCAAGCGGCAGAACCATCCCGGCGGCCGTGTCCGCGGCCGGCAACTGATAACTTTCAGGACCAAGTTTCACCGCTGCAATCCTGCGCAATGAGCCCGTCATTTTCTGCACGCATCGGTTTGCGATCCTGCTCCGATCAACAGGTCAGTTCATCCTGCAATAACCGTAGTTCCGGAAAGGCGAAGGCGCATTCAGCGTCAATGTCCTTGATCAGCCGGGACAACGCTTCACGGTCGGGGTTACCCCGGGCCATTTCCTCCACCAGCTCCAGGTTTTTGTACACCGCGACCATTCCCATGTACATGGTCGACGGCTTGAATTTATGCGCTTCACGCGCGAGCGTCTCCCATGCCTGCAATTCAAGTTGCTCTTTCATCCGGCGCAGGGATTCCGGCGCCAAACGCAGGAACAGGTCCAGCATTTCCCTCATCATGCCGGGATCGCCGCCGGTAATCCGGGCGATACTTTCAAATTGAATTGAGGTGGCGCCGGGTGTGCCGGGCATGTCAGTTCTCCAGTCTTCCTGTGCATACCTGCGCTACGTCTGGACCGGTCATGGCGCTGTTTTTGGCGCGTCCATGGCGGCATTGCTGCTGCACCCATTCTAGTTGCCGGCCAAGACGCCCACCCGCCCGGCGACACTTTTTTACAATTTATCTACAATGTCTGGCAGTTGGCATTCCCCCCGGCGCTTAGAATTCCAGGCACTGAGATCGGGGCTGGTTCGCGCCAATGATTTTCATGCGGGCAGAGGGGGTTGGCACGCGGGAAGTATCGGTATGACCCGCGCCTGGCGTGGTTTCCTGTTTGTTGCCCGGCGCCTCGGCAGTAGCAGCCAGTCCGGGACACACAGCTTATGCAAGCCGCACCAGATCAGGACAGCCCGCTCAAATCCGTGCTCGTCATAGATGACGACGAGGGTTTCCGTATTCTGCTCAAGACATTTCTCGGGAAGATGTTTCCGGAAGCCAGATTGTCCTTTTTTGATCCACTTGAACATGACGAGCCGCCGGCGGATTTTCCGTGGTCAAGCCACGAGGTATTGATCATGGATTATGAGCTTGGGCGCGGACGCAACGGCCTTGACTGGCTGCGCAAGTATCAGACCTCCAGCGGCTTTCCGGCCACCATCATGCTGACCGGACATGGGAACGAAGAACTGGCGGTGGAGTCGATGCGCTTTGGCGCGCAGGACTACATCAACAAGTCCAAGCTGTCCATGGACCGGCTGGCGCAGGCGGTGCAATCAGCCCGCGCCAAGCACCAGCAGCAGAACCGGTTGTCCACGACCCTGGTCCAGCAAAGCAACGTCTTCAACAAGGTCACGTTTTACCGGAAGATCAAGGAAACCACGACGCAGCAGAAGGCGGGGTCGTTTGCATTTCTGTTGCAGCTCCAGGTGCGGAACTTTCGCACCATCTATGCGGAACAGGGACTGCTGCGTACCGATGCCTACTGCAACTACATTACCGACACGGTCGCGAAACTGATGCTGTCCCAGCGGCTGGAACCGAACGTCGTACGCATGGGAGACGCGATAGTGACCTGTCTCATCCGTGACTGTGACGATGCCGGCATGGGTGAGCGGGTGGCGCAGAATATCTGTCGCGAAGTCCGCTTTTCCTATCAGGCCGACCCCAATGTGGTACTGGAGTCACCCGTCAATCTCGGGGTTGTCGCGGTCAAGCCGGGGGACGATGTCGACCTGCTGCTGATGCACGCGGATCGCGCCTGCCTGGACGCCATGGAAAGCGGCCCGAATGAATACTGTGTCTATGCCAGGGAGAGCGTGACCACCGCCACCGGCGCCAGGTCCGATCCGGGGCCGGCACCGATCCCCGCCCCTCCCGGGGAATCCGCCACCACTGAGGTCAAAGCGAAAACCGGACCGGTCCCGGTGGTCGCAGTACCAGCCCCGGCTCCGGCCGCTGTCAGCATCGACCTGACGGCGATCATCAAGAGCAACAGCATTCAACCCTATTATCAGCCGTATATCGCCCTCTCCGAGGCGGCCACTACCGTCAAGGCGAGCTACTACCAGGTGCAACTGAACCTGATCATCGGACCTGACCAGACCATTCGCGCCCAGGACCTGCGCAACTGCAAGATTAGCGGCGGCAACCCCGGCATGCTGGATTTATGGGTGACACGGCACATGCTCGGGCAATTGCTGGCCCTGGAAAAGGTGCACGGGGCCACAAAGTGCGGACTGTTCATCCGGCTCAGCCCCGAGACGCTGTCGCAGCGCATCCTGTTCAACTGGATGCAGGATCTGCTGAAGAAGTCCAGTAATCCGAATATCGCGTCCACCATCGTGTTTGAACTCCACCCGCCGGATTTTCTCGCCCACAAAAAGAACTTCATGAGCTTTATCGACCAGATGCGGGATGCCTGGGGTGTGGCATTTGCCCTATATGATGTGGTCAATGCCAGCGTTCTCGGCACCTGTATCAAGCAGGGTGGCTTTGAATTTGTTAAGTTCGCGATGGATGAAAAAAGCATGGAACACGTGGCCCAGGTAAGCTCACAGGCACGGGAACTGGGCGCATTGACGGTGATTGAAAACATCGGCAGTGCACGGCAACTGGCGACCGCCATTGAACTGGGATTTGACTATGGCCAGGGGGAGTTTGTGCAGCCCTCCATGGACCAGCTGGTACTCAGTACTGAAGTGATAACGATGTAGCCGGATTAACGGCGACCCGGGACGGAAAACTCGTTTAACCTGACAACTTTCTGGCGCTCACTCCCATGGCAAATGACATCTTTTCCATTGCATCCATCGGCTTCGATGAACAGGAGCAATCCGTGCTGCAGGCACTGTTCATCCTGACGAAAAACCGTCTGCCGCGTTTTGTCCTGTTTGAATCCAAACCGGACCGGAAGCTGGCTGACATTGTCATCGTCAATATCGACGCTCCCAATGCCGCGCAACGCTGGAACGCCTATCTCAACATGCACAAGGACAAAGCCATCATCTCCAGTGTGCTGGTGTGCAATGAACCGCCATCCGCCAGTCCCGGAGACCGGGCCCGCTACCTGAAGAAACCCCTGGTGGCCACCAGGTTGCTTTCGATCCTGGAGGAGGCAGTTGCGGCCGATCACGGCTATGCCGGGCAACAGGCCGTCAGCGGCGAGCCGAGCGGCGAAAATGTGGCAGCGGCCGAACCCGATGAAGGCGGCAGCCGCAGCAACATCGCAGCACTGGTGGTTGATGACAGCCTGCCGGTGCGCATCCAGATGAAAAAGGCACTGCAGAATATCGCCGGCCGCGTGGATTTTGCCGAAACGGGCGAGGCGGCTGAGCAACTGATCCGGGCCAACAAGTACGACATTGTCTTTCTGGACGTAATCCTGCCCGGGGTGGATGGCTACGAGATATGCAAAATCATCAAGAAGGATCCGGTCAAGGGAAATACGCCGGTGATCATGCTGACCAGCAGTTCATCACCGGCCGACCGGGTGAAGGGGAAGATGGCCGGTTGCGACACCTACCTCATCAAACCGGTAAACAAGGACATCTTCAAGGAAGTCATCCATGAATTCCTGGGGCTGGACTGAAGATGATGACACCCACCGCGGCGCTCACGCGCTACGTGCTCGATCGAAGCACGATGGCAGTCGCCGCACGCAAGCGCGACGAGGTGCGCTTTGGCTTCCGGGCCGCCGGCTGCAACTTCCTGCTCGGCGCCGAGGAAAGCGTGCAAATCATTGACGCCCGGCCCGTCTGCCCCCTGCCCGGCACACCGGGCTGGTGCGCGGGCCTGATCAACCTGCACGGGATTCTGCTGCCGGTGTTCGACCTGGCAAGACTGCTGGATGGCGATGCAGACGGGAATTCGCGCTACATCATGGTGTTCGGGCAAGGCAGCCGCAGCGCCGGCATTTACCTCGATTCCCTGCCCGGCGCGGTGACATTGAATAAGGCGCCGGAGCCGGTGGGCCCGCTGCAGAATGACCTGATGCTGGCCTGCACGGATCGGCAGTACCGGCTCGCCAACCTGGTGTGGCTGGAGACGGCATTTGACCGGTTGTTCACCGAATTGTCATTGCGGTTTCAAAACCATGGTTCACCCAAAGGGAGAGTAATCCCGTGAGCATATTTTCCGCCGACAAATCCTTTCGACTGCTGCTGTGGCTGGTGTTTCTGCTGCTGGTCACGATATTGAGCCTCGGGCTGCTGATGTATCTCTTCTGGATCGCACCTTCCGGCGCCCGCGGCCTCGAACTCGTGGCCCTGGTCTGCGCGCTGGTTTCGGTCCCGCTCCTGTTGCCGGTTCTGTGGCAGCTGGCGCGCACCATCAGGCAAAACGTGGAGGCCGGAGCGAGTTCCCGCCAGGAGGTCGCGGACCTCAGCAGTTCCGTCCTCAACCTGTTGCACGGCGCCGATCGCCTGAGTCAGAAGGATCTGACCGTGCGGCTCGAGATTCCCGAGGGCGCGGCCGCGCCAATCGCCGATTCCCTGAACCAGCTTGCGGACGAGATTACCCGGGTGTTGCAGGGCGTGGCCCGCGTCTCCAGCGAAATTTCACACTTCCGGGTGCTGGTGAAGATGCATTCCGACAAGGTCATTGATCTGGCCGGACTGGAACGTGAAGAGGTCGATCGGGCCAACAATGACGTCACCGCCGCCTCGGAACTGATGATAAAGATCGCCGAACTGGCAAAGACCTGCGGTGTGGCCGCGGACGCCGCCACCACCACAACCGAGAAGGCCAAGGAAACCGTCATCGGCACCGTCAGGGGGATCAACAGCATCCGGGAAGTAATCCGGGAGACGGAAAAGCGCATCAAGCGCCTCGGCGAGCGCTCCCAGGAAATCAGCAGCGCGGTAAGCCTGATCAACAACATCGCCGAACGCACACATATCCTGGCCCTGAATGCCAGCATCCATGCGGCGTCCACCGGCGAGGCCGGGCGTGGTTTCGCAGTCATTGCCGACGAGGTTCAGCGGCTGGCGGAAAGCGCCAGGGAATCCACCGGGCTTATTTCCTCCCTGGTCAATAATATCCAGACCGAGACTTCGGAAACCGTGACCGTCATGAACAATGTCATCGGCGAGGTGGTGCGGGGGACGCGCCTGGCGGAGCAGGCGGGAGAACAGATGGAGGAGACCCTGTCGCGCACCAATGAACTCGTGACCATCGTGCAACAGATAGCGGCGAAATCCGACCAACAGGCAAAGATCGCCACCGTGATCACGGAACGCACCAAGGCCATCAAGGATTGCACACAAAAGACCAACCAGGAGTTGCAGGAGCAGTCCCAGTACGCGGACAAACTGGTCCAGTATTCCACCATGCTGGTGGAAGCGGTGGGTGTGTTCAAACTCCCCGACTCCGCCCCGGGACGCTGACGGCCTGCGTACGCCCGGATGCCCGCGCCCTCACCCCTGCACGCAGCGCTGAACCGGATGCAAGCCATTCGGGATGCGGACGCGGCTGCGACCGCTGCGCTGCAGAACTTCCTCGCCGACCTGGAGGAGACGGGCGCGCTGGCGGCGGTGGACGGGTTTCCCGGGATCCTCGACCTGAGCCTGGTACTGCGGCAATTGCTCGCTGACTGTCTCGCAAATAACGCCCCCATGGATGCCCTGGACCTGTCGGTTCTCGCCGGCTGGCCGGAAACCCTGCTGCAATACCTGGGGCATCCGGATTCAGCCGAGCACAAGGATCAATTGCTGGAGATTGCCCGGTATCCGGCCTGGGGGGCTGCGCTGGGAGAGGATGATGCCGCGCTGTTGCGCGCCCAGCTGGATATCCAGGCCGGCGCAGCTGAACCCCGGCGCAGTGCGGAACTCGAGTGGGAGGAAGAGGCGGCACCGCCCGCCGCGGCAGCGGTGGCAACGACCGGGGCCGGTGACGGCGATAATGTTCCGGCAGATCTGCGCGACCTGGTTGCGATCATGGTCGCGGAATTATCCGGAATCAGGCAGTCGCTCGTCGGGGTCGTGCAGCAGCTTTCGCACCCCGATCGCGACCCGGACGCCTGCGAGCGGGCGTTGCATGAACTGGCCCGGAGCCTGCAATTCTATGCAGAGGCCGTGGTCAGCATCGAATTCCACGGCCTCGCGGGCACCATCCAGTCCGCCTCCGAAAACCTGGCGCAGGCCATCGCTGCAAAAGAGCCGGGCGCGCAACTGGCCGTTTGCGCGTTACTGCAGGAATGGTCGGAAGCCGTGCTCCACTATCTCCGCGCGCCATTGCAGCCGGACGGCGCGACCTCCCTGCTCGGCCTGATGTCCGATTCCCGCTGGCCGGCACCCATTGGCCGCGCGGAGGCGCATGCATTACTCGCCCGGTTCGGCGCCGCCCCGGCAATGACGCCGGAAACCGGCAGGCCAAAGACCAGGGCAACCGCCACGGCCGGGGACGTATCCATCGCGCTGCCCAAGGATGTCGACCAGGACCTGCTGGAGGCACTGCTGCAGGAACTGCCGGCACAAACCGAGGCACTGACGGTTGCGCTGCAGCGGCTCGCGGGCGGCGGCGATAGCGACGACCTGTTGCTGGCGAAACGCATGGCCCACACGCTGAAAGGCGCCGGCAACACCGTCGGGATCCGCGGCATTGCGACGCTGACTCATCATCTTGAAGACATCCTGCTCACGCTCCACAAGCAGCATACGATGCCGCCGGCGCCGGTTACGCAGACACTGATGAGCGCGGCCGACTGCCTGTCCGCCATGAGCGAGTCCCTGCTGGGACGCGGCGAACCGCCCGCGGATGCCCTCTTGGTGCTGCAGGATATCCTCAACATGGCCGGCCTGCTGGAAGCCGGCGGTATCGAGCGCTGGTCGGCAGGACAAAGCGACACGCAGCCGGCGCCGGCCGCCGCGACTGCGGAACCCGCCGTGGCGCCGGAATCAGAGGCCGATGCCGTACCGATGCTGCGCATCCCCGCGCATCTGATGGACCAGTTACTGCGCATGTCCGCCGAGACCCAGATCATGTACGGGCAGTTGCAGAATTTCATTCAACAAACCTCGTTGCAGGTGAAAGAGGTGCGCGGTCATTTCGAGCAGTTGCGCGGGCTGGGCGGAAAAATGGAGGAACTCGCCGACGTCAAGGATCTGAGTCAGACCGGCAACGCGGCCAGGGATGACGGTTACGATTCCCTGGAAATGGATCAGTATTCGGAACTGCACAGTTACAGCCGGCGCATCGCAGAAATAACCGTCGATGCGAACGAGGCCAACAAGGACATTGCCGGCGGCCTGGCCAAGCTCAAGGAAGTCATTGCCACCCAGGCGCGGCTGAATAACGAGACCCAAAGCCTGATGCTGAAGACGCGCATGCTGCCGGCCAATACACACTTGCAGCGTTGGCAGCGCTGCGTGCGCCAGGCAGCGCGACTGACCGGTAAACAGGTGAGCCTGGGCGTGCTGGGCGGGGACACCCTGATTGACGGCACCATTCTCAATGGCCTGCTGGATCCGCTCATGCACCTGCTGCGTAATGCCGTGGATCACGGTATCGAATCCGCCGCGGTTCGCAGCGACTGCGGCAAACCCGCCGCCGGCACCATCGAGCTGGAATTCTCCCGCGTGGGATCCTACATCCACGTGGATTGCCGGGACGACGGCCGCGGCTTGAACCTGGAAGCGATCCGTGCCCAGGCCGTGTCCAAAGGCATGCTCGCGGCGGACCAGGACATCAGTGACGAGGAACTGCAACAGTTTGTATTGCAACCGGACTTTTCGACCAAGCAGGAGGTGTCGCAGGTTTCCGGACGCGGCATCGGCATGGATGCCGTCTACTCCAGCATCGTCGAGCAATCCGGCACCCTGTCGCTGAAGAGTGCCGCCGGCAAGGGCTGCACGGTGCAGATCCGCCTGCCCCAGGACATGCTGTCCATATTCGGGCTCCTGGTCCGGGCCGGACCCCGTCTCGTGGTGCTGGCCAGCCGGGGTATTGCCCAGGTGGTGCACCACGAGCTGTATCAGGTGCGCGGGGAAGGCGGTGAGTTGCAGTTCCAGATGCAGGAAACGCAATTGCAGGCGGTTGCGCTGGAACGATTGCTGGGCCTGGACCTGGAACGCCGCCAGGGGGGACGCCATCCGCGCACGGCGATTATTTTCAATACCGAGGGTGGACCGCGCGCCGTGCTGGTGGAGCGCATCCTGGCCAGCCAGTTATTCGCGGTCAAGGGGTTGGGCGACTTCATTCCGAAACTTCCCGGCCTTGTCGGGGCGACGTTGCTCGGCGACGGTACCGTGGCCCCGGTGCTGGACGTCACCGACCTGCTGCGCCTCCCGATCCAGGTTGCGCCGCCGCCCGAATCCGGAAACACCCCGCGCAAATCCGTCACCGCGCCGACAGCACTGGTGGTGGACGATTCCCTCAGCGCACGCCGATCCCTCGCCCAGTTCATGCACGATGTGGGTTACCAGGTGCGCCAGGCGCGGGATGGAAGCGAGGCGCTGGAAATCATTCACGCCCGCTGCCCGGATATCCTGCTGTCGGATCTGGAGATGCCACGCATGAACGGGTTGGAACTGGCGGGCCACGTGCGCGCGGATCCGCGCACTGCCCGTCTCCCGATTATCCTCATCACTTCACGCGCTACTCCCAGGCATCAGCAGGAGGCCATGTCCGCTGGCGTGGATGCGTATTTGACCAAACCGTTTTCCGAGGAACGGCTGCTGGCGGAGATCCAGCGCCTGCTCGCGGCCGCCACCACATGACCGGAAACCTGGCAACCATGGCCTGCGCCGGGGGGTACCTGCGCGTCCGCATCGGCCGCACACAGTTCCTGCTGGCGGTTACGGAACCGGTGCACGTGAGCCGGGCTGCCGGCGACGATGAACCCCGAACTGCGCTGCAACCGGATGACGGCGTGCCCGTGCTCTCGATCGACGAGACCCTGCGCCCAGCCGCGGCAGGTACCGCCACGGCCGGTTGCCGCCTGATATTGCGGTCCGGCACGGAAAATATCGCGGTTGCCTGCGATGCGGCCGACCTGGTGGGACCGGAAGGGGTGAAGCTGTATGCACTGCCACCGTGCATGTTCACCCCGGAAAGTGTCTTCAGCGCCGCCGCGTCGCTGGGAGACAACATTCACGGTGTATGCCGCGCCGAAGACCTGCTCGCGGCACTGGCGTCGCCGCCGGGCGGATATACGGCCGGTGCGGGTGACACCCCATGACCGCGCACACCTGCAAGGCCTGGGTGCTGCCCATCGATGACTCACTGCACACGGCGATCGGTGAGGGAGAAATCGCGCATGTGTTGCCGGGATTGCATCCGCTGCAGCTTTTGCCGCGCTGTCCCACCTGGTGCAGGAATGTCTTCCGCTGGCACGACCGCGTGGTTCCGCTGTTTGACCTTGCCGCCCTGTTGCGACCGCAAGGGGTGGCAGTGGACAGCCAGGCAATCGCCGTGGTGGCCTATCCCGGGCCCGACAATTCCGTTCATTACGGCGGACTGAAACTGAGCGCGCTGCCTTTCGGCCGCCGGGTCAGCGATGAACAGCAATGCGATTTCCCGGCCTCATCTCCGCATTGGGAACGGATCGCCAGTTCCTGTTTCGAAGATCCGCTCCATGGCCCGATACCGGTGCTGGATTTGGCGCGTGTATTTGCAATTGAGTCCACCCATTGGGTGTGATGGACAGGGAACCCATGCGCTTTCTGCTCATAGATGACGTGCCAAGCCAGCGCTGGCTGCTGCGCAAGCGGATCTCGCAGAAGTGGCCCGATGCCGGCATCGAAGAGTATGACCCGGAAAAATCCGGAGTTCCCGGGCCCACCTTTCCGTGGCATGACTACGATATTGTGCTGCTTGATTATGATCTGGGTCTCGACCAGATCAATGGGCTGGAGCTGCTCTCAAGGATCAAGGGCAACGCCAATCCACCGATGGTAATCATGGTGACCGGCCAGAATGACGAGAACCTGGCCGCCGCTGCCATTCGCAAGGGCGCCGACAACTACATAGCCAAGTACGATGCCGTCACCAATCTCTTCTTCGAGACGGTGGCGGAGGCGGTGAAGCTGCGCGAAGCTGCCTTGAGTGCCAGCAAACCCGGGCGCGGGGAATTTGGCAATTGGGAAATCCCCGGTTTCCGCCCGCTGGCCATCATCAGCAAGGGTGTCACTACGACGCTGCGTTGTGAGCGGATTGCCGACCACAAGGACGTCATACTCAAGGTGCAGCTGGTGGGCAAGGGCGACTCCAACCAGGCGTTGCTGCAACGCTTTATCCTGGAACTCAATATCCTGGCGGACCTGAAACATGCCCACGTTATCGAGATCCTGGAACACGATGTCACGCAAAACATGGTTTACTACGCCACCGAGTTCATGCCCCGGGGCGACCTGGCCATGCGCCTCAAAAGCGGCCCGGTGACGGTCGCAGAAGCCGTCGGCATCGTCGCCCAGGTCGCCAGCGGCCTGACGGCGCTGCACGCGAAGGGAATCGTGCATCGCGATATCAAGCCCAATAATATATTGTTCAAGGATGAGAAAACCGTCGTGATTGCCGATCTCGGCATTGCCAAGGATCTGTCCTCCCTGGACGCACTGACACTGGTTGGGGAGATACTGGGTACGCCGTACTATATGTCGCCGGAACAGTTCAATGGCCGTCCGATCGACCCGCGCAGCGACATGTACAGCCTGGGGGCGGTTTTTTACCAGTTACTGGCCGGCACGGTGCCGTTCGTGGGGAATTCCTTCATGGAAGTGGTCTACAAGCATAATTATGACCCGGTCCCGCCGCTGCCTGCGGAACTGTCCCGTTTCCAGCCGGTGGTGGAGAAAATGCTGGCGAAGGCGCCGGAGCAACGTTATTCGGATCTGAGTGAGTTACTGGCTACCCTGATTGGCGTGCGGATGTGAACGATAAACCCGACACAGCGGAGCGACGTTGAAATGGCCAAGACCATCATGGTGGTTGACGATTCCAAAGCGGTCCGCGCCGTGATCGGCGCGACGCTGAAGTTGAGCGGCTACAACACGCTCACCGCCGAAGACGGCCGCGCCGCGCTGACGCAGTTGCAACAGAAGGGCATCGGACCGGTGGACCTGGTGATTACCGACGTCAACATGCCCAACATGGACGGACCGACGTTCATACGCGAATTGAAAAAACTGCCCGCCTATGCCGGAACACCGGTTTGCGTGCTGACCACGGAGTCGGAACAGGGGCGGCTGGAGCAGGAAATGAGCGCGCTGAAGCGGGCGTGGATTACGAAGCCGGTGCAGCCGGCGCAGGTACTCAAGGTAGTAAACGAATTGCTCGGCGGCTGACGCGTTTTTATCTTCGCAGGTTGATGTTGAGAAGTGGGCGGCAGAAAATTGCTCCTGCATTTTCTGCATACCCGCCATCCCTGGCGGGCGCAGAAAATTGCTCCTGCATTTTCTGCATACCCGCCATCCCTGGCGGTAAGCAGGCCCGGCTGCGCGAAGCCGCGCAGCGAGACCCGAGTCATACCGGATCAGGTAGGCGAGGGTTGAGCGAGCACCGACGACCCACAGGGATGTGGGAAATGCCGCGCGAGGACAGGATGTCCGGAGCGGCAAAGCAGACGGGCCGCACAGTAGTTTTGCAACAACCTGCCCGGCTTATTCCCACTCCTTCCAGTTAAGCCCCATCAGCAGATCCTCCGCACTCTGAAATCGCTCATCCGGGTCCTTGGCCAGCAGCCCGTCAAGCAGTGGTTGCAGACTCTCAAATGGCCTGGGCAGGTTTGGGATGGGCGCTGACAGGTGGGCGTCAAGAATATCGGTCGGCAATTCCCCGCCGAAGGGAACCTTTCCAGTCAGCATCTTGTACATGATGATACCGAGACTGTAGAGATCACTGCGCAGGTCCGCCTCCCTGCCCATGATCTGCTCCGGGCTTATGTAGTGCAGGGTCCCCATGAGCGTACCGCTCATGGTCAGTTGTTTTTTCATGTTGTCCGACTCGACCACCTTGGCGATCCCAAAGTCGGTGATGGCCAGAACCTGTTCCGAGCGGAACAGGATATTGGCCGGTTTCATATCCCGATGCACGATGCCGCAGGCATGCGCGGCCCCCAGTCCGGCGGTTATCTGGTGCAGATATTTAATGGCAAGTTTCGCGCTCACGCCCTGTTTCAGTCGCGTGCCAAGATCGCCATGACTGAAATATTCCATCGCAATGTAGGCGAAGTTGCTGGCAAAAGCGCGCTCGTAAATTTGCGCAATATTGACGTGATTCAGTTGCCCAATGAGCTTGTACTCGCGCATGAAGCGGCGCAACAACAGCGCGTCCTCCTTGTTGTTCAACGACAGCACCTTCAGCACGACCTTCTGGCCGTCTTCGTCCCGATCGGCGAGGAAGATCGAGGCCATGCCGCCCTCACCAATCTTTTCCGTGATGGTGTAGCCGGGGACGAGAATTGGAATATGCGCGGGTTGCATCGCCCGGCGCCCCGTGCCGCCCGGCGTCCGTCCATCGGTCCGCGAACGGGTGGCGGCAATTGCGGCCGCGGTTGCTTCCCGCGACGGCTGCGGGGCGTCATCCAGCAACAGCGCGGGAATGATCCGGGTCTTGTCGGCGGGGGCTTCCGCGGCGGTCGGTTGGTCTGCGGCCGGTTGCGGGGCTGGCGGTTCCGGGGCGGCTGGTTGCGGGACACGATCGGCAATGCGCTGCCGATCCGCCGCGCTCAGCATCTGGGTCTTGTCGGGAGCGTCCGCCCCTGACGACCATTCGGCGGATCGTTGCCGGGCCTTGACTTGCGCTGCCCGGGCCGCATCACCAAACATCTGCGGCGTCAATTTCCCCTTTTCGAGAATCGCATCGACACCGGCACTGGTGGCAAGCGCGAACAGCTTGTCGCTGGCATAACCGGTGAGCATGACGACGGGCGGCAGTTTCGGTTCGGCGCGAAAAGTTTCCAGCCAGGTGAGGCCATTTTCATCCTTCAGGCCAAGGTCATAATCGAGCAGCAGCAGATCATACTTGCTCCAGTTGAACGAGCGTTCAGGAATGCCGCAGCGAGGATCGTACATTTCCAGGACGACATCCGGCCAGTGCGCCTGGGCGCAAAAACGCGCCAGGTACTCCACGTCCTCGGTATCGTCGATTATAAGAATCTTTTGCATCATGCATGGACCAGGACTCGGTCAGGACGGAATGAATGACAATTCCGCGCCCGATCAAAACAAGGTCACTTCCCCCCCCCGCATGGATTCCTGGCGCGCCGGGTTGGCGGCTGCCAGCGCATCGCGGGCGCGCTCCACTTCCTCGCGGCAGGCGCGGACGGCGGCGATCATTCCCGCTGTATCCCGTGCCTGCTGCTGGCCGGCAAGATGCACCTGCATTGCCAGCATCATCTTCTCGGTTTCATTTACGCGCTGGCGCAGATGTCCTATCAGCTGCTTGACGATGTCTTCAAACTGCAAGGCTATTACCGCCTTGACGACCGAGGCGTTGACCTGATTCGTGGTGTTCAGCAACACCTGGATGTCGCCGGACGCAGCGGCGTCATCGCTGCCGCCGCCCTGCGTCCGCAACAGAGCGGCCTGGCCAGCCAGTTTGTCGCTCATGGTTCGAAAACAGTCGGACAGATTTTTCGCCGCTTCACCCACGAGGCGGTCCAGACGCTCCAGGTCCCGATCCAGCACACGGTGTTCCGCGATCAACAGCGCCTGGGCGGCACTTGCCAGTCCCCGGAGCTCATCCGAGAACTGATGGCCGGAATCCGCATCCTGGGTACTCATTGCTGCAGCTCCTTGACCGCCATCATTATGCCGGCGGCAATCCTGTCCAGCGGCAATACTTTCGCGGCGGCGCCGAGTTTCACCGCCTCCCCTGGCATGCCCCAAACGACGCTGCTCTTTTCATCCTGCGCTATTGTAATCGATCCCGCCTGTTTCATTTCCGCCATGCCCCGTGCGCCATCCGCACCCATGCCGGTAAGAATGACGCCGATACCGTTGCGCCCCGCGCTGCGCGCCACGGATTGAAACAACACGTCGACAGACGGCATGTGCCGGTTCACCAGCGGCCCGTTGTTCAGTTCGCAGCGGTAGCGGGCGCCGTCACGCCTGAGCAGCAGGTGCTTGTCGCCGGGGGCGATGTATACATGACCCGGCAACACCGGCTGGCCGTCCTCCGCCTCGCACACCGTCAGGTCGGTGATCTGATCCATGCGCTTTGCAAACGCACTGCTGAACACCGGGGGAATATGCTGGGCCACCAGCGTCCCCGGGCAGTCCGGGGGCAACTGCATCAGCACGTCCTTTATCGCCTCGGTGCCCCCGGTGGAGGCGCCAATGGCAATGATTTTTTCAGTGGTGCGCAGGCGCGGCGGCTGAATTGGCCGCGGGATGGGCATGGTCGCCGGATACTTTTCATCACTGTGGCCGGCGCCCTTGGGACGCACCGGCGCCTCGGGCGCCGGGACTGTCGCGCGCGCGGTCACATGGACACGGGCTGCGGCCTTCAATTTCCCGGTGATTTCCGCGGCGTAATCCTGCAGCGTCGCGCTGACATCTATCCTTGGCTTGCTGACAAAGTCCACGGCGCCCGCCGCCAGTGCATCCAGCGTGACCTCGGCCCCGTTCTCGGTCAGGCTGGACACCATGAGGACGGGCATGGGCCGCAACCGCATCAGGTGGCGCAGGAAGCTGATGCCGTCCATTTTCGGCATTTCGACGTCCAGTGTGAGCACGTCCGGATTCAATTCCTTGATTTTCCGGCGCGCAACCTCGGGATCCATGGCCGTACCGACCACTTCGATCTCCGGATCCGAGTTCAGGATCTCGGTGAGCAGTTTGCGCACCAGCGCCGAATCGTCGATGACCAGGACCCGGATTTTTTTTGTGTCAGCCACGGTCAGAATAAATCCACAGCGCCGCGTACCGGCTGATTTCTGAGGGTTTCCAGGTAGGTCCGTTCACGCTGAATCAGGGTCTCATTGTGCAGCCGCAGCAGTTTTTTGACCCGGGCCCGGCCGCTGGCCGGATAGTAGACCAGCTTGCGCGGATACTCCCCGCCCAGGTCCTCGGATTCCACGCGCAGGTTTTCCATTTTAAGGTAGCCGCGAACAAATTCGATGTTGTTGCCGCCAATATCCGTGGTGATATCCAGCAACCGTCCGCCGCCAAACAGTTTGATCTCCAGGCGTTCGCGCCTGCCGCCCTGAATGAGTATGCAGTTGATGAGCCGCTCCATGGCAACATTGCCATAACGCAGGGCCATGTCCACGGGACTGTCCCGCCATTCATCCCGCATGCGCGCGCTGTCCGGCAGCATGAAATGGTTCATGCCGCCGATGCCCAGGTGAATGTCACGAATGCACGCCGACACGCAGGACCCCAATACCGTCGAGATCATTTCCCCATGGGTGCTGACGTAATACTCGCCCTGGATGATTTTGGCGGCGAAGATCTGATGCTGGTTGTCCCAATAACGCTTGATGTGGTCGAAGCCGGGCAACACGTCCGGCAGCGCATGATAAAGACGCGTGGTATCCGTACTGGTCATCAATGCATTTTCCGGTAGATGGTGCGTCCGACCAACTGGAACCGGTCGCTCAGCCCATGCAGGTTTTCGGAATGCCCGAGAAACAGATAGCCCGGATCGGACAGCATGTCGGCAAACCGGTTGAAGAGCGTGCGCTGCGTGTCCTTGTCGAAGTAGATGACGACGTTGCGGCAGAATATGACATCAAAGGGGCCGCGCATGGGCCACGCATCCTTGAGATTAAGGTGCCGGAAGAAAATACGCTGCTGCAGGTTCGGGTGCACACGGATCAGACCCGCATGCCGATTCGTTCCCCGGCGAAACCAGTTGCTGCGCAGCGCGAGGGGAATGTCCTCGATCTGCGATTCCGGATAGATACCGGCCCTGGCCTTCGCCAGAATTCCGGTGTCCAGGTCCGTGGCCAGAATCTTTACATCCCAGTCCCGCAACTGCGGGCATTCCTGCAAGGTCAGCTCAATGGTATAGGGCTCCTCGCCGGAGGAACATCCTGCCGACCAGATCCGGGCCTTGCGGCGACCGCGCGCGACGGACGCCTCCACCAGCTCCGGGATCACCGACTCACGCAGGAAATCGAAATGATGGGACTCGCGGAAGAAGCGGGTCACATTGGTTGTCAGGGCATTGATGCATTGCCGCAGTTCCCCGGCGTCGCCACGTAGCCGTTCACAATAAACGACAAAGGAATCCAGACCCAGCGCTCGCAGCCGCTTGGCGAGCCGTGCGTAGACCAGTTCACGCTTGCCACTGTCGATCTTTATCCCGGCATGGCCATATACCAGACTGGAGATGAACCGGAATTCGGTATCGGCCAGCTCAAATTCGTGCTGCGCGGCAGTTGGTCCGATCATGGTTCATCCGCCACACCCGGCACGGGCCCGCCGACGTGACCTGCCCTGCCGCCCGGGGCCATTGCTGCGGGACTTCCGGCCATGGTCCAAGGTACCCCTCAGAATTCCTTCCAGTCGCTGTCATCCTCGGTCTGTAACTTCGGGATCGCCCGGTGCGCGGGTCCCGCGTGCGCCATCATCCCCTGGTGGCCGGCCCCGGCACCCGCCAGGGACCTGGGCGCCGCGGTTGCGCGCACAGTCTTTTGTTGCGCCTTCATCCGCTTCTGCTCTTCGTCCTCGGGAACCTTGAAGAATTCCACCATGGAACGGAGATCGTGGGCCTGGGCACCCATGTTTTCGGCGGCAGCCGCGGCCTCCTCCACCAGGGCGGCGTTCTGTTGCGTCATCTCGTCCATTTGCAGCACGGCCTTGTTGACCTGGTTGATGCCGGCCGCCTGTTCCTGGCTGGCCGCCGCGATCTCGGCCACGATGTCGCTGACTTTTTTCACCGAGGCGACAATCTCCTCGAGCATCTTGCCGGATTCATCCACCAGGTTCGCCCCGTCACTGGTCTTGTTCAGGCTGTCCTGGATCAGGGCCTTAATCTCCTTGGCCGCGGTAGCGCTGCGCCCGGCCAGATTGCGCACCTCGGTGGCCACCACGGCGAAGCCCCTGCCCTGTTCTCCGGCGCGCGCTGCCTCCACCGCTGCATTCAGGGCCAGCAGGTTCGTTTGAAACGCAATCTCGTCGATCACGCTGATGATGTCGGCAATACGTTTGCTGGAGCCGCTGATTTCTCCCATTGCGGACACCGTCTTCTTCACCACCTGTCCGCCCTTGTCCGCCTGTTCGCGCGCAGCGGCGGCCAGTTGATTGGCCTGTTGGGCGTTGTCGGCATTCTGGCGCACCGTGCTGGTCATCTCCTCCATGGAGGAGGCCACTTCTTCGAGGCTGGAGGCCTGTTCCTGGGTGCGCTGGGAGAGATTGGCGTTGCCCTGGGCCACCTGATCGGCAGCCATACTCACTTCATTCGCCCCTTCCCGGATACCGCTGATCACCTTGCCGAGACTCTCCTGCATGACACATAGCGCGTTGAACAAGTCGGAAATTTCGTCACCTTCGGACTGATAAAGCTTATGGGACAGATTGCCCTTGGCGATGGTATCCAGCACCCGATGCGCATCAATTACATGGACCGTGACAAGTCTTCTGGCCACGTAGTAGGAGAAAACGCACAGCAACACGCCGAACCCGACCACGAGCAGGATGGTCGTGTTCATGAGTTTGCGGAGGGCGCTGAGGAAATCGTCCTTCTTGACCCCGACGTAGAGTATGCCGACCACATCGCCGGAGGCATCGATGATCGGGTCGTAGGCGGTGAAATAACCCACACCCAGGATGTCGGCTTCCCCCCGGTATGGTTTCTTTTCCTTGAAAATCGAGTCATATACCGGGCCCTGGTCCAGGGTTGTGCCGATGGCACGGGTGTTGTCGGACTTCATCACATTTGTCGTTACGCGCACATCGCGCATGAAAATGGTGGCAGTTCCCCCGACCAGCGCCCTGATTTTGTCGACTATCTCGTATGCCCCCATCAATGACGTGGCCCCGGCATATAATTCGTTATCCCTGATGGAAAAGTCGTCGCCTGATAGTTTCAGGATCTCCCAGGCCACGCGAATGTTGGACTCCTGCCGTTCAATTGCCTGGCGGCGCATTTCCTTATCCAGCAAGGCTGAACCCGCCAGCATGATGAATATGCTTGACAGCACTATCACTGCTGCATTCAGCGCGGTCATCTTGGTGTCGATGGACATTTTGCCTAACATGAGCATGTCTCCTTCATTTTCCGTACCCTTCAACAGCAGAAATTTACGCAGTCACACCAATCTGCGCCTGCAAACCCAGCAACCCGGATACGTCCATAAGCGCCGGTGAACATCCAGACCAGTTGAGGCTCCGGTTCCGACCCTGGAGTGCGCGCCGGAACGCGACCAATACCTGCATGCCTGCCGTGTCCACGGTTTCGACGGCGCTGCCGTCGACGCAGACATCGCCACCGCTTTCGACCATTGCCAGCAACTCGGCGCGCAATGTTTCGGCGCCGCTGATGGTGAGCGCCGGCCCGAGGATAAAGGTCCGGGCCTGGGCCGGGACCGGTCCGGTCTCCGGCGCCACGGCGGCATTCCGGACCGGCGGCGAACCAGCCGGGGATGCCGGTGTCCTGGACCTTGGTTTTCTCGCCATCTCGCTCAGCCGCCTTCCGCCACATTCTGCATGATGCCGGAATCGACCAACCTGTCGACATCAAGCAGGATGATCATTTTCCCGTCCACCGTAGCCAGGCCGGTTACATAATCAGTGCTGATGGCGCCGCCAAGTTCGGGCGCCGCCCGCACCGACTCATGGCGTACGCTATATACCTCCGACACGGCATCCACGATCAGGCCCACCGTGCGTTCCTTGTCGCCCACCTTCACTCGCACCACGACAATCACCGTGGTCTTGCCAAATTCCCTGCACTCCAGGGAAAAACGGCGGCGCAAATCCACTATTGGAACCACCGTGCCGCGCAGGTTGATGACTCCGAGAATGTATTCGGCGGTATTGGGCAACAGCGTGGGCGTCTCCCAACTGCGGATTTCGCGCACCTTCAGAATGTCCACACCATACTCCTCCCCCGCCAGGACGAAGGTCAGGTATTGCCTGCTGTTGGTCGCGTCATCGGCGGCGCCGTCCTGGTATCTGATCTGGGAGCTCATCCTCTGCACCTCCTCATCTTGCGTTGACGGCCAGCGGCGCGGGTGCGCGTTGTTTTTTGGCCCCGCACATCTGCAGCAACCCGGGAATGTCCACGATTATCGCGATGGCGCCGTCGCCGAGGACGGTCGCGCCGATCAACCCCTGAACCGCCCGAAAGTTTGTCTCCAGGCTCTTGATGACCACCTGTTGCTGCCCGACCATGTCTTCCACGAACAGGGCGGCCTTCTGATGCCCGGCATCGACGATTATCATCAAGCCCTGCTCAAGATTGGTCACCAACGGCGCAATGCCGAAGGCCTCATGCAGGCGGATGACGGGGATGTATTCATCGCGGAATCGATAGACTTCGCTTTCGCCGGCGATGTGATTGACCATGCCCGGTTTCACCTGCACCGATTCGATGATGTTGAGCACCGGTATGACGACGATCTGAGTGCCGACGCGGGCAAGTTGCGCATCCAGGATCGCAAGCGTCAGCGGCAGCTTTATCGTGAAGGTACTGCCCTGACCCGGAACCGAGGCCACACTGACGCTGCCCCCCAAATCGTTGATATTGCGCCGCACCACGTCCATGCCGACCCCGCGGCCGGATACAGCGCTGATCCCCGGCGCCGTGGTAAATCCGGCCTGGAAGATCAGGTCGTGAATCTCCGCCTCCGTCAATTCTTCGTCCGCGGAGATGAGCATATTCTCCCGCGCCTTTTCCAGGATGGCGGAAACATTCAGGCCGCCCCCGTCATCCTGCACCTCGATGATGATGTTGCCGCCCTCCTGCCGCGCGACGATAAGCAGTCGGCCCGCCGCCGGCTTTCCGGCCGCG
>MGYT01000183.1:89082-102558 GCA_001801865.1 Gammaproteobacteria bacterium RIFCSPLOWO2_02_FULL_61_13
CGCGAGCCGTTTCTCCGGCGACTCAATACCGTGGTCCATGGCGTTGCGCACCAGGTGCACCAGTGGATCGATGATTTTCTCCAGCACCGTCTTGTCCACTTCCGTGGTGCCGCCGGACATTTGCAGATCCACCTGCTTGCCCAGTGACTCACCCAGACTCCGCACCAGGCGTTGCAGGCGCTGAAAAGCCGCCTCCGTGGGGACCATCCGGATACGCATGGCCTGGTCCTGCAACTCACGGGTGTTACGCTCGAGCAGGTCGACGACCTCCCTGAACTTGCCGACGTGGGCGACATCCTCGCGGTCGGCCAGGCGATTCAGGATCGACTGCGTTATCACCAATTCGCCGACCAGGTTGATCAACGAATCTATCTTGTTGATATTCACCCGAATCGAGGCCTGCTCGGCACCCTTGGTTCCGCCTTCGACACCGAAATCGTTTTGTGGCCCGTCATCGTCGCGCCGCCGCCCGGTCCGCTGGCGCCGCTCGCCGCGCAGGTTGAGTTCCAGTTGACAGTCACCTTCAACCCAGGCAAACAATTCGCGGATGATTCTGGCGTCGTGATCCCCGTAATGGCGCAGATTCCAGCCCAGGTAGCATTGTTCCACTTCCAGGTCGGCCAACTCCGGCAACGCGTCGGTATTGGCCTCCGCCACCAGCTCGCCCAGCGCGCGCAGTTCACGCAGGATGCGGTAGGGATCATTGCCGGTCTGCAACAGGTTGCGGTGCGGAAAGAATTTGATCTCCCAGCAGGGCCGCTGGGCTGCGGCAGGCGCCGACGCCGCCGGCGCGGGAACCGATTGCAGCGCAGCCTCCGCATTTCGCACCCGTTCCTGGTCAACCGCCGTCCCGGTCTTGCCGCAATCGAGCATGTACCGCAGCACATCCACGGACTTCAGCAACGCGTCAACCAGTTCCCGGCTGACATCGCGCCGCCGTTCACGCAGTTCACTGAGGGTCGTCTCCAGCACATGGGTGAAGCCGGCGATACCGGTAAAACCAAACGTGCCTGCGCCACCTTTCATCGAATGGGCGGCACGGAAGACATTGTTTACGACCTCCAGGTCCGGATTGGCGGGGTCCAGGCCCAGCAGGCCCGCCTCCATGACCTGTAATCCCTCGTGGCTTTCCTCGAAGAACAGGTCGTGAAACTGGCTCAGGTCCAGTTCTAGCGCCATCTGCCCCTGCCCGGGGTCACTGCAGGGATCCTGGCCCGATTAACGCTGTTGATGAAGTTCCCGGTCATGGCAGTGGCAAAAGTTTTGCATCAACCTGCTATAGGACGCGCCGGACTGTTTGCAACAGGATGTCAGGGTCAAACGGTTTGACAATCCATCCGGTTGCGCCTGCGGCCTTGCCCAGCTGCTTCTTGTCTGCGCTGTCTTCCGTAGTCAGCGTCAGGATCGGGACGAACCGGTATGCCGGCAGGCCGCGTAACTCCCGGATCAGTGTCAGCCCGTCCATGTTCGGCATATTGATGTCGGTGATGACCAGGTTGACGACCGGATTACCGTTCACAAATGCCAGTGCTTCCACACCGTCCGTAGCCTGGAAGACTTCATAGCTGGCGCCCTTCAGCGTAAACGCGACCATCTCACGCATGGCTGCGGAGTCGTCCACCAGCAGCACCCTCACCTTTGCAGTCGAACTCATCAGTACGCTCCTTACTCACCGCCATCCGGGCGCGAAAACCGGGATCCGGGAGGGGAAAATAGCAAAAATCATAATGACTTACAGGGGAAGCCGGCGCGGATCGATGCGCTTTCCACACTTATTTACAATACATCAACACAATCTGGCAATTGCTGCACTGCGCACCCGGTAGAATCGCTCTTGAAACTGCATTTCAGGCATTCTCCCGATCCCACGCCATGCATGGAATGAAACTCGCAACACGCCGAACCTGGCAGGCCCGGCCCCGGAACCCTGCCGCGACGCGCCTGCGGTGACGCCCATGGACGCTGACCCTGGCGCGCAGTCCGGATCGATCCTGGATCTGGCTCGCCTGTGTGAAATTTCCGGTAATGACGCGGTAACCATGCGCGAGGTGATCGACGTATTTCTGGAACACGCGCCGACCCTCATGGGTGAACTGCGGGACCAGCACGAGGCCCGCGATGGCGCCGGACTCAGACGCGTGGCGCACAAACTCAAACCCATGCTGGCGTATGTCGGGATGACATCCCTCCATGCGCGTGCCGTGCAGATAGAACAGGCTGATATCGCCGCCGCGAATTGGGAACAGTTCGCAGAACTGGTGCGATCGATCACGGCTGATTTTGAGCCGGCACAAAGGGAACTCATTGCGTATCGCGCCACCCTGGGCGACTGAAAGTTGTCCTGATCCATAACGCTGATTCCCGGATTGCGACCGGTACTACGCCGCGTGGACGTCATTATCACGCGCACCAGAGTCGGCGTGATGGCCATTGTCAGCGCCGGAAAAACCTGTCCAAACCTGTTTTCTTTGACATATAACTCATTGAATTCATGGGTCAAAAGGTTTGTTCCCGCCACCCCCCGCTTTGGCTTATGCTGCCCACGCGTACCCGGTACCGGGAGGGCGGTGTCGGATAACTACAACGACTATACGCGGGGGATGTGGACGTGTCGGACCTTACCACAGGCGAATTGCTTGCCTGTCATGATTGCGATCATCTTTATCGGCATGAGCCGATCCCCGAAGGAGCACGGGCCAATTGCCGCCATTGCGGCGCACTGCTTTATCGTCACCTGCCCGATACGCTTAATCGAACCATCGCGTTGTATTCCTCCGCGCTGGTGTTGTTCTTCATCGCCAATTGTTTTCCATTCCTGTCCCTGAAATTGAGCGGCCGGGTGGTCGACAATATTCTTCTGTCCGGCGGCTGGGCCATGTACCAGATGGGCATGGGGGAACTCGGACTGCTCATTTTTCTGACCAGTATCGCGTTCCCGTTCCTGGTCATCGCCGGCATGCTGTACCTGCTGGTCCCGCTGCGGTTGGGGTTCGTGCCGCGCGGCATCGGGCCGGTATACCGGCTGGTGCATGCCGTCTCGCCCTGGAGCCTGATCGGGGTGTTCATGCTCGGCGTCCTGATCGCCATCGTCAAACTGCAGGATATGGCCACGGTCCTGACCGGCACGTCACTGTATGCCCTGGCGGCGCTGATGGTGGTCTATTCGGCGGCGCGCGCCAGCTTTGATGCACACACGTTCTGGGCTGCTGTTCCGCTACGCCGTCCCGCACCGGCTTTTCTTCCGGGCGGCAGGCATCTCGGCTGCAATTTGTGCGGACTCGTCACGGCAGAGAATCCGGGCGCCCGCGAACAGCGTTGCGCACGCTGTCAGACTGCGCTGCATGCGCGCAAGCCGGACAGCCTGGGGCGCACCTGGGCGCTGTTGATGTCCGCCACTATCCTGTTAATCCCTGCCAATGTGTACCCGGTGATGACCGTGATCCGGTTTGGCCAGGGCGAGCCGAACACCATCCTCAGCGGCATCCTGCATCTCATCGAAAGCGGCATGTGGGGGCTGGCGTTGATCGTGTTTTTCGCCAGCATCGTGGTGCCGGTATCGAAGCTGGTAGTGTTGAGTTACCTGCTCTGGTCCATCCGGAAAAATTCGGCCTGGCGCCCGCGCGATCGCACGCTGCTGTTCCGGGTCACCGAGTCCGTGGGGGCGTGGTCGATGGTGGACATATTCCTGGTCGGCCTGCTTTCGGCGCTGGTGAGCCTGGACGCCCTGTCCACCATCCGGCCGGGCATTGGCGCCACCTTCTTCGCGGCGGTGGTGATTTCCACCATGTTCGCCGCCCATTGTTTTGATCCGCGCCTGATTTGGGACGGCGCGGGCGGCGCGAAGGAGCCGGTCTAGATCCCATGGAAGCCTCCCGTCCGCATGTGAGTATCCGTTCCGGCCCGTCCCTGGTGTGGCTGATCCCGCTGTTGACCGCACTGGTGGGTGGTTGGCTGGTGGTCAAGACCCTGCGCGAACAGGGACCGGAGGTGACCATCAGTTTCAAGACCGCGGAGGGCATGGAGGTGGGCAAGACGCGGGCGAAATACAAGAACCTTGATATCGGCATTGTCGAACGCATCCGCTTCAGCGAGGACATCTCCAACGTCATCGTCACGGTCAAATTCAACCAGGGCACCGAGGAATTCTTCCGGCGCAATACACGCTTCTGGGTGGTGCGGCCGCAACTGAGCCTGCGCGGCGCCTCCGGCCTGAGCACGCTGATCTCCGGGTCCTACATTGAAATAGAACCGGGCAAGGGCGCGCCGCAATTGCATTTCACCGGGCTCGAGGAACAGCCGGTGGTCACCTCCGCCGACGAGGGCATCAAGATCGTGCTGATCACCGACAAGCTGCGTTCCGTGGATACCGGCTCGCCGATTTACTACCAGGGCATCCCGGCCGGCGAAGTACTGGGTCATGAGCTGGGCAATGACAGCCGCACCGTGTACATCCATGCCTTCATCAAGAGTCCCTACGACCAGATGGTGCGCGGCAATACGCGCTTCTGGAACGTCAGTGGGCTGGATGTCTCCATGAACGCCGACGGCCTGCGCATCCACACTGAGTCCATCGAATCGTTGATGTTCGGCGGCATCGCCTTCGAAACCCCGGCCACACTGGAGCCGGTCTCCGATGATGTCGAAGACATCGTATTCACGCTGTATGACAACCACGACAGCGTGGCCGCCAATGCCTACACCAAGAAAATCGAGTACGTGATGTTTTTTGACAACTCCGTGCGCGGACTCAGTATCGGCGCGCCGGTGGAATTCAAGGGCATCCGGGTCGGCTCGGTGCTGGACGTGCGGCTGGAGTTCGATGCAAAGGCAACGAGCTTCATTATCCCGGTATTGGTGGAGATCGAGCCAGAACGCATCCTGGAGCGCGGTTCCGATCCACTGGTCGCACCCGAGGGCACGCTGGCGCACCTGGTGGAGCGCGGCATGCGGGCGCGCCTGCAAACCGGCAACCTGCTGACCGGTCAGTTGTATGTGGAACTCACGATGCAGCCGGATCGCCCGGCGGTCCTGGTGGGCAGCGAGACCCGGTATCCGGAGTTGCCGACCATCAATTCCGCGAACCTGGAATCCATCACCCAGGCCGCGGAACGCTTCATGTCCAAACTGGACAAGGTCAGGGTGGATGAGATCGGCAAGGAGATGCTGGATACGCTCCGCGGCACCAGCAAGATTGCCAATTCACCCGCCTTGGATGCCGCCATCGAGGATCTGAGCCATTCGTTGCAATCCCTGCGCAGCATCCTCGCGCACGTGGACGAGTCCAATCTTAAACAGGCCATTGATGCGGCGCATGTGGCGCTGGACCGTCTGGACACGACCCTGGAGTTGACCAACCGCATGCTGGACCCGAATTCGCCACTGCACTACAACCTGATCCAGGCCACCGGCGAACTGGAAGAGACCATGCGCTCCATCCGTTCGCTGGTGGATACGCTTGAGCGGCACCCACAGGCCATCATTTTCGGCAAGGAACCCGAGGGGGAATAGTCATGGCACATCACCGAGCATCCCTGGGCCGGGTCACCTGCGCCGCGTTGCTGCTGGCATTGTCCATGGCCGGCTGCCTCGGCAAGGGTGGCACCACAACCCGTTATTACCTGGTGGACCCGGTTGCATTCACCGCCGCGGAGTCCGCGGCACCGCCCCCGGCCGTGGAGATCATGGACCTGCACATCCCGCAGTACCTGGAACGCTTCCAGATTGCGACCCGTACCGGCAAAAACGGCATTGTCTACGCCGAGTATCACCAGTGGGGCGAGAGCCTGCGCAAGAACCTGCTGCGCACCATGGCGCGCAACCTGTCTGCCCTGCTTGGCATTACGGACGTGTCCACACCTCTCAACCGATCCCTGGCCACACCGGCCTGGCGCATCCAGATCCATATCGATCAATTTGAGCAGGACGTGGACGGGCACGTTCGCTTGAAGGCGCACTGGCAAATCCTGGACGCCCGCGCGCCGCAGGCCGTGCCGGAGACCCACGCGTTGGAACTGGAATCCGCCGTTGCCATGGACAAGGGGGATTTTGGTCCCATGGTCGCGGCCATGAGTGAACTCTACGGTCAACTGGCGGAAGATATCGCTGCCAGCATTTCCACCGACGCCAGCGCAGACCAGGAACCCTGAAATGAAAGCCGGCCGCTACTTCATCCTGCCCTGGTTGTTGGCTGCCGCCGCCGCGGTGGCCACGGAAAGCCGGGAGAATTGGTCCGGCCCGCAGATCATGCAGGAAGTGCACGCGCGCCAGCATCTATACCCCTACATCTATGAGGAGCAATCCATCGTGCTGGTGGACCGCAACGGATTCCGCGACACCCGCACGGCGCGCCGCTACTCGCGTATCGAGGCTGACGGCAGCATCCAGTTGCTGCTCGTCTTCGAGACCCCGATCCCGGTCAAGGGCGTCGCCCTGCTCGCCCGGCGGGACGCCACCGGCATGGTTACTTCACAACTCTACCTGCCGGCACTGGGTCAGCAGTTGATTGCCAGCGATCCGGGCGATCACGGCAGCGGATTCATGGGCACCGACTTTTCCGTGGAAAGCCTGACCGGGGAGTTGCTGTCCGAATACCTGTATGTGCGCAGCGATGACCTGGAACTGGAGAACCAGGCCTATTTCTCCGTCGATGTGTATCGCGCCGGGGACAACCCGGCAAAAACCCGCCCGCTGCGCCGCCACTTTATTCGCCAGGACAACCTGTTCATCACCCGCAGTGACCATTTCGACGCCCGCGGCGAGGTTGTCAGGCGGCAGCGATCCTATGACCTCAAGGTGGTGGATGGATCCATGTGGCATGCCAACCTGATGCTGATGGACGACTATCGGGAGCAGCATCAGACCCTGATCAAGGTTGATCGGCGCATCTTCTCGCGCGACTACGTGCCCACGGAGATGTTCAGTGGCGCCTGGCTGTTTGAGCATTTTCAGGCGCAACCGGCCGGGGATGCGGAGCCGCCCGAAGACGCGGCGTCGGCAAATAACGGAGACCAGAACCTGTGATCACACAGTTCCTGCTGTTGGGCATCCGGCATCCCCGGCTGGTGAGCATCATTCTCGCCATCATCACGTTGCTGGCGGCCGCGGGTCTGCCAGGCCTCACCGTGGACACCGGCTTTGACAGCCTGATCCCGGCCAGCGACCCGGCGCGCCAGGTGTACCAGCGCGTCATGAGCGAATTCGGCTCGGACAACAAGACCATCATCTACATTCGCGACCCAAAACTGTGGACGCCGGCGCAACTGGCGCGCCTTGAGACCCTGCATCGCGGAATGGAAGGACTGCGCGACGTCACCCGCATCGACAGCCTGTTCACCCTTCACACCGTCGACAGTTCCAACGGCAAGGTCAACGCCAAACCCCTGCTCAGAGCCGCACCCAAAACCCTGGAGGAGGCCATCGCCGCCCGTGACAGCGCGATGCGCAATCCGCTTTATCTGGGGAATTTCTTCTCCAACGACGGCAACGTCATGGCCATGGTCGTGTCGGCCATGAATGTGGATGAGGACCCCGAGTTCAACCGCCGCCTGTACACCTCCCTGGAGGGACTGCTGGAGAAAAACCGCAGCCACTTCGAGCAAATGGTGCAGGTGGGCCCGCCCCGCATCACCGTCGAATTGAAGGATGCGCTGTTCGAGGATTTCATCCTGCTGGGACCGCTGTCGGCCCTGATTCTGGTGACCGCAATTGTGCTGTTCCTGCGCAGCTGGATGGCCGCCGTGATCCCGATCGTCACCGCGGGTGTGACCATTGTCTGGACCTTTGGCCTGCTCGCCTGGCTGGAGATCCCCATCAACATCCTCAGCGCCATGCTGCCGTCGCTCATCATAGTCATCGGCTCCACCGAGGATACGCATATGGTGGCGGCATTCTTCCGCGGCCTGACCGATGACCACCCGGACGCGCGCGGCAAGGCTATCAGCTACATGGCGCGGCACCTGGGCATCCCGGTCGTTCTGACGGTGCTGACCACGGTGCTGGGTTTCGGCTCCAACCTGTTCACGGATATCGGACTTATCCAGCAGTTTGCCTTCGCATCCACCTTCGCCATGTTCGCCAACGGTCTCATCACGATGTTGCTGGTGCCGATGCTGCTGTCCTGGTTTGGTCCGGAGCAACGCGAGGAGATGGAAGCGTCAACGGCCAGCGGGATGCCCGACCACATCATGTCGGTGTTTCGCCATTATCAGACCCACCATCCCCGTGCCACGCTGACCATCACCGCGCTGATGTGCGCGTTTTTCCTGCACCAGGCCTCGACTCTGTACGTCACTAACGACCCGCTGTCCTATTTCCCCGAAGACCGGCCGCTGATCCAGGACACGAAGCAAATTCACAAGGACCTGGCGGGCATCAAGGTGTTCTTCATCGCGCTGGATGCCGGCGCCGAAAATGCCTTCCAGCGCCCGGACAACGTCGCCAAGCTGGCCGAGATCCAGACCTTCATGCAGAAACAGGGCGTGTTTGATCGCAGCATCTCGCTGGCGGATCACCTGGCCTACGTGAACCGGGAGTTTCACGGCGGCTACGAGCACCTGGCGCTGCCCAAGACACGGCAATTGATCGCCCAGTACCTGATGTTCTTCCAGCGTGGCGACCTGGACAGCTATGTTAGCCATGACTACAGCCGGGCGAATATTGTCGTGCGCCACAACATCAGCGACTCACACACGCTGAACGGATACATACGCGAACTGGAGGACGTGGTGCTGTCCATTGCCGGTCCGGATATGAAGGTCAATATCGTCGGCGAGAACCTGATGGTGAACAACGCCGCGGAGACACTTATGGTCGGCCAGGTCAAATCGCTGTTCACGCTGCTGGCCATGATCTTCCTCATCATGTCGGCGATGTTCACCTCATTCAAGGGCGGGGCCATTGCGCTCATCCCGGCCATCATCCCCATCGCCATGATGTTCGGCATCATGGGTGTCCTCGACATCCCGCTCAATCCCGGCACCGCCATGGTCGCGGTGATTGCCATTGGTATCGCCGTGGACGGAACTATTCATCTGCTGGCGCGCTATAACGAAAAGTGCCGGCGCACCTCCGATTATCAGGCCGCGGTCAATGAAGCGGTGGAGGAAGAGGCGCCGCCGCTGATCGTGTCCAGCCTGGCGCTGGCGCTGGGCTTCGGCATCCTGCTGTTCTCCAATTTCACGGTCGTGGCGCAGTTCGGCGCCCTGGCCGCTGCCACCATGCTGTTCTCCATCTTTGCCAACCTGCTGATCACGCCCATCGTCATGTCGCGGGTGCGGCTCGTGGGCCTGTATCAGATCCTCGGCATGAAGGTGGACCAGGCGGTGCTGGAGGAAAGCCCGCTGTTCCGCGACATGACCGAGTACCAGCGGCGCAAGGCGATACTGATATCGGAATTGAACGAGTTCCCGGCCGGGGACCTGCTCGTGGAGCAGGATACCGTGGGCCGCAGCATGTACTTGATCCTGTCCGGACAGGTGGAGGTCATACGGCGCGACGGCGATCAAGCACGGGTACTGGCTACGTTGCACCCCGGTCAGGTGTTCGGCGAAATCGGCTATATCCGCGAGATGCAGCGTACCGCGGACGTACGCGCGCTAAGCGCGGTGTCCGCGCTGCGCTTTGATTACACGCGCATGCAGAAGGACCTGAAGTTCTTCCCCAATATCGTTGCCAAACTCAACTTCAACATCAGCTATATCCTCGGAGAACGCCTGGCGGAGATGGTGGGGAAGAAATCGTAAACCGATTACGCCGTCACCTTCACGACGACGAAGCTGATGTCGTCCCGCTGTGCCATGTTGCCGCAGAATTCCAGCACATTCAGCGCAATGGCGGCACAAATCCCCTGTGCGCTCTGGCTGGAATGGTCGCGCATCACAGCGCCCATGCGCGCCAACCCGAATGGTTCACCGGCATTGTTGGCCGCCTCCCACAGACCGTCCGTCGCCAGCAGGATCACCTGCCCGGGGCGCAAGTCACCATGCTCATGCACCTGATACTGTGCGTCGGCGCTGATACCGAGCGGAATATCGGCACCGTGCAATTGCCGCAGTTCCGCGGCGCCCGGATCCAGCAGCAGGGGTTCACGGTGACCGGCACTGGCCCAGCTTAGCTTGCGCCTGGCGGCATCCACTGCCACCAGCAACATGGTCATGTAGCGTCCGCCACCGCTGTCCTCCACGATCTGGGCGTTCATGTGATCGAGCAACTCGGAAAGCGAGGCTGCATCCCGGCAACGGCTGCGCAAAATGACGCGGGCCGCGGCCATCACCATCGCCGAGGCAATCCCATGTCCCGACACATCGCCAATGGCAATGACGGCGCTGGTATCTGAAAAGGAATTTATCTTCAGGAAGTCGTAGTAATCCCCGCCCGTCTCGTCGCAATAATAGCTGCGCCCGGCCATGTCCAGCCCGGGATAGCGGGGCACCTCCGCCGGCAGCAGTCGCTGCTGCACCTCCATGGCCATGGAGAGCGAGTTGCGCAACTTCAGGTTCTCCCGCAATCCTTCCACCATGTTGTTGGTGGCGAAGGACAGGCGCATGAATTCAGGAAACTCCGTCAACAGGATTTCCTCATCCAGCTGGCCCTGGCCGATGCGCCGCATGTGCGCGGTAAGTTCCGTGATGGGGCGGGCCACGTACAGCGCCAGCAACGTCCCGAGCAGCACGGCCAGCAAGACAATGCCGCCCGCCAACAGCATGCCCTCAATGCGGCCGGCCTGGACCGGCGCCAGAAATGCGCGCGCCAGTACGGCCGTGACCACCAGCCAGCGCGGTTGCCCGGGCACCTCAAAGCGGGCCGCAGTTACCAGCACCAGCTCACTATCGAGTTCGAAATCGTCGCTGAACCTGGGCGAAACCGCGGCGCCCATGAACTTTGCTGCGAGGCGGGACGCCGAGGCCGCGATAAGCGGATTCGCGCTGGCCTGCGCGGTGTGGCGCCTTCCCGTTGCTGGTTCCAGGATCACCTCGCCCGTTGAGGTGGCGACCAGCAGCCCATGCTCATCCACGACGTAGATGGCGCCGCCGAGGTCCGTACCAAGCGAGCGCAGAAATGGTCCCAGCAGCGCGGTATCCGCGCCGGCGGTGCCGTCAATGCGATCCCGGATGCGATCGTGAAGCTGGGCGAGATTTTGCCGCGCGAGATTGAGAATGGCGCCGTCCGCGCGCGACTGGAATATCAACACCAGTGCGATCACGCACACCAGTACAATGGACGAGAGCAGTAGCGGCAGGGCCACCCGTAGCGGCAATCTCTGGGTAATGGCCTTGATCATGAAATTCCGTCGTCTAAAAGGCCAGTCCCCAGGTGCCCTTGCGGTCACAGAGGTATCCGGGCGGCGCGCGCCCGACTATCGTGCGCTTTCCGCCAGGGTCTTGATCAGCGCCTGCCGCACCGGCCCGACGTCGATGAGCGTATCGCGGCGATAGCGCGCCACTTCCTCCTCGGTGTAGGGCTTGAAATCCGGATGCAACTGGTCGCCGTTCATCGTGACCAGGATCCAGTTCAGAACTTCGGTGAGTTCCGCATTGCTGAGCGGCGAGCCGGAGGAACCCGGCACGCGCGCGATGAACGACCGTGAATCAGGATGCTGGGCAAATTGACCCAGATATTCGCGCAGATCAGGCACAGTGCCGGGAGAGCCATGCCCGTCCGGCAAATGGCAGCCCGCGCAGTGTACGAGGTAATTCACCTTGGCACGCTGCGATACGCCTGGTGACAGCAATGGTGCATCGACAGCCCGGGCGACCGTGCAACACACGCCGATCACTGCGCCGGCAAAAACAAGGTGCGGGTAACGCATCATGGTTCCACTCCCTTGGTGGCGACGCCAAGAATGACGGCCGTGGTGCAGTGGTACAACGTGGACGACGTGCCCAGGCACCAGTTCGTGTCATTGTTGGAAAAGGCCCGGTACGGCGGCTTGTCGGTCTCGTTGCGGTTGCACAGGCAGGCGCCGCAACTGGTTTTCCCGCAGCAATCGTTGTAAGAAATGATGTAATCCTTGTTGTCAGCGGGATTCCGGCAAGTGCCGATCCAGGTCATCGGCGCCATCTCCGTGCCCGGCGGGCAGGTCTTCTGTGTGCCGCCACAGCAACTGCACAGGAAGCCGTCCATGGCGCAGTGACGCCAGTATTCGCAGGTCGTTGGATCGCCCGGATCGCCTTCGACCCCGGTGGTCTGCGCTGCCACGCCGCGATCGGTGCCGGCGTCGGCGCCGTGGCCGCCCGCGGCACGGGCTACGGGCAATAACGGCACCGATGCGCCACCCACCAGCAGGGTTCCCAGGCCGGTGAGAAAACTGCGGCGCGAGGTATTGCGCGCCACCTGTCGGGACACTTTTTCCGTCAGACGTTCAAGCCAGATCACGATTGCGTTTCTCCCGAAGAATTTTCGGCTCGTCACCCCGTGCAGCGACACGGGGTCCAGTAAACATTAATTCAATATTCGTCCTGGACCCCGGCGTTCGTCGGGGTGACGCAGTGAAATCATTTGCCGCCGGCCTCGGAACGCTGGATCCTGGTGTGCAGGTATTCCTGGATGGAGGCAACGCCCTGTTCTTTTGATTCAAACAGGCTCTCCAGATGCTCACGGGAATTGATGATGCCCATGGACACGATATTACCCTGCTCCCCGATGAGCACCGCGTAGGGCAGCTTGCCGACGCCATAAGTCAGCCCCAGTATCTCCGAGGAAACATAGGGGAATTGCCCAAGGTCATGTTCGGCCACGAATTTCCGATGATCCTGTTCCTTGCCGTCGCTCGCAAGGATGACATCAACCCAGTTGCGCTCACTGCGCGCCGCGGATCGGATCACCGGCAGCAGTGTCTTGCAGATCGGGCAACTTGGCGAAAGGAAGAACAGCAGTGTGCTGCGCCCGGCGTTCGATACGCCGCCGATGGCCACGGGCTTGCCTGACAGATCCACCACGGTCAGTTCCGGCGCCAACTCGCCGGCTTTCACCTTTTTGTTCACCATCAGGGCGCCGGCGGGCGCCACGCGCTCATACAACACGCCCACCTGCCGCACCAGCGCCAGGATAACCAGTCCCATGGCAATCACGACGACCCAGAGCAGCAGGTTGGAAATGATCAATGCATCAGCCATGGGAAGGACGCAGGTTGGCCAGTCGGTCACGATTGGAAAGCAATTGATTGCACGCGCTGTACAGCAATACCAGCGTGGTCGCCGCCAGTGTCGCCACCAGCCAGTCGAGCCAGCCCGTGGGCCGGTTCACACCCGGTGTGGCGGCCAGCGTGGCCATGCCGATCAGCGCGCCATTGCGCAGCAGCAACCATTCAGACAGGGATTGATTCTGGCCGGGATCCCCACAGCCGCAGTCAATGGAACGGCGGCCGCGCGCCAGATTGATGCCAATGGCGAGTGTGTAAATTCCCAACATTACGGCACCGGCCACTGCCGCCGTGAACCGTGCCGGCGGCAGCATCAACCCGATCGCGACAATAAATTC
>MGYT01000183.1:102651-114330 GCA_001801865.1 Gammaproteobacteria bacterium RIFCSPLOWO2_02_FULL_61_13
CCACTTGTGTACGCCCGCGGCAAGAAAAACACAAACCAGCACGAGCGCCGAACCGAGGGGCAGGACCGGGTCAACCATCGAAATCATGGAAATCATAATTTCCTGCCGCCTTAATGGACGGCATGCAGCACCATGGGCATGGACACCGCATGGTCGCCGAACATGCGCAACCATTTGCCGTCATCAGCGCCGTAGACATCGATTTGAAAGGCGCCGTTGGTTACCACCAGGTAGGGATGGTCGCCGGAGGTCACCTCGATCGAGACGCCCCAGTTCTTGAGTACGTGGCGCGCACTGCGCTTGCCCGTGGCAACGTCGAACACCCAGACCTCGGGGCCGCCGTTCTTGTGGCTGCCGTTGTACCCATCCGGGTGCATCAGCACATACAATCTGCCGCTGTCATGGGCGCCGGCAATCTGCCAGCCGCCGGGGCGCCAGTTGGCCTTGCGCTCGGCATCATCCACCAGCGTCCAGCGCTTCAGTACCCTGGGTTCGTCAGCGGACAGATCCACCGGCTGCACGTCGCCATGAAACGTGGGGAAGTACGCCGTGCGGCCGATCATGGTCGGCATCGCAAACAACGGATCCTCGTCTGCGTTAAAAAATGCCGGTGTGCGCCACTGCTTCGCCACACCCCCCTTCTCATCCAGCGCGGACACCAGCATGACGCCCTCACTGCACAGGGACATGAAGTTGCGTTTACCGGTGGGATAGATCATCGCGCAACCGGCAACGGACACCTCGCCGATGATCTTGCGCGCAGTAATGTCGATGATGGTTACCGTGGCCGCCGGGGAAAAATTGTAGACCGCCAGCCATTGTTCGTCGTTCAGCAACTGCAACGTGTTCTTGAACGTGACGTATTGGCCGCGCTTGCCGCCGGGCAGCGGGATCTCCGCGCTGGGAGCCAGCGTGGTCTTGTCGTAAATGGTGATGACGTCATTACGGGTACCGCGTACGCGCTGGGAATAATAGGTCTCCGCCACGTACACCTCGGGCCGCGTGGTGGAAGCGATGAACGAGGCAAACTGACCGGCCGGGATCGACCCTTTGTAATTCCGGTTTTCCGACGCCACGTCGAAGATCACGACCTTGCCGTCGGACAGGGCGCGAAAATTCGTATCGTGGGCCTGGAGCCAGGTGTCCGGCCAGACGGCGGGCAGTTTCTCCATCACGCCGATGGATTCCACCGGCAACTCGGCCGGCAGTGGAACAGAGACGGCCAGCAGCGCCAGCCACAGCAACGCCGAACGCTGCATGGTGGCCTGTTACCAGCTGTAGCTGATACTGCCGCCGAACCAGCGCGGCAGACCGTAATACTGTTCCGTCATCCCCAGCACAAATCCCAGGTCAAAGGTCTGAACCAGGTATTCCGCGTCGGTAAAATTCTTGACGAACAGCGCCGCCTCCCAATGCCCGTCACCGGTCGCGTAACTGACACGCGCGTTGGCCACGATGTAGCCGTCCTCCGTGCTGGGTTCGAACTTGGTCAGGCTGAAGTAATGCTTGGAGCGATGGCGGAAATCCATCTGCACGGCCGCATCGCCGCCAAACACCGGCCACTGGTAGCGCGCCAGGCCGCTCAGGGTCCAATGGGGCGCCTGCACCGGCTCGGTATCCTGCGGACCCAGGCCAATGCCGAGGTCCACGTCCGGGATATCCGGGTTTACGTAGCCGACGCCAAACTGGAAATCGAGTCCTTCCAGCGGTTGCGCCGTCAAGTCCAGCTCGCCGCCGTAGCTTTCCGCGTCCGCGTTGAAAATGAAGGTGGACAATCCGACGATGCGGAAGGCCTGGAAGTCCTTGTAGTCGTAATAAAACCCGGCGCCGTTCAAAGTCGCCAAGCCATTAAACAGCGTCGCCTTGAAGCCCAGTTCATAGGCGTACAGGGTTTCCTGGCCAAAACGCATCAGGTCGTTGGTAAGCGGAAGGAAGCCCGTGGGGCAGGCAACCGGATCGCCGCAGGTGATGTCCAGCGGCGAATTGAACCCGCCGCCCTTCACGCCCCGGTTCCAACTCGCATAAAGCAGCAGGTCATCGTTCGGCTTCCAGTCCAGTTCAGCCTTGGCGGACCACAGGCTCCGGTCCTGCACACCGTCGTAGGTGCCGGCATTGAACAGTACGTTGGGGTTGCCGTTGCGCATCACGAAACCGGGCTGGAAGTCCACGAAGTTATTTTCGTAATGATGTTCCTTGTTCTCATTGATGTAGCGCGCACCGATGATGCCGGTGAACTGGTCGTTCAGATCGTATTCGGCCTGGGCAAATATGGACCAGCTACTGACATTGGTCTGGTAGGGATTGTCATTGCCCTGGAATGTACCGTCACCCTCCCGGGTCGGCAGTACGCCGCTGCCGTCGGTCAGACCGCCGGGTGGCAACCCAAACGCACCGGCCACGCCGATGAGTGGTGTCTCGGCGCCGTTGGCATCGTTCACCTTCACGTCCAGCAGGTAGAAACCGCCAACCCAGCGCGAACGATCCGTCTCGCCACTGAGTCGAAACTCCTGGGAGAACTGCCTGGCATCCGTGACCAGGTAGAAATTGAAATCCGGGAGCGGCGAAGCGTCCGAGTCCTCGACGTAATCCCGATACACGCGTTGCCAGTCGGTGATGGAGGTAAAGGTCATGTTTTCAAAATAGAAATTGATGTTGGCGGTCGTGCCCCAGGTATGAGCGTCCTGGAATCCGAGCCGGTCATAGTCGCCTTCGAACACATCGCCATCGCCATCGCGGTAACCGTTGAAGTTGGTGGCGTCCGGAGTGAGGTTGCTGAGCGGATCCGTGGAAACGTTCTCCCAGAACCCGGTCCGGATCTCCTGGAACGACCCGCGTGCGTTCAGCAGGATGTCCACGGATTCATTGGGTTCGATGAGGAACTGCAACCGCCCGGCGTAATCATTGGAATTGTTGATGTCCTCGCCGGAGAAGCGGTTTTCCACGTAGCCGCCATTGGTGGTAGCGGCCAGGGACAGCCGCGAGGACACCGCCTCATGCAACGCGCCGCCCACGGCGCCTTCAAAATTGATCTGCTCATGTTCGCCGAAGGTCATCTGTCCGTAGCCGTCAAACTCCTGGCTCGGCTTCACGGTCACGAAGTGCGCCAGTCCGCCGGTGGCATTGCGTCCGAACAGTGTGCCTTGCGGACCCTTCAGGATTTCCACGCGTTCCGTATCGAACAACTGGAAGCCGGCGCCGGACATCTGGCTGATGTAGACCTCGTCCACGTAGATGGAGACCGGGCTTTCCTGGTTGGTGACGAAGTCGTTCTGCACCACGCCGCGAATGGCGAGTGCATAGTTGGAGGGTCCGTTGGGCTGCACCGTGGTGACATTGGGCGCCAGGGCCGAGATGTCCTGGGCGCTGGTGTATCCCAGGCTTTTGAGTTGCTCGCCGCCGTAGGTGGAAATCGCGATACCCACTTCCTGCACGCTTTGCTCACGCTTTTGCGCGGTCACGACGATTTCTTCAATGGCTTCGGCGCCGGCCATGGAAGGTAACAAGGTGATGGCAGCGGCTATGAGTACTGGCACCGAGTGAGTGATGAAGTTCATTACGGCGGATCTCCTTTAAAAGCAGCTATAAGCATCAAGGAACAGCATTGACAGAAGCGCTTGACGCGCAGTTTAGGACAGATGTCATATAATGCCAAGCTGAATGGAGGAATTTCGCCACAAATGTTGCATGAGTGCAACGTCATTCCCAATACCCAAGCCCATGCCCACCCCCAATCGCCAAACCTCCCACCGACCTGGGACCGCCATCAAGATTAAAGGACAGGTCCGGCTGGCCAGCATTCTCGAAGCGGGCAAGGCTGTACTCATGCAAGCCGGCTATTCCCGGTTCACCATGCGCAAGGTGGCGGACCGGGCCGGCATCAGCATCGGAAATCTGAGCTATTACTACGGCAGCAAGGAAGACCTGCTGCGCGACCTGGTTGATTACGTCATCAACAGCTATCTCGTCGTCTTCGATCAATTACGTGATGCCGCGGGTCAATCCCCGGAAAAGCAACTGGAGTCCATTCTGGATTACTGGATCGAGGACCTGGGTACGCCGGAGACCACCCTGTTTTTTCCGGAACTCTGGGCGCTGGCCAACCATGACCGTCATGTGGCCAGCCTCGTGGACGGGTTGTATGCCAGGGTGCGCGAACCACTCATTGAATTGACCGGCCTGATCAATCCGGCCTGCTCACCCGCTGAACGTCAACAACTGGCGTTGTTCATGTGCGCCACCATGGAGGGATTGACGATTTTTGCCGGCAACGAAAAACCCTGGGCGCCGCGGCGCCAGCAATTGAAGCGCATGGCCATTGAAAATTTCATGCAACTCATTGGCAGCTGCGGAAATGTTGCCATGCGCACCAACCGGTAAGGCAACTTGAATTCCCCACCCGCACCCGACGCCACCGCCCAGCGGGTCGCACTGATCATCGTCTGCCTGGCGTCCTTCACCGCGCCGCTGATGCTGTCGGCGGTGAACGTGGCCATCCCCACCATCGCCGCCGGGCTGGGCGCCGATGCCATCATGTTGAGCTGGATCCCCACTGCCTACCTGCTCACCAGCGCCGTGCTGCTGCTGCCCTTCGGCCGGCTCGCGGACATGTACGGGCGCAAACGGGTTTTTCTGCTTGGCATGATCATCATCACGGTGGCATCGATGCTCGCCTCCACCTCTCAATCGGTGCAACAACTGGTGGCGTACCGCGTCCTGCAGGGGATTGGCGCCGCCATGCTGTTCGCCACCGGCGTGGCGTTGTTGACCTCGCTGATGCCGCGCGAACGCCGCGGCGCCGCCATCGGCATGAGTGTCTCGTCGGTCTATTTCGGCCTGGCCTGCGGGCCCCTGCTGGGCGGCTGGGCGACACACCATTATTCCTGGCGCGCAGCTTTCCTGATCCATATCCCCATTGCCCTGCTCATCATCCTGCTGGCGCTGGCCGGGTTGCGCGGAGAATGGCGCAACGAAAAACCGCAGCGCTTTGACCTGCCCGGGGCGGGCATCTATGCCTGTGCCATCACGGCACTGATGTATGGCATCTCCCTGCTGCCTTCCGCCTCCGGATTGGCGCTGATCCTGGCGGGCGCGGCGGGTCTCGTGGTTTTTTTGCGCCACGAGCGGCGCACCGTGGACCCGCTGTTTGATGTGAACCTGTTCTTCACCAATCGCACTTTCACTTTTTCATGCCTGGCCTCCATCACCATCTATACCGCGATGTTCGGCACGTCGTATCTGCTGAGTCTCTACCTGCAGTACGTCAAGGGCCTGACGGCAGCAGCGGCGGGGGTGATCCTGATTGCGCAGCCCGCAGTCATGGCATTGCTGTCCCCGGTGAGCGGGCGGCTTTCCGATCGGATTGAACCCCGGCTGCTGGCATCGGCCGGATTGATACTGACGGCGGCGGGATTGGGGATGCTGGCTGCCCTCGGCCCCGCCAGTACCCCGGCCTACGTGGTCTTCAGCCTGTTGCTGACCGGTGGCGGGTTCGCGCTGTTTTCCTCCCCCAATGTAAACGCGATCATGGGCAGCGTGGATCGGCAACACCTGGGTTCAGCGGCCGGCGCCGTCAGCACCATGCGCGTGCTGGGCCAGATGAACAGCATGGGCCTGATTACGGTGGTGTTCGCGTTGCTGCTCGGCCCGGTGCAAATCGCACCGGAGCACTATCCCGCGCTGATGCGGTCAATCCAGATCAGTTTCCTGGCGGCGGCGGGAATGACCGGGGTGGCGATCTATTTCTCAATGGTGCGTGGGGAAATTCATGGTGGGAAGATGGAAGGTAGAATATAAAAGGTAGAATGTGGGGAAAGGATGATCGAGCCATCCGAATGTGTTCTCCCTAATATTCTAACTTCTACCTTCTACCTTCATCTTTTCAAAGCTTCACACAAACATTCCGCAACTCCGTATAAAACTCCAACGAGTGAACCCCGCCCTCGCGGCCGATGCCGGATTGTTTGGCGCCGCCAAACGGTGTCCGAAGATCGCGCAGGAACCAGCAGTTGACCCAGGTGATGCCGGTTTCCATCTGCGCGGCAACCCGATGTGCACGGGATGCATTCTCCGTCCAGATGGTGGCCGCCAGGCCGTAGCGGGTGTCGTTGGCCAGGGCAACCGCCTCCGCTTCCGAGTCGAATGGCTGGATGTGGCAGCAGGGACCGAAGATCTCCTCCCTGATGACCGCGGAGGATTCCGGCAACCCGGTCCAGAGGGTCGGCTCAATCCAGAATCCGTCGCGCAGGTCCACGGGCATTTCCGGAATTCCGCCGCCGGTCACGAGTGTGGCGCCTTCCACTTTTGCCTTTTTGTAATAGCCCAGCACCTTGTCACGCTGCTGGCGGCTGACCATGGGGCCGAAATCGGTTTCGGCGGCCTCCGGCCGGCCGGGTTTGAGTTTGCGCGCGCCGTCCTTCAGGCGCTCGACAAACTCCCTGAAGACCGGTCGTTCCACGTACAAGCGCTCGGTGCCGAGGCATACCTGCCCGCAATTTGAAAAGACCGAACGCAGGCAGCCCTCAATTGCCTTGTCCATCTCACAGTCCGCAAACACCAGGCCGGCATTCTTGCCGCCCAGTTCAAACGACACGTCGCGAATGCCCACCGCCGCCGCCTGCATGATCTGGGTGCCGGTGCTGGTTTCGCCGGTGAACGTGATGGCGCTGATACCCGGATGCTCGGTCAGAAACTGGCCGGCGGAGCCATGGCCCCCGCCATGCACGACATTAAATACACCGGCCGGGACTCCCGCCGCATTCATGACCTCGCCGAGCAGCGCGGCCGTAGCCGGTGTCTCCTCGGAAGGCTTGACCACCACGGTATTGCCGCAGGCGAGCGCCGGCCCGACCTTCCAGGTCATCAGCAACAGAGGCAGGTTCCAGGGACAGATCACCGCGACCACGCCCTTGGGCGACCGAATCGCATAGTTCAATGCGCCGCGACCGTCGGGGGTCGAGGTCATGAATGACTCGCAGGGCACATTCTTGATGATGTCGGCGAACACCTTGAAGTTGGCCGCGCCGCGCGGGATGTCCACCTGCCGCGCCAGTGACCAGGGTTTGCCGGTGTCGAGGCACTCCGCCTGCAGAAAATCTTCAAAGCGGGCATTGATGCCGTCCGCCACTTGGTACAAAAGGCGGGTGCGATCTTCGATCGACAGCTTTCCCCAGGGTCCGGTCAACGCCCTGCGCGCAGCCTGAACGGCGGCATCCACCTCCTCCCGTCCTGCTTCATGGGCGCGCGCATATACCTTGCCGGTCGAGGGGTCGAATACGTCGAACATCCTGCCGTCGGCGGAGCCGGCATACTTACCGTTGATGAAATGCCGGATGGTGGCGATTTCATTACCTGATGCAATCATGACGGCCTCTGTGATAACACGAATATAGTTCGGCGCACTGTCCTGTCCCGCGAGAATCCTCATTCATTCCAAGTGCGGAGTTTTCTGTAGGGCGGGATTTATCCCGCCGCGATGCCAGCGGCCGGCTAAAGCTACCCACAGGATGTGGGGTATGCCGCGTGAGGACAGGACGTCCGGAGCGGCCGGCCCTACGGGGAATTATGCAAGTTCTTTGCAAGGCAGCACACTACCAACTACATTTTTCTTACTATCTCCACCTCTGTACTATGCACACCGCTACTCGCGCCCATGTCGGCGACGATGGCGTCGTTGAGTACATTCACATTGCAACCGCCTGGCTCCTGTTTCGGCCAGCGCCCCTTGTAGGAAACCAGCACACCACGCGGGGCAAGGTCGTCAATCTCGGCGATCAGTTCCATGTTTCCGGCGGCATTATTCAACGACACGCTGTCACCGGCCTTGATACCCAGTGCGCCGGCATCCTCGGGATGCAGAATGACGGACGCAGGGCCGGCCTGCAGCGACAATTGCGGATCATTGGCGTAGGAATCGTTCAGCCTGAGATCCGATGCGGGCGTCAGTAACCGGAACCGGCCCGGCGCAGGCGGCGGATCCACATCTGCATGCGGCGCCCGTGGCAACTTCTGCGCCGTCCAGGCATCCGAGGCGATTTCGATGCGGCCACTCGGCGTGGAAAAATGCAGATCGGAATGCAACACCTGGGGCGACTCGGCGATCCACTGCCAGCCGCGCTGCTGGAATTCGGCAAAAGTCCCGGGGATGTGCATTTCCGCCATCATGCCGGCGATAAGACTCGTGTCCTGCTCATGCAATTCCGGCTCGGTAATGTCCAGCGCAGATGCCAGCCGCCGGAAGATCTCCTGATTGGGCAGGGCTTCGCCCAGGGGTTCGGTTGCCTTTGACTGCACGCCGACGTGCAGGTGGAAGTAGCTGCAGGTCAGGTCATCGAACTCCAGCAGGCTCGCGGCGGGCAGCACGATGTCGGCGTAATCCACGCTGTCGGTCTGGAAACAGTCAATGACCACCGTGAACAGTTCCTCGCGTGACATCGCAGCGCGCAAGGCTGATTGCCGCGGCGCCGAGGCCAGCGGGTTCGTGTTCCAGACCCACAACGACCGGAACCGATCAGGGCGCGCCAGTTCCCGCGCCAAATCCATGTGGCTGATACGCACCGGCTCCCGCGCTGCCAGGTGCGCGCCCACCATGCGCCCTGCATCGAGCCCGGCCATGGCGGCGGTGTCATTGAGATAATAGAAACCTGTCCCCGGTTTGCCGATATTGCCGGTCAACGCCGGCAGCAGTCCGATGGCACGCATGATGTTGCCGCCACGGGCCTGTCGTTGCAGCCCCTGCCCGGCCCAGAGCAATGCCGGCCCGGAGCCATACAGTTGTGCCGCCTGCTCAATCAGCGCCGCCGGCACGCCGGTCTGTCGCGCGCCCCACTCCGGCGTGCAGGACTGGATCTGCGGCAACACCTCGTCCGCGCCTTGCGTGTGTGCAGCCACGAAACCTGCATCGATTTTTCCGTCGCGCCAGAGGACGTGCAGCAGGCTGAAGGCCAGTGCCGCATCGGTGCCGGGGCGCGGCTGCAAATGAATATCCGCGACGGCGGCGGTATCGGTACGGATCGGGTCCACGACGATCCGCGCGACGCGGGCCGCGGCAAACCAGTGCTTGTGCGTGTGCGGACCGGCATGGGAAGGGTTGGCACCCCAGATCAGGATGCACCGGCTTTGGTCCGCGGTGCGCGGATCGAACCCCATGCTGGAACTGCCGAACATCGTGCGCCAAGCCACGTGCCCGGCGGCATTGCAGATGGTGTCCGGGTCCACTTCCGCCGCCCCCAGCCGATGGAAGAAACGCATGGGGAACAACAGCGCCATCAGCGACAGCGTGCCGGAATAATGGGTATGCAGGATCGCTTCCGGGCCCTGCGCGGAGAGAATGGCTTGCGTCCGGCCGGCGATGGCAGCCAGCGCCGTTTCCCAACTGATGCGCTCGAATTTGCCGCTGCCTTTGGGTCCGCTGCGGCGCAGCGGGTAAAGCAGGCGCGCCGCCGGATCCTGCCAGACACCGTTGTAGGCGATGGCGCATTTTCCGCACAGCCGGCCGCGCGACACCGGGTGATCCGGGTCACCGAGTACCCGCAACGTGTCGCCGCGCTTTTCAATGACGATGCCGCAGCCGTCGTAGCAGTCGCGGGGACAACTGGAACGGATGCGCTCGACTGGCTGATTCATTCTTCCCCCAAGTGTCCGCGCGGCATTCGATTAAGTCCTTCCGAAGTAATTCAAATCCACGCAGAGGCAGTCTGACCCGATGGTGGCAGACCGTAAGCCGCTGGGACAGCGGCGCTTCGAGCCTACAGGGACGTATTTACGGCGTGTCCACCAACATGGGATCGGACCGCCGGCCCGGCGCACCAACAATCTACTCCAGACGCACATCACTCTTTGACTGCACGGCGCGGTATTCCTAATATACGCGCCCGCATACACGGTATGCACCACGGAGCCGGCAGCCCCGGCCATCACTGCCATGTTCGAAGCCATCCAGAAACTCCCCCCGGACCCGATCCTCGGCCTGAGCAGCGCCTTTGAAGCCGATCCGAATCCCGATAAGGTCGACCTGGGCGCCGGCGTCTACAAGGACGAGGCCGGGATCACGCCGATTTTCAAATCGGTCAAGGAAGCCGAGCGGCGCTGGGAGCAACAGGAGAGCACAAAAGTCTACATCAGCCCGCCGGGGTTCGCCGATTTCAATACGGCCATCCAGAAACTGATCCTGGGCGCCGATCATCCGGCGCTGCTCGCGGGCCGCGTGCGATCGGTGATGACCCCGGGCGGTTGCGGCGCCCTGCGCGTCGGCGCGGAATTGATCAACCGTTGCAAACCGGGCGCAACCATCTGGGTGAGCAAACCCACCTGGGCGAACCATGTGCCGCTGCTGGGAAGCGCAGGCCTGAAGATCGCCGAATATCCCTATTACAACGGCGCTACCCACAGCGTGGACTTTGCCGCCATGGTGGCAACCCTGGAGAGCGCCGCGCGGGGAGACCTGTTGCTGGTGCACGGCTGCTGCCACAACCCCACCGGGGCGGATCTCAACCGCAAGCAATGGGACGCTGTCACCGAACTCGCCGCACGCAAGGGACTGGTGCCGTTCGTGGACCTGGCCTACCAGGGCCTGGGCGACGGACTGGACGAGGACGCCTATGGCCCGCGCACGCTGTCGCGCGCCCTGCCCGAGCTGCTGCTGGCCTATTCCTGTTCCAAGAACTTCGGTCTGTATCGCGACCGCATCGGCGCACTGTTGACCGTCTCTCCCACGCCGGAACAGGCTGACGCCGGGATCACACACATTAATAGTATCGCCCGCGGCATCTATTCCATGCCGCCGTCCCACGGCGGCGCCCTGGTCAAGACCGTGCTCAACGACCCGGCGTTATATGCCCAGTGGCGGGGCGAAGTGGACGGCATGCGCAAGCGCATCCACGTGTTGCGCGCGCTGCTGGCGGACACGTTGAAAAAGTTGGGCCCATCGCGCGACTTTGAATTCATCAAGCGCGAGTTCGGCATGTTCTCGTTCCTGGGCATCTCGAAGGAGCAGGTGCAGCGCCTGCGGTCGGAATACAGCATTTACATGGTCGACTCGAGCCGCATCAATGTGGCCGGCGTCAGCCCGAAAAACGTCGAGTACCTGGCGCAAGCCATTATCGCGGTGCTTTAGAATCTGGGGTCAGGTCTTGCAATCAAGCATGCGTGTTCGATGGCAGAGTCTGCCCCCGTGCGTTTGAGTAAGCATGCTTGATTGCAAGACCTGACCCCTCGATTTTCAACCAAGGAGAAACGAAATGAATGCCCCTTTCACCGGCAGTTGCCGCTGCGGCGCCATCCGCTATGAATGCACTTCGGAGCCCGTCAGCGCCGTGCATTGCTTCTGCACCGATTGCCAGAAGCTCACCGGCACGCAGATGAGTACCAACATGCTGGTTCCGAAGGCAACCTTTCGCATCACCCAGGGCAAGCCCACGGACTATGACGTGAAAGGCGACAGCGGCAAGACCGTGCGCCGGCATTTCTGCGGCACCTGCGGCACGCCGCTCTATGGCGAACCCGAGGTCCTGCCGGACATGGTGGTGATCAAGGTCGGGAGCCTGGATGATTCCAGCTGGGTGGAACCCCAGGCATCGATTTACGTGGATTCCGCCGCGGGCTGGTCTGTGGTACCGGGCGGGATCCCGCGCTTCGGAAAAATGCCGCCGCGCTAAACGGATGGCGGGCTGAAGCCCGCCCTAC
>MGYT01000183.1:114363-116138 GCA_001801865.1 Gammaproteobacteria bacterium RIFCSPLOWO2_02_FULL_61_13
TCCAGGCAACGCGCATTGACGCTGTAGCAGTCCGGGTGGGAACGGGGCACATAAAACGACTTGACCCCGCAAAGGCGGCAAAACAGATGCTGCGCCACGCCGGTGTTAAATGAATAGCTGGTCAGGTTCCCCTCCCCCTGCAACAGGCGAAAGTCCGCGCGCGGAACAATGAGATGCAAGTACCCGCTGCGACTGCACATCGAGCAGTTGCAGGACAGCGGGCGCCAGTCCGCCGGCGCAGTACAATCGAACCGCACCGCGCCGCAGTGGCAGCCGCCGGTTAACGTAACAATTTGATCAGTCATGGATTATCTCCAGGGGTCGGGGCTTGCGCGCCGGCCCCTGAGCGCGGATGCTAAATCCATTACACTTCCGAATACCAGTCAGCGATGTCCGTGGCAACAATGACCATTAAACAATTTCACCCCGCGGTCCGGAACTGGTTCCAGAACCAGTTCGCCGGGCCGACGCCGGCCCAGGCCGAGGCCTGGCCCGCGATCCAATCCGGGCAACACACGCTGATCGCCGCCCCCACCGGCAGCGGCAAGACCCTGGCCGCGTTTCTTGCTGCGCTGGATGCACTGGTGCAGGAAGGATTGGAGCACGGCCTGCCGGACGCGACCCAGGTGTTGTATGTCTCTCCGCTGCGCGCCTTGTCCAACGACATCGAGAAAAATCTCCGCGCGCCTTTGTGCGGCATCGCCGATGAACTGAATGCGCTCGGGCTGCCATCGGTGCCGATCCGGGTCATGGTGCGCACCGGCGATACCACCAGCACCGAGCGCAACCGCATGCGCCGGCAACCGCCGCATGTACTGGTGACGACGCCGGAATCGCTGTTCATCCTGCTGACCTCGCAATCGGGGCGCGACATGCTGCGCACCGTGCGCACCATCATCGTGGATGAAATCCATGCCCTCGCCGGCAACAAACGCGGCTCCCATCTGGCGCTGTCTCTGGAACGGCTGGAGGCGCTGATTGCGGGTCAAGGGGCCGGAGCTGCAGCTCCGGCTCCGAATCGTTCTCCCACGCGCATCGGCCTGTCCGCGACCCAGCGGCCGTTATCCACCGTGGCGAAATATCTGGTCGGTGCGCGCGACGTACCTTGCACCATCATCGACAGCGGCCACGTGCGGCGGCGGGATCTGGCGCTGGAATTGCCGCGTTCGCCGCTGGAGGCAGTCATGTCCGGCGAAGTCTGGGCCGAGGTCCATGATCGGTTGGCGGATCTGGTGCGCCAGCATCACACCACGCTCATCTTCGTTAACACGCGGCGCATGGCCGAGCGACTTGCGCGCCATCTGGGAGAACGCCTGGGCGAGGAGAATGTCACTTCCCATCACGGCAGCCTGGCGCGGGAACACCGGCTGGATGCCGAGCAGCGCCTGAAGGGGGGGCGGTTGCAGGCGCTGGTGGCCACGGCCTCACTGGAGTTGGGCATTGATATCGGCGATGTGGATCTTGTGTGTCAAATCGGTTCGCCGCGAGCTATCGCCGCATTCCTGCAACGGGTGGGACGCTCCGGCCATCAGCTCGGCGGTACGCCCAAGGGCCGGTTGTTTCCGCTGACGCGGGATGATCTGCTGGAGTGCGCGGCGCTGCTGGATGCGGTGCGGCGCGAGGAACTGGATGAACTGCGTATTCCGCCGGGGCATGTGGACGTGCTCGCTCAACAGATCATTGCGGAAGTGGCATGCCGGGACTGGACCGAAACGGAGCTGTTTCAACTGTGCACACGCGCGTTTCCATACCGGGACCTGCCGCGCGCTGAATTC
>MGYT01000184.1:0-3298 GCA_001801865.1 Gammaproteobacteria bacterium RIFCSPLOWO2_02_FULL_61_13
TATGCAACCGCGAACAGTGGCGGCTGATCAATATTGAGGACTACCTGCGCGAGCACGAAGCCAGCTGACCAGCCTGCCATCAATTGCCAGCAGACCGGCTGCGATCAGGGCCATGCCGAACACGTGGTTGGCGTAGAGACGTTCGTGCAAAACCAGCGTGCCCAGCGCAATCGACGTCACCGGCACCAGGAACGTCACCAGCGTCAGATTTACCGCACCGGCGGTTGACAGCAAGCGAAAGTACAGGATGTAAGCCAGTGCCGTGGACATCACCGCCAAACCGAGCACTGAACCCCACACAGCAGGCCCGGGCAGGGGAAGTCGCCAGGGCTGATCAACCAGCAATGCCACCGGCAGCACCAGCAGCGCAGCGCAGGTCACCATCATCGTGGCGTTGGCGAGGTGACTCAGACCTCCAGCGCTTTGCACACCACGACCGGTTACGCCGGCAAAACCGTACGACATGGCCGCACCCAGCACCGCAAACTGCGCCAGCACTTCGCTGCCGATGTTGCGCAACGCAGCGGTCCCAATCATGACCACGATCCCCGAGAGGCCGAGCACTACGGCCACCACGCGCGGCCGCGACAGTTTCTCATCCACGGTCAGAAAATGGGCGATCACCAGCGTGAACAGCGGCGTGGTCGCATTCAAAATGGAGGCCAACCCGCTGCTGATCCAGATTTGACCCCAGGAAATCAGGGAGAACGGCAGAACGCACATAATCAGGCTGAGGGGAAAAAACGGCCGCCATTGCCGCCAGGAGTGCGGCAATGGAATCCCTATCAGTCGCACCGTGATATTCAGCGTCAGCGCCGCCCCGCTCAGCCGTAACAGCACCAGCGTCAGCGGTGGCAGGTTGCGCACCGCCACGTCGATAAAGAAGAAGGATCCGCCCCAGAGCAGGGCTAGCGTAAAGAGCATCCCCCATTCGCCCGCTCCCATGGGGCGGAGCGCGGGAGGTGGGCGAGAAATCGAAGAACTCAGGTCAGCCAGCCGCCGATGGTCATGATGCCGAGAATGGTCAACCACACCAGCAGCGTGCGATTAATCAGGGCCTGAACTTCCTCGACCTGGGTTGCTATCGCGGTGTTATCCGCTTCGCCGGCCCCGGACTTGCCCAGGGACAGGCTGCTTAAACCCGCGGCGCACAGGACCGGATCGTTGGCCTCGGATGAACCATCGTCTGCCTTATGCCAGCCATCGACCGCATCGACAAGGTTGCCGGCCAGGGCAAATCCCAATGCCTCCGCCCGGCTGGACGGCCAGGACAGGATCCCATGCAGCCGGCGGCTGGCATCCGCGAACGCTGTGTTGGACTCTCCCACGCGCCGGCGCAGGCGCAAGCTCATGGCAAACAAAAGTCCCCCGACCATGCCGAGGGCGATGAACCAGAAAACGACGCCGAATAATTGCTCGTGGGAACGGATGAATACCGAACGCAGCATTCGTTCAACGCCGCTCTGACCAAGGACATTGGGCACCTGCAACTGCTCTTCCACCAGCGCGATAGTGTTGTCATCATCCGCGTGCAGCGCCGCAGTATAGCGGTCCAGTTGGGAATTAAGGTCCGCCCCGAGGGAGTAAAGGAAAATGAAGGTTCCCAGGGCGAAAACAAAGATCACCGATGCATCGGCCAGCGCGTGCCCGAACACAGCGAGGCCCGCCAATGGCAGACCTATGGAAACCAGCACACCGCCGGGACCATCCCAGAAATGCCGCTCGCCGCTGCGCTGTTCCAGCCAGGTCAGCCACCGGTCATACCACGACCAGTTACGCAGGTGGTCCAGGGCGCCGAGGACATATTCCAGGGCAAGGGCTACAAGGATGCTTATCAGAGTCATAGGCAGGACACGCGGAGCGTCGATGGTGCCGAATATTCTATCAGGAGCAATGGCGGCGCAGTGACCGGACTTTGCGCCCGGGACCGGGGTTCATGCCTTTCGGCCAGCCGCGACCGCAGCGCGGAATCGTTCCCAGTCGAATGCGGGTCCCGGGTCGGTCTTGCGCCCGGGGGCAATATCGCTGTGCCGGACAATACAGTCCGGCCCAATGGCGGGCCAGGCATGCATGAGTTCCGCCACCAACGCGGCGCCGACCTGGTATTGAACATCGCAGTAGGCCTCGTCGTCGCACCCTTCCATTTCGATACCGATGGAAAAATCATTGCAGGCCGAACGCCCGCGAAACGTCGACTTGCCGGCGTGCCAGGCGCGCCGGGCCAGCGGCACGTACTGCGTCACGGTTCCACGCCGGTCCACGCACAAATGAGAGGACACACGCAACGCCGCAATTTCAGCGAAATACGCATGCGCAGCGGGATCCAGGTTATTGGTAAACAGCTGATCGATGTATGGCCCGCCATATTGCCGGGGCGGCAGACTTATTCCATGGATCACAACCAGACTGATGTCTGCCGCGGCCGGCCGGTCATCGCAATTGGGAGAGGAAATCTGCCTTGCGCCCGTTACCCAGTTCCGAGTCGGGTCAATGTGCAGGACAGGCTGTGCGGCGGGCGGTGCGGGCATTCATGCTAGGATGGGGGCGATTGGATAAGTGGTCAACATCGCCATGCTCCCTGCGGTATTTCGACGGAATCACTGCAAACTGCAACACCCCCAATTGACCGACCCGACCGGTGCAGGCACAAGCTGAATTACCCGCAGACATTTCCAGCGCTGTCCGTCGCGCCCTGAGCGAGGACATCGGCACTGGTGATCTCAGCGCCGAATTGCTCCCACCGAATCAGATCAGTAGCGCCGAAGTATTGTGCCGCGAATCTGCCCTGCTGTGCGGCGTGGCCTGGTTCGACGAGGTATTCCGTCAGATTGACCCGGCGGTGGAGGTAACGTGGAAGTTCCGGGATGGCGCGTCATTGGAACCCGGCGCCATTGTCTGCAACCTTGAAGGACACACCCGTGCATTGCTTACCGGTGAGCGCTCGGCGCTCAACTTCCTGCAACTCCTGTCCGGCACTGCCACTGCCACGCGCGCCTGTGTGCAGTTACTTGCGGGTACCCGGGCGGTGTTGCTGGATACTCGCAAAACCCTACCCGGCCTGCGCAGCGCGCAGAAATACGCCGTCGTCTGCGGCGGCGGCGCCAATCACCGCATGGGCCTGTACGACGCCATTCTGATCAAGGAAAACCATATCCAGGCGGCCGGCGGCGTCGCACAAGCGGTGCGAAAGGCATTGGCGATGCAACGACAGGTGCAGGTGGAAGTGGAATCCCTGGCACAACTGGAGGAAGCCATCGACGCCGGCGCAAAGCGTGTGTTGCTGGACAATTTTCCATTA
>MGYT01000184.1:3454-8668 GCA_001801865.1 Gammaproteobacteria bacterium RIFCSPLOWO2_02_FULL_61_13
CGAGAATCCGCTCCAGCCGCTGCCGGCGATCCGCCACAAATGCCTCATCCTTGATGGCGCCGATATTCACGTAGACATTCAGCGCCGCAGAGCGCAAGGCGGCCTCCGCCGCCAACACCGCCACACCGACGTCGCTGATCACATTTTTGTTGCCGATGGCGGCCATGGGCCGCGTCAGGCGAATGACTTCTGCGCACAATTCGGCACAGGCCAGCGGCACATCTGCCGCCTGTTTCAGGGCCGCCTGGATCGCCGTGGTGCGCTCCGCCTTTTGGACATCCGATTCGCGCGCCATGCCGTAGGCGCCCATGACCTGATTGAATGCATCCACGTCGGCCCGGACCATTTCGGCAAGTTGCCGGCGCAGCGCCTCCGCCTGTTGCAGCAGCCCCGCCGACTCCGACTCAACTGCTTCGTAACCCTTCTTGCCCAGAGTGAAATGCGCAACCATGCTCACCAGTGCCGCGCCCATGGCGCCCATCACGGCTGCAGCACCTCCGCCGCCGGGCGTTGGCGCCTTGCTGGCGAGTTCATCCAGAAAGTCTTGCACGGATTTTTCCTTAATCATTATCACCCTCCGCGGACGTAAAAATTCCGGCTGCATGGTATCCAAAACCGCCCGCGACCGGTTAGTCCTGAGCACGCCGACATGATCGCGGTTGGTTGTGGTGCTTAAGCGGTTCGGTTAATTTACGCTGAAGAAACAGCGGCCGAAACGTGCCTGCAGGCGTCTGCAATCCGGCCCGGGTAGCCCGGGAAACTCTGTCTGGCCAAGGAGCAAACATGAAGAAACTTTTGTTTCAGTTGGACACGGACCCGCACCCCGCCGTATTCGACACCGTGGTGGCCTATGACGGAGGCGCCGACCATGTCATCGGCCACGGCGGTTGCACGCCGCAAAACGTTCGCGCCCTGGTGGAAGGCGCCATCTTTACCCGCGCGCCAAAGGAAAAGAAATTCACCGCGCTGTTCATCGGTGGCAGTGAAATGGCCGCGGGGGCCGCGTTGTTCAAGGCCGTGCAGAAGGTTTTTTTTGCCGACTTCCGTGTCTCGGTCATGTTGGACAGCAATGGCAGCAACACTACCGCTGCCGCGGGAGTTGCCCGCCTTGCCGGCAGCGCGCCGCTGGCCGGACAACGGGCCGTGGTGCTGGCCGGGACCGGGCCGGTGGGGCAGCGGGCCGCGGTGATGCTCAGCCGTGAAGGCGCCAAAGTCGCCCTGACCTCACGCGATGGCAGCCGGGCTGAAAACTGCTGCCGGGAAATCAAGGCGCGTTTTGGCGTGGAGATCGAACCTGTCGCAGCCGCCAGCAATGATGATCGAGGCCGCGCTATTGCGGGGGCGAACGTGGTGTTCGCTACCGGTCGCGCGGGGGTCAGCCTGCTGGATGAAGCACACTGGAAGGACAATGCCAGCCTGCGCCTGATTGCCGATGCCAATGCCACACCCCCGGTGGGCGTTACCGGCACCGACATGATGGATCGGGGCAAGGTACGCCATGGGAAAATTGTCTGGGGCGCGATTGGTTTCGGCACACTCAAACTTGCCCTGCACCGGGCGTGCGTCTCCAGGCTGTTTGAAAGCAACAATCTGATACTCGATGCGGAGGAAATCTTTGCACTTGCCAAGACCATGGCCTGATTCGGTGCTCCGTGGCCTGCCGGCGCGGACGGCATGCCGGTTGTGCGGCGTGGTGCTGGGTGTATTTCTCCTTTCCGGTCCCGCACTGGCCCAGGACTATGAGGCCGGCCGTGCCGCCTATCTAAAGGGCGATTATGCGGAGGCGCTGAAGATCATCCGGCCGCTGGCAGACGACGGAAATTCCGAGGCACAGAAGCTCCTCGGCGTCATGTATGACTATGGTCACGGTGTGCCCGAGGATTCGGTTCAGGCGTTGCAGTGGTACCGCAAGTCCGCCGAGCAAGGCGATCCGGCCGTGCAATACCAGGTGGGCGCGAAGTACTTTCGCGGAGAGGGCGTGGCCCAGGACCAGATCGAGGCAGCGAAATGGTGGGAGCTGGCGGCCAATGGCGGCCAGGTGGATGCCCAATTCAACCTGGGACTGATGTATTTCCGGGGTCTGGCCGTGAACCGCGATGACGCGCGTGCGGCCGTATTGTTTCGCAAGGCTGCCGACCAGGGCCATGCCCATGCACAGTACAGTCTGGGCGTGATGTATGCGTTTGAACGCGGCCTGAAGCGGGACTACAAACAGGCACTGAACTGGTTCAACAAGTCCGCGGCCCAGGGCGTGGCCCAGGCCCAATTCAACCTGGGCGTGTTTTATGAGAATGGTTTCGGCGTAAAGCAGGACCAGGCAACGGCAAAACATTGGTATGAGCGCGCCGCGGCGCAAGGGCTGATGGAGGCCCGCGACAAACTGGATCACATGGCGGGTGCCGCAACCACTTCCCCAGCGGAACCCATTGCCCATCCGGAAGACCTCGCTGCGGCGGTCGCCGCCACGGCGTCTCCCACAGTTCCCGCAAATCCCGCGGCGCCCGCAACTGGCACCAAACCGGTTCCGCCGCCGCCCACGACGCGGGTTTACGTCCCCGAGCAGAAAGCCGTTGCGACGGTCAAACCGCCGCCCGCAGAGGCACCGACTCCTCCCGGTTCCGGCCCGCGGCGTGAGGATTGGGTCCGTGCGCAACCCCCGGATTCCTACACGCTGCAAATCGGCAGTGTCACCAATGAAAAAGACGTCCTGCGTTTTCTGCGTGACGCAGGCATCAGCGCGGAATCCGCCTATGTGGAGGTCCAGATCAACGGCGTCACGCGCTACAACGCCCTGTATGGGGCATATGCAAGCTATGCCGAAGCCGCACAGGCGGCCGGACAATTGCCGGAGAATCTGCGCCAGGTGACGCCCTGGGTGAGAAATTTCGGCGTACTGCAACAGTTGCTGAAGTGACCCAGGCGCGTGCCGGCCTGGCCGGAACGGAAGCACGGCAAAATGTCAGATAACGAATCAGTCCCCACTTCTACCTTTCGCACCATTCTGACTGCACCGGAAGAAAGCCTGGTGCAGCGTTTTTTTCGCTACAAAGACAGTTCCACGTCCATGGGCAGCCGGCTTGGCGAAATTGCCAAGGCCGAGGGACTGCGCAACGAGCAACTCATTTGTGCGGTCGGGTTCAATCACCATGCCCGCCTGATCACCGAGATCATGCCCCTGCTCGGATATGCCACCTTCGAGGAACTGGCAAAAGAAAGGAATAATGTATTTACCACCGACATCTATCGGCGCCTGCCTCTGGACGATGTGCTTGCGATCTACACGGCAGTCAAAGAAGACCCCGCCAACCTGCAGGTCATGCAGTACCTGCTAAAGGAGCGCCTGGAACACGTGGAGCAGCGCATAGAGGAGACGGTCAATTCGATGATAATTGATCGCTACAAGTCCGAGATGCGTACCGTCTACAATGAGGGCATTGCCGGGATGGATTTTGCCGAGGCGCGGCTGAACCGGACCGACAGTGGATTCCGCGCGCTGTTGAACGAAGTGGGGATTATTGTGGATGCGAAGATAATTCCGGCCGGAGACATCTTTTTCCGCAATACCATCCTGCCGGAGGAAAAGCGCCGGCTGATGGCCAGGGGACTGATCCCGAGGGACTTGATTGAGGCACGCCTGAATGACGAGAATACCCCTGCGGATGAACGACCGATTCTCTCCGAATTCCTGCGCCCGAAACGCTGACCCGAAAGCCTGACCCCCATGGTGAGCTTTACCGAACTCCTGACCGCATCAGATACCGATCTGGTGCGCATTTTTCACAAGGTCAACGCGGATCCGAATGCGGATTTCATCGTTCGCATCAACAAGGTCGCCGCCCAGCTTGAATTGAATCATTCGCAACTGGTCTGCGCCCTGGGTTTCAACCGGCACATCCGCGATCTGACGGATATCTACTCCACGCTCGGCTTCCGTTCGTACAAACTGTTGTCCTATCGCTGTAACGAGCTGTTCAGCACCGATACCTACAACCAGCTCGACATCAGCAACATCCTGGATATCTACTCTGATCGACTCGAGGACCAGCAGGTATTGGATTCCCTGCGCTCCATGCTGGAGCCAAGGCTGGAACACATCGAGGCGGCCATCGGCAAATCCGAGGATCCGGCGCATGTCATCAGCTATCGCATGGAGATTCATGCCATCTACAGGGCCGGTATTGTCGACAAGGACTTTGCCATGCGCCGGATCGAGCAGCCGATCGACAAGTTTCGGCAGATGTCCGGCGAGATCGATGTAATAGTGGAGTTGGGCATGGTCCCCGCCAGCAACCTGTTCTTCTCCGATGCGCTTACTCCGGATGAAAAGAAGTCATTGATCGAGAGCAAGCACATCGATGGAAACATGATCAAGAACCGCCTCCAGAATACGAATATCCCCCAGGACGAGCGCGACATGCTGGAGTCGTATATCTAGAGAAGTGTGATGCGCTATGCTTGGGCATGTGTGGACGCTATGCCGTGCATTCCCTGGTCAGTGACCTGCAGACCCACTTCGGCCTGTTTGATTCCATTTCATTCACACCGCGCTTCAATGCTGCGCCATCACTGCCGCTGCCCATTGTGCGCTCCCAGGGTGACCGCCGTGAGCTGACGCTTTGTCAGTGGGGATTTGTTCCGCACTGGATGAAATCAAGGCCCAAAACCCGTCCTATCAACGCTCGCAGCGAGACCGTGGCGGATAAACCCTTCTTTCGAACCTCAGTGCGCCGCCGCCGTTGCCTGGTCCCGGCCAACGGCTTCTACGAATGGAAGCAAAGCGGCAGCCCCAAACAACCCTGGTATTTCCGGCTCGCGGAAGCCGAAATTCTGGCCTTCGCCGGACTCTGGGACAGTTGGGTTCACGACGGCAAAGCAATGGAAACCTTCGCCATCCTGACCACGACGGCGAATGAAACACTGCAGCAGGTGCATGACCGGATGCCGGTAATCCTCGATCCGCCCCAATATGACGGCTGGCTGAATGTCGGGGACCTCGCGGTGCTGCGACCCTACAAAGGCAGAATGACCGGGTACGCCGTAGGACGAGCAGTCAATTCCACGGGGAATGAGGGACCAGATCTGCTGAAACCTGCGGCAAGCGCCGGGTAACTGCCAGTCGGGGCACCTTTCAGTTACTGCAGGTGCTCCATATGGAAACGCACCGCGGCCCCGGGGTCTTCCTCCGGCGTACCGCCGAGTCCAATCGTCCCGTCA
>MGYT01000184.1:8795-17290 GCA_001801865.1 Gammaproteobacteria bacterium RIFCSPLOWO2_02_FULL_61_13
TGAATGCTCAGATCATTGTCCGCACCGCGTCCAATGCGGCAGACCGTATTGCGATCATTGAGACGGATCTCTTTGCCGTCATGCTCCAGCACCAGCGTATTGCGCGGTATGGTTGCATCCTGGGTTTCGACCGTGCCCATCGTGGTCACGTCATCGGATTCCTCCCACTGCATGCGATGGACATCCACGCGGCCGAGCCCAACCTCGGACTCCAGGTGCTCAACGAGGTCGCAATTGGCGCGCAGTTCCGGACTCAACGCGGCAACACTCTGGCCGGAAGTCAGGATCTCGCCGGCCTTGGCGAGCTTGATGATCTGTTGTGCCGTCACCGGCGCCTCGCCGACGAGGTCACTGTTCCGGAACGCAATCGGGCCATAGTGCCAGCCGATCTTGATGCGCAGGGTACCGGTCTGGAACTTTCCTGCCGCACTTGCATCGGCCAGGTCCTGCTGCATTTCCGCGGCCGCCATGGCTGCCTTGACCGGATTTGGGAACTGGCACATGACTTCGTCGCCGATGGTCTTCAACACCGACCCATCCCAACGCGCGGCCACGTCGGACAGGATTTTAAGGCAGATGTGAATATCCGACCGGGCGATCTGATCCCCGAACTTCTCATAGAGCCGCGTGCTTCCGGAAACGTCGGCATAAAGGATTGCCACGCGTTGGATGGTTTCGTCCAGGATCGAACTTGATTGGCTCATAAAATGCAGTTTAACCCCGGCGAGAAACCGGCAGCTTGACCATAATCAAATTTCCTGGTCTCACCGGGCAACATAGTGAAAAACAGGTGATTGAACGGGAATGGCGTAAATGGAGGATGGTGCCGGGGAAGGGAATCGAACCCCCGACCCACGCATTACGAATGCGTTGCTCTACCAACTGAGCTACCCCGGCATTGTATGACGACAGTACCTGCCATCCATGGCGTCGCTGCATTGGCAATCACCAACGCCGGCCGCGCCCTCCATGGCGCGGCGCTCAGCGGGGAAAACGTCCACTGGACGTTTTCCAATACTCCGCTTCGCCCAACTGAGCTACCCCGGCGACCGGCGCGCGAGTATAGGCGACCCCCCCGGCAGGCTCAAGCAAACAGCGGGAAACCACCCGGCCGGGGCGGTTCCTCACTGGCCCGGGAAAGCGCGAATCCCGTCACGAATTTGCCTATAATCAGGCACGGCATCGCGCCGCCCATCGGCAGATTGCTACCGTTCACGACCTTCGAGGTTTTCATTCTTCCAACCACTTGCTAGGAATAGCACCCATGAAAAGTACATCCGGGTTTACGCTCATTGAATTGATGGTCACCGTGGCCGTGGTCGGCATCCTCGCCGCCATTGCCTATCCGTCGTACACGAATCAGGTCAAAAAGGCGCGCCGCTCCGAGGCCCAACAGCTGTTGCTGGGCGCCTCAAACAAGGAAGAGCAGTACCTGCTGGAAATGCGCAAATACACGGATAGCTTCGTGGACATGAACTATAAATCCGATGGCTGGGACTGCACGACGACCGCGACCGAATGCAGCAATGACTTTTACGACATTACCATTGATGAGGACAATGGCCCGCCTCCCACGTACACCTTCACCGCCGTGCCCAAGGGAGCCCAGGCAGGAGACGGCGATCTGACCATCGATAACACCGGGACCAAGACCGGTACCTGGTGAGTCCCTTGCGCATCCCGCCAGCCGTTTCAACCACCGGAGCCAGTCCCCGCCGCCCGGCCGGCTTTACGCTGATCGAACTGATGGTGGCCCTGGCCGTGGCCGGCGTATTGCTGAGCGTGGCCGTGCCGTCGTATCGGGACGGATTGCTGAGCAACCGCGCCAAGGCCGTGGCCACGGATATCCATCTGGCTTTTCTGATGGCGCGCAGCGAGTCGCTTAAACGCAGCAAGGACGTCGAAATCGTGGCCAATGGCGGGAGCTGGATCAACGGCTGGATAGTGCGGGTAAAGACAAGCACCGAGGTTCTGCGAAGCACTGACGCATCGACCGACGTCTCGCTCGCTTGCGGGACCAGTCCCGGTTCCGCGTCCGGAGCCTGTGACAATACCATCACCTTTGGACGTAACGGGCGACCCACGGAATATACCGAGTTTCGAGCGTATATCACCGAAAAGACCTCGATTCAGGCGCGCTGCATATCCATCAGTCTCAGCGGACAGCCACGTGTCACCGTTGACACCGACAACGACCCGGACAATGGCTGCAACTAGGGGCGCGTGATGAAACTGCGGACTACGAATGACGGCTTCTCCCTGATTGAGGTGCTGGTGGCGCTGGTCATCATCATGGTGGCGCTGATGGGCATCGCCGCGTTGCAGGCACGCGCCACCATCGCCGAACTGGAGGCGCAACAACGGGCCATGGCGTTGATCCTTTTATCGGACATCGTGGATCGTGTGCTGGCAAACAAGAACACCAAATCCTGCTTTGTTATTACCGACGATACGGTCAATGGCACGCCATATATCGGCGTTGCCGGGGATGACGATGCAGCGCTGGCCGGTTGCGCGGCCAGTACCACGGCCTACAACAACCAGGCCGACGCTGCACTGGCCGACATCGACGATCTTCTTGAAGGCAGCTCGGAAACCGCTGCGGGGGACAACGTCGGCGGCGTGATCGGAGCCCGGACCTGCATCAGTTACGATTTGGCGACCGAGATCGCGGGCAAGCCCGGCACGGGTCTCATTACCGTAGTGGTGTCCTGGCAGGGCATGGCGGACCTGCTGGTCCCCGCCGCTAAGTGCGCCAATAACCAGTATGGCGGGCTCGCCAAGCGCCGCGCCGTATCCCAATCCTTCCGCACGGCGGACCTGTTATGACCGCGCTACCCTGCAACGCGGTGCGCCAAAACGGTTTCTCGTTACTGGAGTTGATGGTATCCATCACCATCGGCATTATTCTCATGACCGGCATGGTGGCCATGTTCAATTCCTCGGGCGAGGCTCGCCGGGAACTGGAAAAGACCGGCACCCTGATTGAAAACGGCCGCTTTGCCATCAATCTGCTGTATGACGACGTGCACCATGCCGGCTTCTTCGGTCAGTTCTATGATCTCGGTGATGCCCCCGGCGTCGACCCTGACCCCTGCTTTGTGCCGGCAAGCGTGGCCAATCTGGCTCAGCTTGTGACGGATCTCGCCATGCCCCTCCAGGGCTTCCGGGCTGCGACGCTGGCAGCCCAGGCCGGAATTGTGGCCGCGTCGACCTGCGATGAGAAGGGTGTTCTGCCGGCCACGAACTTCGTTGCCGGCTCCGACATCCTGGTGATTCGCCGCGCCGACACCGCCATCTTTACCGGCGACCCGGGCGACCCCGATGTCGATGAAGTAAATGCGATCTTCCTGCAGGCCAATGCCCGCAATCTCAATTTGATGTTCGGCGTTTCCGGCGCCGACGTACCGGCCACCACGGCGGACAACGATTTCACGGCGAGTCTGCCCATGTACCCCAGCAAGGCCGTGGGCGGGACTGCGGATACACGCAAATTCCATGTCCACATTTATTTCGTAGCCCCGTGCAGCTACGGCAGCGGGGCCAATGAAACATGCACAGCTGCGGATGATGACGTACCCACGCTGAAGCGCCTGGAGCTGGATGAGGTTGGCGGTGTTACCAAGATGAAGATTGTGTCCCTGGTGGAAGGCATCGAATTCATGAAGGTCAGATACGGCCTGGACACGGTCCCCGCCACGGTCAACCTGACCACCGGACTGATCGGGGACGGGATGCCCGATTCCTATGTTGCGACGCCGACGCTGGCCCAGTGGCCCGGCGTTGCCTCCGTTCGCATTTACCTGCTGGCCCGGTCGACCCAGGCCACCCAGGAATACCGGGATACCAAGCAATATAACCTGGACGGCGTCCTGGCCGGGCCCTACGGCGACAAATTCCGTCGGCGCGTGTATAGCACTGAAGTCATGCCCGTCAACATGGCGGGCCGGCGGGAGATCCCCAATTGAATACCCTGCACGGACAATCCGGCGCCACCCTGGTTACGGCACTCATTTTCCTCGTGATCATGACGCTGTTTGCGGTCTCGTCCATCAACATGAGCACGGTCAATTTCAAGATCGTCGCCAACATGCAGGCACAAAAACAGATTGATGCCGCGGTCCAGGATGCCATCGAGCAGACCATCAGCACCATGAATCAATTCAACCTGACGCCGGCCTTATCCACTGTTTCCACCACGATGGGAATCGTGGATGTTTCCCCGCCTGACTGTCTCGACAGCCAGGTCGCGACGGGGTATAGCGCCGTGGTGGAAAGCATCATCCCGGAAGACAACACCTGGGAGTTGAGCGCAACGCTCGAAGACAGCATCACCGGGGCCGTCAGTACGATTCACCAGGGGGTGGAGATCCGCATGTTGGCAGGCAACTGCCCGTGATTTAACAGGAGCTACGTCATGTCCAGATTCAACCCCGCACCGTTTCTGCGCAAATTGCGCACCTGCACCGCCGTCATCGTAGCGTGCCTTGCCGGTGGCGTGCCGCCCGTCCATGCGGACTTTGACCCGGTCAATGACGACACGGATATCTTCCTGGCCAACCCCAATATACCGGCGCAGCGCCCCAACATCCTGATCTACCTGGACAATACCGCGAACTGGAATACGGCGTTCGAGAACGAGAAGGATGCCCTCGTCAGCGTTTTCAACAGTCTGACCGACGAATTCAATGTCGGCATGATGTTGTTTACGGAGTCCGGCTCCACGGGAGATGGTGGGTATATCCGCTATGCAGTGCGGCAAATGACATCGACAAACCGCGCCGTACTGGCGAATCTTGTAGATGAATTTGACGATCTGGACGACAGGAGCAACAACAACCGCACGGGCCTGGGCATGTTGGAGGCGCACCGGTATTTCTCCGGTGGCGCCCCATACGCCGGCTATGAGACCGCGGGCTCCAAGAACGACTTCGCCAATAACACAAGCTACAAGGCCTGTTCCAGTTGTACTGTGACCAGCCATCCATCGACGGCCGCCAGCCTGGGCGAGTACGCGCTGGATACTGATTCAGCCGGCACGTCGTACAACACCCCGGTGGTGGACGGTTGCCAGAGCAACTTCATCATTTATATCGCCAATACCGCCGCGAACCCCAAGCCTTCGGAATCGGGCACGCCGCTGACCCAGTCGGAGAATGCACTGGCCGACCTGGGGTATGACACTACCCTGGTATTGAATACCGACTACGACGAGGTCGAGGGCAACTGGACCGACGACTGGGCCAAGTACATGGCCGAATCGGATATTGACCAGGATGCCAGCAACGGCGACCAGCACGTCTTTACCTACGTGGTCGAGGTGGATCCGAAGACCGACGAGCCGAATGGATTGCCGGCCACGGCATTGTGGGAAAGCACCGCCACCCATGGCAAGGGCAAGTATTTCGGTGTATCCAGCGGCAATGCCGGTCAGGCCATCATCAATGCGTTGAACCAGATCTTCCAGGAGGTGCAGGCGGTCAACAGTGTGTTCGCCTCCACGACACTGCCGGTCAGCGTCAACGTGCGCGGCACCAACCTGAATCAGGTCTACATCGGCGTTTTCCGGCCGGACGAATTCAAGCAGCCGCGCTGGTATGGAAATTTGAAGATGTACAAGTTGGGCGTCTCCAGCGAAGGGTTGTTTCTGGCCGATTCCACCGGTAATCCCGCGGAGAATCCGGATAGCGGCTTCATCAACCCCACCTCTCCCAGTTACTGGACCGAGACTTCCAATTTCTGGTATTTCCGCGACCCTGAATTGAATGGCCCGGGGGGCAACTCTGACACCCCCGACGGAGACCTGGTGGAAAAAGGCGGTTCGGCCCAGCAGCAGCGCGACACCTATCTGGATGAATTGACAGCGCCGCGAAAGCTCTATACCTGCACCACCGGCAGCACCGATGTCTGCGAGCCGGGAGATCTGCTGTCCCTGACCCCCTTCAGCACCGCCAATGACGGCATCACCGCCTGCGGAATGCTGTTGGGTGTTGCCTCCGTGTCCACCCTCACCGGCTTTGAATCCCAGGTGGTGACCAACCTGACCGATACCAAGACGGTGACTTCCATCAGTTCGGCGGCCGGGGCACCAGTGGCTATCAGTTCTCTGAGCAATGGCGACACCAACCAAACAGTGAGCAGCCTGGTCACCACCAAGACGGCGACCATCAGTTCGCTGAGCAACGGCGCTGTTACCAAGACCATTACCGGCCTGGAACGAGCCACTGGCGGGAGCAAACTGCCCGTGACAGCCACGGTAGCCAACCACGGCTACGGCAACGGCCAGATAGTTCATATCAGCGGGGTCTCGGCATCGGAATACAACGGGTCCTTTACCATCGCCAACGTCGCAACCAACACCTTTGACTACAACCCGGCATCGACGCCCACCGCCAACCCGAACATCGCCAGTGCCGTCGTGGCCACCACTACGATCAATGTGACGGCCACCACGTCGGCCGCCCATAGCTTCAGTCCTGGGGACAGCGTGGTGATCACCTTGGTTACGCCCAGTAACTGGAACAGCACCTATTCCATTATCAATACCACCAGCACGACGTTTACCTTTAATACCGTCGCCCAACTGGCCCCGGCCACCAGCGGCGGGACGGCGTCCGGGCCATCCACCACGGCCACGGCGACTGTTACCGCCCACGGTTATCCTAATAATTCGAAAGTCCGCATCCTTGGAGCCTCGCCTGCCGGCTACAACGGTGTGTTTACCATCTCCGGGGCAACGGCCAATACCTTCGAGTACACCGTGGCCAGCAACCTGGCCGATGCCTCGGGCACCATCACTGCGAACCAGGGCAGCAGCACCCTGGTTACCGCGGCCGCACCCAGCCACGGATTTGCCGATGGGTCCAATGTGACCATCAGCATTACCGGTGCGGATCCCATTGATTTGGCCGGGTCATTTTCGATCACCTTTGTGGATGCGGATACCTTCACTTACAACTCCAGTGTCCGCGTCCCCGGGAATCTCGGCACCGCCATGTCGGGATTGAGCGGTACCTCCACCACGGCCACGGCCACCGTCGCCAACCACGGATTCCTGGACGGAGAAAGTGTCATCATCGACGGGGTTACCGGGCCGGATGCCAACGCCGTCAGCGCCTACAACCGCACTGAGAACATCGATGTCCTGGATGCGAATACTTTTACCTACAGCACGGCCCCGCTTACGGCGGACCCGGCCACCACCAGCGGCACCATTACTGCCCGGCTTTCTACCCGTACCGCCATAGCCACGGTGACGGGTCATGGCTATAGCACGGGCGATGAGATAACCATCAAGGGCGCATTGGTGCCCGATTACGCATCTTATGATGACGAATATAACGTGAGTGACGTCGCCATCACCAGGATTGACGACGATACCTTCCGCTATTCTTATCCCGTGCCGGCCACGCCGGTGGCCCTGGGTACGGCCAGCGGCACCATCACCGCCAACAAGAAAACCACGACCGCCCGGGCGCGGGCCGTGGCCCATGGCTTTTCCACTGGAAACGCTGTGCTGGTTGAGACGTCACCGGCCTCCGACTTCGAGGGCACCTTTACCATTACCGAGGTGGATGACGACAATTTCACCTACGACCTGAATGAAGTGGATGGTTCCATTCCGGCCCAGGGCGATGCCGCAGGCACCATCACTGCGTCATTTGGCAGTGGCACTGCAGGAGATCTGGCCGACCTGATCAACTGGGTGCGGGGCGCCGACAATTTCCAGGATGAAAATGCCGACGGCGACGACGCGGATCCGCGTGCTTCCATGCAGGGCGACGTGCTCCACTCCCGCCCGGCGGTGGTGAATTACAACCGCTTTGACGACGACAACGGCGGGCAGGATAACGATGTGTATATCTTCTTTGGCGCCAATGACGGTGTGTTCCGGGCGGTCAAGGGTGGATTTGACAGCGCCTCCGGGCAACCCGCGCCTGGTCAGGAGGCATGGGGCTTCATCCCGGAGGAATTCTTCGGCAATCTGAAACGCCTGCGCAATAACGAACCCAGTATCAGCAGCAGCAACAAGAAACCCTACTTCGCGGATGGGACGCTCGGCGTGTACGTCAAGGATGTGGGCGACGATCCCGATGGCGGGGACGCGCCGGATGGGATGCTGGATGACGTAGGCGATTCCGATCCGGACAACAACGACAAGGTCTGGCTGTTTGTCTCCATGCGCCGGGGCGGACGTTTGCTGTACGCCCTCGACGTGACCGTCCCCACCGCACCGAAACTGCTGTGGAAGAAACAGGCCGGCGTAGACACCGGTTTTGCCGAAATGGGGTATTCCTGGTCCGCGCCGCAGGTTAAAACCCTTGCCGCCAATAGTGGCAAGCCGGTTTTGATCTTTGGCGCCGGGTATGACCCGCTGGTGGAGGATCTGGATCCCGCCACCATTACCGGGCTGACCTCTACCACGGTGGTCACCACGTCCGGGACCTTTACCCGCTCCATGGGCCGTGGAATTTATGTGCTGGACGCGGAGACCG
>MGYT01000184.1:17331-18971 GCA_001801865.1 Gammaproteobacteria bacterium RIFCSPLOWO2_02_FULL_61_13
GTAACCGGTACGCATGAGTACCTGGAGGTCTCCGGCATGGACTACTCCATCCCCTCCGACGTCACCGTGATAACCGATCGCAACGGCACCGTGGACAACCGCGCCTATGTGGGGGACACCGGCGGCAATATGTGGCGCATTGACATGGCCAGTGCCGATGTGGACGACTGGACCGTAACCAAGCTGGCCGCAGTGCAGGATGATTCGGGCCTCTCCGATACGCCGGTCGATCCCAGCGGGCTGCGCAAATTCCTGTTCCCGCCGGACGTGGTCTACAGCGAGGAAGGGTATGACGCCGTACTGGTCGGCAGCGGCGACCGCGAGCATCCTTTCGATCTCGCCGTGACCAATCGTTTCTACATGTTCAAGGACGCCGGCACCGGCACGACTCCCTCCACCAGCGGCCTGGAAGAGGACGATCTGTTCGACGCCACGTCTGATTGTATTCAGGATGAAGATGCCTGCACCGGTGCCGACACCCCGACCACGGCACTCGCGGATCTTACCGGCGCCGATGGCTGGTACATCACCCTTGAGGAGGGTGAAAAAGTAGTCGGCAACGCCGTTACCCTCAACAACGTGACGTTCTTCAATACCAACGTGCCAACCTCCGAAGCCGAGGACGGTAACTGCAACAGCGACCTGGGTGTGGCGCGGCAGTACAAAGTGTTGTTCGACACGGCGGAGGCCTTTGCCGATCAGAATAATGCCGGTGGCGTCGATGCCCTGGATCGGTTTACGGAGCACCCCGGCGGCGGTTACCTACCGTCACCGGTGCCGGTGGTGGTGGAGATCGACGGCCAGGTGTATGAAGGCGTCATTTCCGGTGTCGCCGTGGACAAGCCGCCCGGCTCGCTGCTCAACGCGCGCTTGCGGAAGTTCTGGTACAAGGAAATGGAATAACCGGGTTCCGGAAACACCAAAGGCCGGGATGGATCCATGCCATCCCGGCCTTTTTAGGACTTTCAACAACCCGGCGGGCTGAAGCCCGCCCTACGTTCCTCATTCATTATTTGCAGAATTCCTTCACTCGACCTTCCGCTTCCGACAATCCTTTCAGCCGTTCCTCTTCGGTGTAGCGTTTCCGGCTGCCATCCGGCTGCTCGACCAGGGCATTGGGGATCTGATAGGCGCCGACGGATTGCCTGGCGCGGCGGCAATTCTCCTTATTGAAGGTCTTGTCTTCCGCCGCCAACCTGGCCTCTTCGGCATTCTTCGCGCGCCCTTCACTGGCCTCATTTAACAACTCCTGACGCGACTCCAACTGCTTTTCCGCGGCCTCGGAATTCACCGGCGGGGGTGGCTTGATAGTGTCACCCTTGATCCCCGGCGGGGGCCGCTCCTGCGTGTAATGGACATTGCCATTTTCATCCACCCACTTGTACATCTCCGCCATGGCCGGCGGCGTCAACACGATCAGACAAACCAGGGACGCCAGGGCGTTCCGCAACGCAGGGCGTCGCAGGCTACCGGTCATTTGCATGTAATCAAGCATGGTCTTTCTCCATCTAAGGGCCAACACCGCGGGTTAACGCCCGCAAACCCGACCCGGCCAACCAAAACCGGCCGCATGAATTGGATTGGTCGGGCGAATTGAGGTTCCCGGCGGTTCAAACTATTATAGAGTTCGAGCACTTGGA
>MGYT01000184.1:19001-22387 GCA_001801865.1 Gammaproteobacteria bacterium RIFCSPLOWO2_02_FULL_61_13
ACCCCATGTACGACGCGCGCATCCTGTTTGCCGGCCTGATTCTGACCCTGTCCACGGGGTCCGCCGCCGCAGTCACCGTTTATGAATGCGAAGACGACAAGGGTAACCGGACCTTTGAAAGCGCCTGCCCTCCCGGAACCAAGGAGGTCAAAGAAAAGGACTACAGCGGTACCGTCGCCCCGGCACCGGAGGCCAATACCGGGGATCTGCCCGAGGTCACCTTGTACCTGGTGCCGGAATGCGACACCTGCGTCCAGACCAGGGATTACCTGGAAGCCCGGGACATCCCCTTTACCAGCAAGGATGTAAGCACGGACTTTGCACTGCAAGACGAACTCAAGAAGCGCTCGGGAGCGTTACGCGCGCCGACGGTAATGATAGGCGACCAGGCGGTGGTGGGATTTAACCGCGCCAGCCTGACCACGGCGCTGCAGGAAGCCGGGCATATCCCGGCGGAAGAGGAAGGTGTGACCGGGGAAGCAGAGACCGGCGCAGCGGAAGCAGAACCGGGTACCGAACCGGAGACACCGGCCCCTTAATATTCGGAATTAACCTGCCGCAGCCAGTTCACGCGGCAGCGAGAAAACCACCTTCTCCCGGATCCCCGGCGCCTCGGTAACCACCGAGGCGCCCCATTCCTTGAGCTTCTGAATTACCTCCTCCACCAGCACTTCGGGGGCGGAGGCGCCCGCCGTCAATCCCACCCGCGGCCGCCCATCGAGCCATTCGCGCTGAATTTCGGCGGCATTGTCGATGAGATAGGCCGGGACGCCTGCCTTCTGGGATATCTCCATCAGCCGCGTGGAATTGGAACTGTTTTGCGAACCGACCACCAGGATCAGATCACAATTGCGGGTCAGCTTTTTCACCGCGTCCTGGCGGTTCTGCGTGGCGTAACAGATGTCCTCCTTTTTAGGCCCGACGATCTTGGGGAAGCGCGCGCGCAGCGCGTCGATAACCTCGGCCGTATCGTCCATGGACAGGGTGGTCTGGGTCACGAAGGCGAGAAAGTCCGGGTTCTTGACCTTGAGCTTGCCGACATCGTCCACGGACTCCACCAGGTACATGCCGCCCTCACCCTTGCGCGGGCGATACTGCCCGACGGTGCCTTCCACCTCCGGGTGACCGGCATGTCCGATTAAAATGCATTCCCTGCCCTCGTCCTGATACCGGCCCACTTCCATATGCACCTTGGTAACCAGCGGGCAGATGGCGTCGAATACCCGCAGTCCACGGCGCGCCGCTTCCTCGCGCACCGCGATGGCAACACCATGGGCGCTGAAAATCACCACGGCGTGATCCGGCACCTCATCCAGTTCTTCGACAAATATCGCGCCCTTTGCGCGCAGCGAATTCACGACATATTTGTTGTGCACGACTTCATGACGCACATACACCGGGGCGCCATACAGTCTGAGCGCGCGCTCGACGATTTCTATGGCACGGTCGACACCGGCACAAAATCCGCGGGGATTGGCGAGAGTGATTTGCATAAGGGCGTGTACCCTAAGTTTCCTGACTGATTCTGTCAACTATTGGTCGGGGACCAAGTGGTGCAGTGGTTTGAATTTGTCATACCGAGCGCAGCGAGGGATCCTGCTTTTTCCGGCAAAAAGATCCCTCGTCGCTCCGCTCGACAACATGTTCCCGACGTTGTCTCGGTCTCCGCTCCCGGCTCGACCCTACCGGTTACTTCCCTGTACCCGTACCTCCTGCGTCCATGCAGTCGTCCTTCGGGATGACAAGTTACATATTAACTCGGGAGCGTGCCACGGGACCGGCGCGGTTCCAGCCACAGTGCGTCAACCACCAGCATGACGGCGCCCACGGAAATGGACGCATCGGCGATGTTGAATGCCGGCCAATGCCAGTGACCCACGTAGACATCGAGAAAATCCACGACATGACCCAGCAAGATCCGGTCGCACAGATTGCCCACGGCGCCACCCAGGATCAGGGCCAGCGTCACCGGCAGCCAGCGCTGGCCCGGAGGTATGCGCCGCAACCAGATTATCAGCACCACGCCGATTGTCAGCGCCAGGGAGATGAAAAAGATCCGCTGCCAGCCGCCCGCGTCCCGCAACAGGCTGAATGCGGCGCCCGTGTTATGCACCAGCGTCAGATTCAATCCGGGTACGAGTGCTTGCGGGACCCCGTAGTCAAGATGAGCGGTCGCCAGCGACTTGGTCCACTGATCCACTCCGACCAGGAATAATGACAACCACAACCAGCGCATGGCCGGGACGTGCCTCCGGTTCAATCAGACAAAGCGGCGCGATTCGCCTGGTCCCGCCACATTGCTGACGCACCGTCCGCAAAGTTCGGGATGTTCTTTTTGCTCCCCGACATCCTCGCGGTGATGCCAGCAGCGCACACACTTGACATGGGGGGAGCGAGAAACGCGAGCCCACACCGCATCGGGGAACAATTCGACCGCATCGCCAACCCGGGAAGCCGCGGGTAAAGCTGTCGCGCGCGAGGTGATGAATATGAATCGCAACTCGTCACCGAATCGCGTCAGCAACTCCAGCATTTCGCCGTCACAGTAAATATCCACCTCTGCATCCAGCGCTGCACCGATGGTTCCCGCAACACGCAGTTTTTCCAGCTCCCGGCTCACCCCTTCGCGCACGGCCAGAATCCGATCCCAGGCAGCGTTCTCCACGCCGGTCACTGCGGGCAACTGTGTGTACCATTCGGCGAAGAACACGGATTCCGCGCGTTCGCCCGGGAGATGGCCCCAGATCTCCTCGGCCGTGAAACTGAGGATGGGGGCCAGCCAGCGCACAAAGGACTCGGCCACGTGATACATGGCAGTCTGGGCCGAGCGCCGCGCCACACTGCGGGCCGGCGTCGTATACATACGATCCTTGATGATGTCGAGGTAAAAGCTGCCCAGTGTCACCACACAAAAATGATGCAGCTTCTGGTAAATCAGGTGGAACTGATACGCCTCGTAAGCAGCCCGGATCTCGGCATCCAGTTGCTGTGCCTGCTGCAGCAACCAGCGATCCAGTTCCAGCAGTTGATCCGCGGGGAGCAGATCCGCCCTGGCCTCAAACCCGCTCAGATTGGCGAGCAGATAGCGGGCGGTATTGCGTATACGCCGGTAGGCGTCCGCCATGCGTTTCAGGATTTCATCCGATACGCTGATCTCGCCGCGATAGTCCGTGGCCGCCACCCAGAGCCGCAGAATATCCGCCCCGAGGGACTTCATGACATCCTGGGGCACAACCACATTGCCGCGCGACTTGGACATCTTCATGCCCTGCGCATCCACGGTGAATCCGTGCGTCAGCACGCCGCGGAACGGGGCCACGCCACGCATGCCCACGGACGTCAGCAGCGAGGACTGAAACCACCCGCGGTGCTGGTCTGAACCCTCC
>MGYT01000185.1:0-5040 GCA_001801865.1 Gammaproteobacteria bacterium RIFCSPLOWO2_02_FULL_61_13
CTTGAATCAGATATTCGCGGCCACCGGGAACCTTCAGAAAATTTCCGATGAAGCCCGTCAGCCTCGGCACCTTGCCGGGCGCGCCGCTGCCGTCGGCGAGATGGCATCCCTGACAATTCAGGATGTAATCCTGCCGGGCCAAATCGGCGGCGGCTGCCGGCGGACAGTTTACGGACGTTGCAAGCAGCATCGCCGCAATAGTTCTCTGCAACTCCATTTCTTGCCGCCGGGGAAAAAGTTAAAAGTTAAAAGTGCAAAGTCAAAAGAGTCAGGGAGTGTTTCTCAATCCAGATCGGATTAAATACCTGCGCTTTGTTCCTTTCGCCTTCCACTTTGCACTTTTCACTTTCAGCTCCGAAGACCAGCCCGTCGCACACTTGTCAGGGAGATTTTGTGGCGACACCGAGGATCAGGGTCACCGTGCAGTGATAGGCAATGCTCTTCGTGCCGACGCACCAGTTGTAGTCGTTGGCGGTACCGGGCCGGTAAATGGGCCGGTCGCGTTCGTTGCGATTGCAGAAGCATGCGCCGCAGGAGGTTTTGCCGCAGCAATCGTTGTAGGAAATGATGTAATCCTTGCCGTCGCCCGGATTGCGGCAGGTGCCGATCCAGGTCACCGGCGCCATGTCGGTGCCCGGCGGGCAGGAATTCATGGTGCCGCCGCAGCAACTGCACAGGTAGCCGTCGATGGAGCAGTTGCGCCAGTAGTCACAGGTGGTCGGATCGCCCGGGTCCTGGGTTGGCGGCGATGGCTGCCCTTCCGCCGCGTCCGCCCGCGCGACCGGCAACAACGGAAACGCCGCGCCACCGATCAACGTTGCCCCCATGCTGCCGAGGAAACCGCGCCGGGACGTGCGCTGCGCCACGCCCCGCGTCATGCGCTCGGTCAGGGCATCGAGCCAGTTTGTGATCATGTTTCGCTCCCGATTGTCACGCACATCAGCGCACCGCATGCATGATGATGGGCGTCTCCTGGCCAAAATGCGCCAGCGTGCGCTGATGCTTTCCAGTCTTCGCTTCGTACACGTCAATGTTCATATCCGCATTGGTCACCAGCAGCAGCGGGTCCGGTCCACGCGTGGCTTCGATGCTGACGCCCCAGGTCTTGAGCGTGATACGTTGCAACCGCGTTTGCTTAACGACATCGAACACCCACACTTCCGGTCCGCCGTCCTTGTGCGTGCCTTCCTTGCCGTCCGGATGCATGATCAGGTAAAGGCGCCCGGCATCATCGGCACTGGTCAACATGGCGCCGCCGGGCCGCCAGTTCTGCTGCCGCTCCGTCTCCGGCACCAGGTTCCAGCGCGCTCCCAATACGGCATATTCTCCGCTCAGATTAATTTCCTGCATATTGCCGGTGAAGGTGGGGAAGTAACCCATGCCGTTGACGATGACCGGCTTTTCAAACAGCGCATCCTGGTCCACATCGAAGAACCGCTCGATCACGTGGGTGCTCGCCACTTTGCCTGCGGCGTCCAGTTGAAAGCTCACCATGGAGCCATTGGCGCACAGGGAACTGAAACCACGCTTGCCGGTGGGGTAGACCTGCGCACAACCCGGTAATGTCACTTCATTCACCAGCGTTCGTTTGGCAACGTCCATGACCCCAACCGAGGTTGCCGGGGTGAAAAAATAAGCCATTAACAGGGACTCATCCCCGCTCAGAGCGAGGGCATGGCGGCCGGGCATCACGCTGGCGCGTTTATTCCCGGTCAGCGGGATCTCGGCAATGGGTCTGAGGTTTGGCTTGTCGTACACCGTGACTACATCGGTGCGCGCGCCGCGGTTGCCGCGCTCATAGAATGTTTCGGCGACGTACACCTCGGGCCGCGTCGCGGACTGCGCAAAGGCGGCGATATTCGAGGAATTGAACATGCCCTTGAACTGCTCGCGCAGTGTGGCGGCGCGCGGGTCAACCAGGATCATCTTGCCGTCCAGCATGTGCTCGAAGGCGATGTCCTGCACCCAGACCCAATGCGCCGGGTACGGTTGCGGCAATGTCAAGGTCTTGCCGACATTGTCCACGGGCAGATCCGCAGCCAGGGCACTGCCCATGGTCATCATCAGCCAGGCAAGCAATACAGTACGCATCACCAATCCACCCGTGCTTTCATTGAATTACCCGTGCCAAGGATAGCAGCGGAACATGATTCCGTCACTGAGCCCGGTAAACCTCCTTGCCTCCAAACACCGTGAGCAGTACCCGGGTCTCGCCAATCTGATCCGGTGGGATATCGAACAAATTGCGATCCAGAACGATGAAATCCGCGAACTTACCCGGAGTCAGTGATCCGGATTCGGTCTCCAGGTACATTGCCTCCGCCCCGGCGAGCGTGAAAATGCGGATAGCACTGGCGAGATCAATGGCCTGATCCAGACCCTGCGTACCCGGATGCACAGCATAGGGATCGGCGCGGGTCACCATGGCCTCTATACCGGGCCATGGCGCCGGCGACGGCACCACGGACGGCCAATCAGAGCCATAGGTCACCCGTGCGCCGGATTCCAGCAACGATTGAATCGGCCACCATTTCTGCAGGCGTTCACTTCCCAGCACGGCGTCCATGGAGAATACCAACGGCGACGGATACCAGAGGATGGGGGACATTTCCGCGGTTACATTCAGCGCTGCGAAACGCGGCAGGTCGGCGTCCGAGATGGCCTCCGCGTGGGCGATTTCGTGGCGTAAATCCTTTCGCCCGCTGGCCGCCCGCGCCGCCGCAAAGGCATCCAATGCCACGCGCACGCTGCGATCGCCGGTGGCATGGATCTTGATGGTCAGTCCCTGGCCGTCCAACGCCGTGACATCCTGCGCCAGTTCCTCCGGCAGGTAATTCAACTTTCCAGTGTCACCAGCCTTGTGGGTGGCGTCCGGCAAGTACGGCTCCAGAAACGCCGCGGTGCGCGTTGGGGGAATGCCGTCCAGAAACATTTTGATGTAGTTGTTTTTTACCAGCCTGGATTTCAGTTGCGCGCGCGCGGCGATGTTCCCTTTTTCCTCTTCCCGTGTTTCCGTCCAGGAATTTTTCCAGGGCATGCTGGCGGCTACGCGCATCGTGAGCGCCCCTTTCAGTTCCGAGCTGCCGTAGGCGTTGATGGTGTAGTGATCGGCCTGGGCATCCTTTATGGCCGTGACGCCGACCGCATTCAAACTTTGCATCGCCCAGCGGATCGCATCCTCGTATTCTTGCGGTTCAAAGGCGGGCAATTTGCTCATGACCGCATAGGCGGCCTTGTCCAGCAGAATGCCCGTGGGCTCGCCGGTCCCTGCGTCATGCAAGATCGTGCCGCCATTGGGATCCGGTGTGGCGCGGGTAATGCCGAGCTGCGTGAGCGCCGCGGAATTCAGCCAGACGTTGTGCACAGTCGAGTCCATCAGGAATACCGGGTGGTCCGGGATAATGGCATCCAGCAACGCCCGGTGCGGTGGCCGCTGTTCGCCCAGCAGTTCCGCGGACCACTGCCCGCCACGAACCCATTCGCCTTTCGGCGTGGCCGCCGCGCATTCCTGCACGCGCTTCAGGATTTCCTCCATGGTGAAGCTGAACGGAAATCCGCACTCCAGCAACTCCTTGCGTCCGGCGTCCATGGGATGCACATGGGTGTCGTGGATACCGGGCATCACCATCCGCCCGCCGAGATCCTCCACGCGCGTTGCCGGACCGGCTACGCCACGCGCTGTTGCCGTATCACCGACAGCCATCAGTTTCCCGTCCTTGACTGCCAGGGCCTCGACCCACGGACGACTCGATTCAACCGTGTAGATCCGGGCATTGACGTAGATAACATCCGCATAACTCTGTGCCCGGGCGTCCGGCTCCGGTGCGCGGTTGCAGCCCGCACCGGCGCCGAGAAACAGCGCACAGACCAACAGGCACAGACTGTTTGATTTGGTGGATGCGGCTCCATTCGCGTGCATTCCCTTATCGCCACAAGACATTCGCATCGGTCACTCACTTGTTGAATGCGTTGAATCCGGGGTGCGTAGAATAGCAACTGTTTGACGTTATACACCACCAAGCCGACAATCGAAGTCGGAACCGGATGCGCTGAACGCTGCATTAAAGGTACTCGCCATGCAAAAATTCCTTAGCTTCGCCCTGGTTGTGTTTCTTACCTCCACGGCATCGGCGTGGGCAGAAGAAGCCTGGCAGACGCTGCCCAGGTTTCCGCCGATGCCGGAGGCTGACACCAGCGGTCGTGCCGACGTAAACGATATCAGCATGTATTACGCGATCTATGGCGGTGGAAACGAGGCGCGGGAAACCGTGATCCTGCTGCACGGCGGGCTCGGCCATTCAGACATATGGGGTTATCAGATCCCGGCGCTGACTGCCGCTGGCTACCGGGTGGTCGTGGCAGACAGCCGCGGGCACGGTCGCTCAACCCGCTCTGACCAGTCATTCGGCTATGCGCTGATGGCTTCCGACGTGGCGGCGCTGCTGAGCAGTCTGAAGATCGCGCAAGCCGCCGTCATCGGCTGGAGCGACGGCGGCATCATCGGTCTCGAATTGGCCATGAACCACGCAGACCAGGTATCAAGGGTGTTCGCCTTCGGCGCCAATACCAACGTCGCCGGCACGCGCGCTGATGGGGCCGATAACCCGGTCTTTAAAAGATACATGCAGAACATGGGCAACGAATATGCGCGTCTGTCGCAAACACCGGCACAATATGAGGACTTCGTGGAACAAGTCACGAAAATGTGGGCCACCCAGCCGAACTACACGGCGGACCAGCTCGCGACGATCCAGGTCCCGGTGATGATCGCCGATGGCGACCACGATGAGGCCATCCGCCAGGAGCACAACCAGGAAATGGCGGGGCTGATTCCGGGCGCCAGACTCACCCTCTTCCAGGGCGCCAGTCACTTCGCCTTCCTGCAGAAGCCGGAGCAGTTCAATACTGCGATACTGGAGTTTCTGCGGGAATAGACGCGGCGCAGGTGACGGTCAAACCCGCCACCCGAATCCTGCGCCTTAGAATACTTCCGCTACTGCGCAAATCCCCATGGAATCCCAGACGATCATCCGCACCAAG
>MGYT01000185.1:5049-5918 GCA_001801865.1 Gammaproteobacteria bacterium RIFCSPLOWO2_02_FULL_61_13
CCGGTGGAGACAGCGGCGCTGGTGCCCCGGTCGCGGCTGCTCGATGCGCTCAATTCACGTGCGCTGCGCAGACTCACGCTGGTCGCCGCGCCGGCGGGATTCGGCAAGACTACGCTGCTCGGTCAATGGTTCCGGCATCTGAACAGCCGCATGTGCTGCTGCTGGTTGTCTCTTGACCACGAAGATGCCTCGCCCCAGCGCTTCGCGCGCCACTTCATCGCCGCATTGCAGACAGTGCGCCCTGGGATTGGCCGTGAAGCCATGCAACGACTGGATAATGCCTCGCTCGGCGACATCACGGAAATGTTGCCGGAACTGGTCAACCAGATTGCAGAGCTGGAAGCGCCGATTGCCGTGTTCCTGGATGACTTTCAGTTCGCCGGCAGCGAACCGGTGCTGCAGTTCGTGGAACTGCTTTTGAATCTCTCGGCCGACCACTTTCACCTGGTGCTGGCGAGCCGCGTCCGCATGAGCCTGCCATTGGCCGGGTTGCGGGTGCAGAACCAGCTCACTGAAATCACCGCCGCGCAGCTACGCTTCGACCAGGAGGAATCATCTGACTTCCTGACCCGCATACAAGGTCTCGATCTCACTGACAGGCAGCTGACCTCGCTGCTTGACCACGCCGAAGGCTGGGCCGCCGGCCTGCAGCTCGCGTCACTTTCACTGCGGAACGCATCGCGCCGTGACGAATTCATCGCCTCCTTTTCCGGCACGTTCCGGGATATTGCCGATTACCTGGTGGTGCAGGTGCTGGAAAGCCAGCCGGAGATGGTGCGCGAATTCCTGCTGCGCACCTCCGTGCTGCAACGACTGAACGCGGACCTGTGCCGGAAACTCACCGGCGTGGTGGATTGCCAGCGCATGCT
>MGYT01000185.1:6003-8281 GCA_001801865.1 Gammaproteobacteria bacterium RIFCSPLOWO2_02_FULL_61_13
TTCCTGTTCGGACAACTGCGCCGCCGCTACCCGGGGGAGATCGTGCGGCTGTACGCGCGCGCCGCCGGTTGGTTCAGCGCGGCGGGCTTGCCCGCCGAGGCCGTGGATTACGCGCTGCTGTCCGGCGACATCGTCAACGCGGCGCTACTGGTTGAATCCCAGGCGCAGGCCGAAATGATGGCCGGCCGCATGCCGCGCGTGGATGACTGGGTGAATCGCATCCCGGAGGACCTGCGCCGGTCGCATCCGAAACTGCTGATTGCCCAATGCACCGCGCTCTTTCACATGAGCCGTCCGGATCAGGCGGAGACAACTCTTTTCACGCTGGAGGAATGCGTTGCCGCCCTGCCGCCGGATCGGTGGCTGGAGGATCAGATGCGCATACTGCGTTCCGGCATTGCCATCTCCCGGGACGACGTCGACAGCATCCTGCCGCACCTGGCCGCGCCGTTCGGCGAGTTGTCCGATTTTGACAAGGGCATAGTCAGTAACATTCGCGGCCACGCACTGGCCGCGCTCGGCCGCTACGACGAGGCCCAGGCCTCCCTGGCGGAGGCGCGCCGTATTCATGACCGGACCGGGGCCGCCTTCGGCGTTGCATGGTCGGACTGTTTCCAGGGCATGGTGGACCTGGCCAAGGGCAATCTGCATTCATGTTATGCGCGCTTCCTCGATGGCGGCGACGGCATCTCCGACACCGGAGAAAGGTACGTGACACCGATCTCGTCCATCATGCGCGGCATTGTCCTGTATGAATGGAATCGTCTCGACGAAGCGCTGGAGTTACTCCGGCGCAATTTGCCGCTGATGGAGCAGGTCGGTCACATCAAGGTCCTGGCGCTGAGTTACATCGCGCTGGCGAAGATCCTCGGCGCGCGCGGCGACCTGGTTGGCGCCGCCCGGTATTTCGATTATTGCCGCACGCTTGCCCCGGGACAAGGCGCTCCCGTCAGACGTTTGCGGGCGCTGGTGGAATCGGAACGCGTGCGGTTCCTGCTCGCGACCGGACGCATCAACGAGGCCGTCGACATCGCGGCGGCCATGAACATCACGCCGGACGCCGACGCGCAGGCAGCACCGGACCGCTGGGAGCGGGTTGCCTGCCTCGGCCTGTTAATCCGCGCCCGGCTGCAAATCGCCACCGGCGTTGCCGCTCGCAGCCTGCCGCTGTTGCGGCATCTGAGAAAGCTTGCCGGCGATATGCGACGCCACCGCCGTGTCATCGAATGCCTGATCCTCGAGTCCGCCGCCCATTGGCAGTTGAACGACCGTCGCAGCGCCCATGAGTCCCTGATCGAGGCGATCAAGCTGGCGGCGCCAAATCACGCCTTGCGCATGTTCATCGATGAAGACCCACCCGGCGCGGCAGTTATGGACACCCTCCCCGCCACCTTGCGCGGGATTCCCGCGGCCGCCGCATTTGTTGAAGACCTGCGGCGCGCGCTGCGTGCCCAATCATCCGCCAACGGAAACCCGGAGCATGCTGCCGGGACGGCGGGCCCTGCCGCACTCTGGGAGTCGTTGAGTCAGCGGGAGATCGAGATTCTTCGGTTGATCGCGGCAGGCCAGCCGAATAACTTCATTGCCCGGAAACTGCACGTCACGGAAAACACCATCAAATGGCACATCAAGAACATCTTCCAGAAGCTCGGAGTCAATAATCGAACGGCGGCTGTTGTGTCAGCACAACAACAACATCTACTTGCCTGAGTGCCTGAGCGCCTGCCAGCACTTTCTGCAGTCCCTACCCAATTGGGTAGTGCATCCTTTACACCACACGTTGTATTGTTCGCCGTGGTTACGTCCGAAGGGACGCGGACCGATTCCCCGAACGATTATTCCAGCGAGGTAATTTCACCGTGAAAAGATCACTTCAGCCTGTCGCCTTCATTGGCCTGCTCCTGACATTCTGGTTTCCGGCGGCATTCGCCGAACTCGAGGAGATTATCGTCACCGCGCAGAAGCGCGAGCAGTCCGCGCAGGAGGTGGGCCTGACGGTTTCGGTGTTCGAAGAAGAAGCCTATCGGGAGTTGACGCGCGGCACCCTTGATGGCCTCGCCGCCCAGATGAGCAACGTGCAGGCCTACGCGACGAATACGTTTCTGCAATCCGTGCATATCCGCGGCATCGGCCTGAACGAATTCCAGGGCCAGTATGATTCGCCCGTCGCGCAGCACATCGACGAGGTTTACATCGCCAAACCGTGGATGATCGCGCGCCGGCACTATGATGTGCAACGCGTCGAGGCGCTGAAAGGCCCGCAGGGCACGCTGTTCGG
>MGYT01000185.1:8300-10717 GCA_001801865.1 Gammaproteobacteria bacterium RIFCSPLOWO2_02_FULL_61_13
TCCGTGAACTTTTACACCAACGCGCCAGCGCAGGAGTTCGCCGCGAACCTGGAATTCGGCATCGACGAGCATGAACGCTACCGTGTCGACGGGATGGTTAACGGCGCGCTCTCGGAAAACCTGAGCGGCCGGCTGTCGATGAACACGGAAGTGGGTTCGGGTGGTGCGCAGAAGAATCTGTACACCGGCGATGAGCATGGTCAGCCAAACCTGTTCGATCTGCGCGGTCAACTGCTCTGGGAAGGTGAAGACCTCACGGTGCGCGCCCTGGTCCATGGCGGCATCGACAAGGGCGAGAAAGTGGCGTGGAAAGGGCCAGGGATATTCAACTTCGGCGCCCCGGGCTATTGCCCCGAGTTGCTGACCGGTGAGGTCATCAAACATCCGGAAACATGCGCCAAGTTTGGCGGCCTGGCCACACTGGCCGGGTTCCCGGACGCGGAGTTTGAGCCGGAAGACGCCTTTACCATCAACCAGAACACGCCGCCGGCCGTGGACGATACCTTCTACGGCGGTTACCTGAATTGGGAATATGACCTCGGCTGGGCGAAATTGACCTCGATCACGGCCTTTGAATATTACGAACGCATCCACCGCGAAGACAGCCAGACCGACCCCTTCAATACCACGAGCACGCATTACTACAATGAGATGAACCAGGTCACGCAGGAACTGCGCCTGGCCGGGGAGCTTGCGGAGCAATGGCGCTATGTGCTGGGCTTCTTCTACGAACATGACGGTCTGGATCAGTCGGACGGTTCCGATCTCAGCGGACAACTGATACCGCTTGGTCTCCCGCCGTTTGCCAACCAGTTCATGGCGCAATTCGAGCAGAAATTCGAATCCATCGCATTATTCGCCCACTCGGAATACGACTTCACCGACACGCTCACCGTCAATGCCGGCCTGCGTGTCACCACGGACCACACGGAAGTCAGCGACGGGATACTCGGTATCGGCAGTCTGCCGCAGGTCGGCGACGAGAAATTCGTGACGCCGTGCATTGTCACGACCTTCCCGGGGCCCCCGGGTGGATCGACGGCCTGCCCGTTCATCGGACCGCTGGCGCCGGAGTTCGAGGACGACCGCCGCGATAACAATCTGTCCTGGCGCCTGGGTCTGGAATGGACGCCTGAGGGCACGGAAGATCTGCTCATCTACGGTAACCTCACGACCGGCTATCGTGGCGGCGGCTACAGCCTGCCATTCGCCGGCACCGCGACGACGTTCGAGCCGGAAAAGGTCTTCTCGCAGGAATTGGGTTTCAAGAGCCAATGGCTCGAACAGACCGTGCAGGTCAACGGCACAGTGTTCCAGTACCTGTACGACGATGTGCAGGTCAACGTGGACGACCCGGTTTCGCCACTGGTGCCCATCACGCGCAACATCGGTGAACAGAAAAACGCCGGCGCGGAAATGGAGGTGACCTGGGTGCCGGACGAGCACTGGTATCTCCGCCAGAGCGCCGGCTGGTTGCATGCCGTGTACGAGGATACGGATCGCATCATTTCCACCTATGCCGGCCCCATCTCCCTGGAGGGCAAGCATCCGGTCAACTCGCCGAAGTGGACCTACAACGGCGCCGTGCGCTACGAACAGCCGCTGATGGCCGGCTGGAGCGGCAGTCTCGGCTTTGATTACCGTTGGGTCGACAAGCGCTCACTTGAGGCAACCGGGCAGCCGTTCGACATTGTCGACTCGTACTGGCTGGCGAACATGCGCGCCGCAATCTCCTCGGACGACGAACGCTGGGAGGTGGCGGTGTATGGCACCAACCTGTTCGACGAGGAATACGTCACCTACATCAACAACATTGCCTTCTTCAGAATTGACATCTACGGTGAGACCAGAGCCTTCGGCGCGACCGTCAGATACAGCTTCAAGTAACCGTACGCCGGGCAGCGCCATTGGCGCGCTGCCCGGCGTTTTCCTTTTGAATTTCCCCTCCGGCGAGGCAATCCCCAATGAAACTTACGGAATATGTCGGGCACGACGGTCTCGGGCTCGCGGCGCTGATCCGCGACGGCGAGGTCACGGAAAATGAGGTGCTGGATTGCGCGCGCAGGATGCTGGAGGCATTGAATCCGGCCATCAACGCGGTGATCGAGAGTTATCCCGAGCCGCTCACCGGAACCGACGACGCGGACGCGCCGTTTCGGGGCATCCCATTTCTGATCAAGGACCTGGTGATCCATGCAGCGGGACAGCGCGTCGAGATGGGCAGCCGTCTTGCCGCCGGCCTGCGCATGCCCCATGACACCGACCTGATGGCGCGCTTCCGCGCCGCGGGCCTGCGCACGGTGGGTCGCAGCACCAGCCCGGAGTTCGGCTACTGCGCGACCACGGAAACCGTCGCCAACGGGCCGACGCGCAATCCCTGGGACACGACGCGTATGCCGGGCGGCTCCAGCGGCGGT
>MGYT01000185.1:10842-10972 GCA_001801865.1 Gammaproteobacteria bacterium RIFCSPLOWO2_02_FULL_61_13
CGCGATTCCGCGGCGCTGCTCGACGCCGTACAGGGCGCGGGAGTCGGCGATCCATACATCATCACGCCGCCGCGCAAGACTTATGCATCCGAAATCCTGAAGCCGCCGAAGCGGCTGCGCATTGCACTGA
>MGYT01000185.1:10995-12817 GCA_001801865.1 Gammaproteobacteria bacterium RIFCSPLOWO2_02_FULL_61_13
GCGTTCGATCCGGCGGTGTCTGCAGGCTTGCAGGACATCGCGAAGCTCTGCGCGGAACTCGGGCACCGCGTCAAGGAGGCCGCGCCGCCGCTGGATTGGGAGCAATTCGTGCTGAACTCGATGGTTTACTGGACCGCGAACCTGCCGGTCTGGATCGACCAAATCGCCGCGGCCACGGGACGCCCGGTGGACCATACGACGCTGGAGGCCACCACCCTGGCCTGCTATCACCACGGCAAGTCGCTGAAGGCGACCGACCTGTTGCAGGCGATGGCATACACGAACGGGGTGACCCGTTCCACCGCCGCATTCTTCCAGAAATACGATTTGCTGTTATCGCCGACATTACCGGTGCCGCCGCTGCCACTCGGCAGCCTGAACTCCAATGACGCCACACTGGGCGCGGAAGGCTGGACGCGCAAAGTGTTCCTGTTCACACCGCTGACCCCGCTGTTCAACATGACCGGTCAGCCGGCGATATCGCTGCCGCTGGCCCGAACCGCTCACGGCCTGCCGCTCGGCATGCAGTTTGCGGCGCGCTACGGGGAGGAAGCGACGTTATTGCGCCTCGCCGCGCAGCTGGAGCAGGCCCGGCCCTGGCCGAAAGTGGCGCCCATGGCAAGCAGTCGAGCTAATTGATGATTTGTGGAGTAATGGAACCATGGCAACGGGATTTCTCTACCACGAACTCTATATGTGGCATAACACCGGCAATTTCGCCGGGCCCATGCCTTACGGGAATCCCGTACAACCCTTCGAGCATTCTGAACATCCCGAAACCAAACGCCGTTTCCGCAACCTGCTGGAAGTCAGCGGGCTGCTAAAGCAACTGCTGCCGCTGGAAGCGAGACCCGCCACCGAAGAGGAAATCCTGCGCTTTCATACCCGCGCCCACCTGGAAAAGATCCGGTCGCTGAATGAGCATTTTGGCGTCGACGCCGGATTCTTCACGCCCATGGGCCGGGGTAGTTTTGAGATCGCGCTGCTCTCCGCCGGCGGTGTCATTGAAGCCGTGGACGCAGTGCTGGCCGGACGGGTAAGCAACGCCTATGCGCTGGTGCGCCCGCCGGGACATCATGCGCTCAGGGAATTGGCCATGGGCTTTTGCATTTTCGGCAATGCGGCCATTGCGGGATTGCACTTGCTCGAAGCGCGCAAGCTGAACCGCATCGCCTTCGTCGACTGGGACGTGCACCATGGCAACGGCACGCAATCCGCATTTTGGGAAGACCCGCGCGCGCTGACCATTTCCATGCACCAGGACAACTGCTTCCCGCCAAATTCGGGACATATGTCCGAGCGCGGCGGCGGGCGCGGTGAAGGCTACAACATCAACATCCCCCTGCCGCCGGGCTCCGGCATCGGGGCGCACGAGGCGGTGTTTGATCGCGTAGTCGTCCCCGCGTTACGCCGGTTCAAACCGGAATTCATTATCGTGCCGTCGGGATTTGATGCCGGCGCCTATGACCCCCTGGGCCGGCAAATGATGACCAGTGAGGGTTACCGGCAACTGACGCACAAGTTAATGGCTGTGGCTAATGAGATTTGTGCCGGCCGCCTGGTGCTTTGCCACGAGGGCGGCTACAGCGCCGCCACGGTGCCGTTCTTCGGGCTGGCCGTCATGGAGGAATTATCCGGCATCCGCACCGGGGTCAATGATCCGTTCGCCGAAATGCTCGGCGGCCTGGGCGGGCAGGCGTTGCAGCCGCACCAGGAGGCGGTAATTGACGCGGCAGCGGAGATGGTGGGGAAGATTAAATGAACGGAATGTAGAAAGTAGAAGGTAGAATACAGGGAGAAGAAATCTCGAACCGCCATTCCC